>JAKSBN010000305.1 GCA_022361175.1 Pseudomonadota bacterium | reverse complement strand
GCTCGAAGATGCGACTCTGGCGACCGAGAGGTTTATGAGATGGCCTCTAGTCATGGTTTCAGCCCGCGCCAACCGGCACGTCGAACACACATCCACGATTGCTACTCGGCCACACGCCGACAACACCGGATCGGGCGGCCGAAGCCCTTCCCGCGGGCCGAAGGGATCCTCACTCGCCGAGGGACCGGCCTGGATCGCCGAAGTGAATGCTCACAAAGTCCACCTTCCCCGTTCCCTCGCCGCGACGGCGGCGAGGAGCGTCGGGTCGACGTTGCCGCCGGACAGAAGGACGCCGCAGCGGCCCCGGCCCTCGCGCAGGGCGACGGCGAGGCTGGCGGCGCCGGAGGGCTCGAGCACCAGGTGCAACTCGTGCAGCGCATAGCGCATGGCGTCCTCCAGCTCGCGGTCGCTCACCAGCTCGACCCGGGCCAGGTGCTGCTTCAGGACGGGCCAGGTCCCGGCGCCGGGCGTCCGCACGCGCAGGCCGTCGGCGATGGTGCGGGGCGGCGGCACCTTGCGGCGTTCGCCGGCGGCCAGCGAGAGCTGGGTGTCGTTGCCGTCCTCGGGTTCGACGCCGACGATCTCGGCGGCCGGAGACAGCCCGTGCACGACCACTGCACAGCCGGCCATGAGGCCGCCGCCCGAAACGGGCGCGTAGAAGCGATCGAGCGCGCCCGTCTCCTCCAAGAGCTCGAGCGCGGCGGTGCCCTGGCCCGCCGCCACCAGGGGGTCGTCGAAGGGCGGCACGAGGACGAGGCCGCGCCCCTGCGCCAGCGTTGCGGCCACGCGCTCACGCTCGTCGCTGTCCGGGCCGACCGCGACGATCTCCGCGCCGTCCGCCTCGGTGCGCTCGCGCTTGGGCGGCGGTGCGTCCGCGGGCATCACGATGACCGCGCGGATCCCCAGCACCCGGGCCGCGCGGGCGACCGCCTGGGCGTGGTTGCCGGAAGAGTGCGCGACGACGCCCGGTGCGTCGGCCGGCAGCGCCAGCAGCTTCGAGAAAGCGCCGCGCAGCTTGAAAGCGCCGGTCGCCTGGAGCGACTCCGCCTTGCAGAGAAGCTCGCAGTCGTCCTTCGGCCGGGCGGTCAGGACGGGGGTGCGCCGCACGTAGGGCGCGATCCGCTCCGCGGCGGCGCGCACCGCGTCGAGAGTCACGAATGCCGCCATCCGGCCAACCCTCCCACGAATCCGGCCTACACGGAGATGTAGCGAGTCTTCGTCTCCGCCGCGGCTGCGCGCGGTGGGCGACCTCCAGTAGAGTTTCGATGATGTCGTCCTCGCCCCCCGAGCGTCCGAACTCGCCGGTCTTTGCGCCCGGAGCCCTCGGCCCCCTCGCGCTGCGCAACCGCATCGTCAAGTGCGGCACGAACGAGGGGATGGCGCGCAAGGGGCTGGTAACGGAGCGACTCGTGGACTGGCACCGCGCCTTCGCGGAGGGCGGCGTGGCCATGACGACCCTCGCCTACTGCGCGGTCTCACCGGAGGGGCGGACGTTTCGCGACCAGGTGTGGATGCGCAAAGAGGCGTCGCCTGGCCTCGCGGACTTCGCGGAGGCGATCCACCGGGCGGGCGCGCGCGCCAGCATCCAGCTCGGCCACGCGGGCTGGTTCGCCAACCCCCGCGCCACGCGCGAGAAGCCGCTCGGCCCGTCGCGGCAGTTCAGCATGCATGCCCAGGCCTTCTCGCGGGCGATGACGGCCGCGGACTTCGGGCGCCTCGAGCACGCGTTCGCGGATGCGGCGCGATTGGCCGTGCAGTGCGGCTTCGACGCCATCGAAGTCCACCTGGGACACGGCTACCTGCTGAGCCAGTTCCTGTCGCCCTACAACAACCGCCGCCGCGACGAGTACGGCGGCTCGCTCGAGAACCGGGCGCGATTCCCGCGGCGCGTGCTGGCCGCGGTGCGGGAAGCCATCGGCCGCGACGTCGCGCTGTATCCGAAGCTCAACATGGACGACGGCTTCGACGGCGGGCTCACGCTGGAGGAAGGCGTGCAGGTCGCGCGCTGGTTGGAGCAGGACGGCACGGTCGACGCGATCCAGTTGACGGGCGGCCACACCACCCGCACTCCGATGTACCTGCTGCGCGGCGACGTGCCCCTGCGCGACATGATCGCCGACGAACGCGACCCGATCCGCCGCCTCGGCCTGCGCGTCTTCGCACCGCGCATGCTGAAGCCCTACGCGTTCCAGGAGGCTTTCTTCCTGCCGCAGGCCCTGGAGTTCCGTCGCGCCGTCCGGCTCCCGCTGATGCTGCTGGGCGGCGTCACGCGCCTCGAGACCATGGAACACGCCCTGGAAGCCGGTTTCGACTTCGTCGCGGTCGGACGCCCCCTGATCCACGACCCGGACTGGGTGCGCAAGCTCGCCGCCGGCGAAACCACCTCGTCGCCCTGCACCCACTGCAACCGCTGCATCGTCGAAATGGAGCGCGGCGGCACCCGCTGCGTGCTGGACGATCCGGTCGCCACGGCCTGACCGCGCGCCCACAGCGATCCGCTCGACCGGATCGAAAGGAGCTGCATGCCCATCGAGTTCGTCGACTTCGAGTCCGCCCGCAACCGCGACGGCCTCCGGCTGGTCGTGGTGCCGGGAGTGCCGAGCCCGTGGGGCGAAGCCGCCAAGGGCATCCTCCACGTGAAGCGGATCCCCTATGCGGCCGTGCGCCTCGACGTCTCGAACGCCGAGCTGGTGGCCTGGGCCGGCGAGGCGAGCGGCCCGGTGGCGATCTACGGCGACGAGCCGCCCCGCGGCGGCTGGGCGGAGATCCTGCTCTTGGCCGAGCACCTGGCGCCCGAGCCGGCGCTGCTGCCCCGCGATCCCGCGGAGCGCGCTTTGGTGTTCGGGCTCGGGCACGAGATCTGCGGCGAGATGGGCCTCGGCTGGGCGCGCCGACTGGCCGGCGTCCACGCGGGCCTCGAGGGCGGGCCGGGCTTCCCCAAGCCGGTGGCGCAGTACCTGGCCGACAAGTACGGATACCGCGAATCCGAGGGGCCCCGTTACACACCCCGCGTCTGTTCGCTGCTGGAGATGCTGACCGCGCGGCTCCACGCCCAGGCGGCGGCCGGTTCGGGCTTCTACGTCGGCAACGCGCTCACCGCCGTGGACCTCTACAGCGCCGCCTTCATGGCGCTCTTCCGGCCGCTGCCGCCGGCGCAGTGCCCGATGCCGGACGCCATGCGGGAGGCCTTCACCGCCAGCGACGACGCCACGCTGAAGGCGCTCGACCCGGTGCTGCTCGATCACCGCGACCGCATCTACGCCGAGTTTCTGGAGCTGCCGCTTTCGCTGTGAGCGCCGAGGGCCGCTGAGGCCTCAGCTCGCTTCGGTCCAGTTCGTGGTGACGATCCGCTCCACGTGGCACTGGCCGCAGCGCTGGCGCTCCGGGTGGGAGGTTCGGATCTCCTCGCGCGCGGCGGGTCCGGTGTGGCAGGCCGCGCAGTTTTCGCGCATGAAGCGCGGGTGCGGCATCACGGGGGGGGAGAGATCCGAGAGGCGCCGACCGCGCCGCAGATCCTGGGCCAGCCCCTGGAAGGCGTTCTCCCGGAAGACGCCCTCCGCCGCCGCGTAGACGTGGCACTGGACGCAGCGGCTCGCCAGGCCGAGGCCCGGCGTCAGCTCGTGAGGCGTCGGCGGCGCGAACCCCACGTCCGCGACGGCCACGCCGGCCTCGGAGTGGCACTCGGTGCAGGTGCCGGAGAAGCCGGGATGGGGAATCACCGGCGGCGCGCCGTCGTAGAGCCGGCGCTCGGCGCGTTCGGCCGCGGCGCTCTTCGCCGCGGGTCCCGGGCCGTCGCCGCCGCCGCAGGCGGCG
>JAKSBN010000360.1 GCA_022361175.1 Pseudomonadota bacterium | reverse complement strand
GTGGTAGCCGTGCTCCTGGAACATGCGGACCGCGGTCTCGATCATCTTCTGGCGCGTATCCGGCATTCGACTCTTCCGTTCCACTCGGGCCACAAATCGGGGCAAGCACACATCTCGCGAATGATTGCATAGTACGATTGTACTATGTATAGTACATTCGTATTATACGAAGGACCCCTCCGATGAAGACGCTTCTCTTGGAAGCTCCCCGCACCCTCACCTGGGCCGACGTTTGCGATCCGGAGCTGGAGCCGAGCGGCGCCCTGGTACGGCCGCTGGCCGTCGGCACCTGCGACTTCGATCATCTGATGGTCGGAGGCCACATGCCCTTCGCCGGGCCTCTGCCCATCGGGCACGAGTTCGTGGCCGAGATCGTGGCCGTCGGCGAGAGCGTCCGGGACCACGCCCCGAGCGATCGGGTCATCGTGCCCTTCCAGATCAACTGCGGCACCTGTTCTCACTGCAAGATGGGCCGCACCTCGAGCTGTCGAGCCGTCACCTGGCTCTCCTGCTACGGCCTCGGCAAAGCCGCCGGGGGTTGGGGCGGTGCAGTGAGCGACCTCGTCTCCGTTCCCCACGCCGATGCGATGCTCGTTCCCCTTCCCGCCGGTCTCCGCCCGGATCAAGCGACATCGCTCTCGTGCAACATCCCAGATGCCCATCGCTGCGTGGCTCCGCAACTCGCTCGAACTCCGGAGGCCCCCGTTCTGATCGCCGGCGGCTCGTTCGAGAACATCACACTCTACGCGACCGCCATCGCGAGGTCGCTCGGTGCGTCGGAGATCGACATCCTTGGTGCTCACCCGTCGATGCGCGACAAGCTGGAATCCTGCGGTGGACGCGTCCTCGACTCGGGGCGAGATGTGAAGCGCGACCACTACCCCGTGGTCGTCGACGCGAGCCGAAATCCCGAGCTGCTCAACCTGTGCATCGACGCCGTCGCGCCAGCGGGCGAGCTGACCATCAGCAGCATGTATCTCGCCCCGACCACGCCGATTCCCATGATGCGCTTGTTCGAGAAGTGCATCGCCATCAAGACCGGGCAGCCGGATGCACGGGCCGCGATCGACGAGGTTCTCCCCCTCCTTCTCGAAAAAACGACGGCTCTGGGAACGGCCGTCGACGAGATCGTTCCCTGGCACGATGCGGCCCGCGCCTTCTCGGCTGGAGTGGGGAAGGTCGTCGTGGTCCGAGACGAGCCAAACTGAACGGCTACGCGCGGAGAACCGACGCTAGCGACGAGCTCTTTGCCGACTCCACGCGAGAGCGAACCCCGATCCACCGAGCACCAGAATCGAGAGCGCCACCACGGTTGCGACCACCGCGCTCTGTACGCCGCGGCCGAGAGGGAACAGGAAGTTCCACTTGTGCAGAAACGCGAAGACGAACCGTTCGGGCCGATCCGAGTCCGCCAACACGTCGACCACGCAGGAAGTCGTCGTATCCACGAACACCGACGCGCGCAGAGGCTCTTCGTAGTCGAGCCGCCAGACAGGGAGACGCTTGTTCCTGAAGTCGTAGGTCGGACCGAATCGCGTGACGAGTTCCATGTGCTCCGGCCTGGCCTTGGCGTCGCCCAGCCAACGAGCACCGATCCCGACTGCGATCTCGCGATCGCCACGATCGATCGGCGCCCCTGTCTGCGAGTCGAAGTAGAGAGCGGGACCGGTCGTGGGGACGCCGTCGAACCTGGCATTCCGGATCGCCGCCTTCGCGGTCGGATCGGACCCACGTGGCATCGCCAGGCCCAACCGGTAGAGGACTCGTCCGCCCTGGTCTTCGATGATCGAGACCGACGACACGTGCAGTTCGCCGGAGATCTGCTCCCACTGTTCGTGAAGAGGAAAAGCCACGCCTTCCAGCGACAGCGGTGGCGCGAGGCGAAGGATGCGACCCGGCGCTTCCCCCGCGAACCAGATCAGATGAAAGAGCGCGCTCACCGTGAACAAGAGCATCGGGAGTGCGCCTGCGAACGCGGCCCACCGGTGGAGTCGCTGGGCTCGGGTGCGCCGACTGCGCGCGCGAAGCGTCCGGAGCAGCACCGACCCGGTCAATGAGAGGCAGAGCAGCGACCCGACCAGGTAGCCGATCACGATGACGCGAACCCACTCGGCCTGACGCGGAAACCAGCTCCAGGTATGAAAGGCGCTGAACGCGGTCTGGATCTGGGCCTTGCGCGCATCGGTTACGGAGGCGAGGGCATTCGTCTCGGTGTAGACGTAGGCCGTCAAGCGATCCGGGCGATCGAATTCGACGCGGTAGACCGGCAGCAATCGATTCACCCAGGGATAGGCGTCGCTAAACTCGGTCACGCGCTCGATCGAACGAACTCGCGTTGGAGTCGCCGACCCCGCGGCGTCCGAGTCGAGCCCGAGGTAGTAGCGCGCCAGGAACTCGGCGTGCGCGCGATCGTGGTCCGGCTTCTCACGACCGGAGTCGAGTTCGAAGTATCTTCTCGGGCGGTCCTGATCCTCGGTGACCTGAAGCAGGCTCTCGCCGTCGCCGGCGACGATTCGGATGGCGGCGGCCTGCGGGATTCGCGCGCGAGCGAGCGTTTCGTCGAGGGGTCGCGCACTCGCCAGATCGATCGGTTGCACAGGCGGACGCATCCGCGTCGGCTGAGGTCCGAAGTTCGTCATCACCACGTGGAGAAGCCCGGATCCGCCCCAGAGCGCGAGGGCGATCCCGCCCGAGATGGCCAGAAAGCGGTGAACTCTCAGCGCCGCCCGCCCCCATGACACGCGCTTCGAGGACCAGGACGCCGCCATCAGTAGCGCCACTCCAGGCCGCCGAAGAAGGCACGCCCCTGCCCCGGCGTAAATACGTTCGCGTTCTCGATCGACTGATCCGCCACCGTCGTGAGGTTGGAGATGAACGTCTCGTCGCCCAGATTCTCTCCGGAGACGAAGAAGCGGAGATTCTCGAGGACGTCGACGGAACCCGAAATCCCGACGAGGGTGTAGTCCGGGATGCGCTTCGTGTTGGCGAAGTCGACGTAGGGCCCTCGCGGCACGTGGCGCACGTTGACCGAGACCGACGCCTTCTTCTGGTATTCGAGCCGAGCCTCGAAGAGCAGCACGTGCTCCGGAATGGCCGGAAGCTGGTTCCCCGACAGCGAGCCCGTCCCGACGACGCCGTCGGGCTCCGAATCGAAGAAGAAGTCGTTCCAGGTGTAGACCGCCCGAAACGAGAGACCGAGGCCGAGCTCGTCCAGCTCGGGGCGATCGACGAAGAAGCTGAGGCCCGCCTCGATGCCCTGGTGGATCGTGTCGCCCGCGTTGAACGTGCGGGAGAGGAATCCGCTGGCGCCCGGGACCGGCAGATCGACGAACTCGTCCTCGACCCAGCTCCGGTAGTAGGCCAGGTCCCACGCGACGAATCGCCTCTGGCCGCGCGAGCCGATCTCGAAGGTCCAGGCGTCCTGCGCGCGCAGCGGAGTGAAGTCGAGCGCCCCGCCCGCGGTCAGGTCCGCCATGCTCGCCGGCTCGAAGCTGCGGTTCGCATTGACGAAGAACTGCGTCCGCTCGTCGAAGTCCCAGAGCAGCCCCACACGCGGGTTGAACTGCGACTCGGAGACCTGACCGGACGTATCTTGAAACCGCGCGCGGTTCTTCCGCTTCGTGTCGAGATACTGAAGCCCGGCGATCGCCGTCCACGAATCCGTGATCTCCGCGTCGGCCTGCGCGTAGACGAACCAGTTCCGGGCGTCCTGATCGCTTCGAGAGCGAAGATCTCCCCGGTCCCCGAAATCGTTCTCGAACGCCCTCGCGTCGTTGTCCGAGCTCGCGACGCTCGCTCCGACCACCCAGGCGAAGTCGCGGTCCGCCCAGACAAAATCGCCCTCGGCGCGAAGCTGCCCGCCGTACTCCTTCTCCTCCTGGTCGATGATTCCGGCGAACCGCGTGATCGCGTGATCCAGGTCGCGGTAGGCGAACCAGAACGAACCTTCGATCGACGCGTGGTCGAGCTCGATCTTGGTGACGTTCGAGGCGCGATAGACGTCGAGGTTGCGATCCCAGTCGTCCGCAATCGGGCCCGGATCGAGAACCGTCACCGGCCCACCCGGAAAGAACGGGCCGATCGTCACGGGTCGCGCCGCATCGCGCGGATTGTCGAGCGCGTCTCTCAACCCGAGCGACCCGGCCAGCTCTAGGTTGTCGCTCAGGGCCGTGGCGTAGAATCGCATCTCGCCCAGGTCGCCGAGCCGAATGCCGAGATTCGCGTGGCCGTAGACGCTTCGGACGTCGCTGTGGTCGCGGTAGCCCTCGCTCCGCAGCCCCGTCGCGCCCACGTAGAGATCCGCGGTCTCGTTCGCGAGGGCCACACTGCCGTGGGCGCGCGTGGTGGCAAAGCTGCCTCCCTCCAGGCGGACCTGGACGCCCGGCGACGCCGTGCGCCCGGTCGGCGAGACGATGTTCACGGCGCCGCCCAGAGACATGCCGCCGTAGCGCAAGCCGTTCGCCCCTTTGTAGACTTCGATGTAGTCGATCGAGATCGGGTCGATCTCCTGGAACTCGGTGAGGCCGCCCGCGCGAGAGATCGGAACGCCGTCTCGAAGCACGGTGATGCCGCGCCGCTCGAAGGATGAATTGAGCCCCGACCCGCGAATCGAGATGCGACTCTCGCGCTGCGCCGACGTATCCGCGAAGACGCCGGGCGTGAAGAGCAGCGCGTCTCCGATGCTCTGGGTAAAGGAATCCCGATACGTCGAGTCGTCGACCACGCCGACTGCGCCGGGAATCCGCTCGAGCCGCTCGCGCGCCGCGCTCACGTCGGGAGTCGTCGCCGACCCCCGCTTCCCGACGACGACGATCACCTCGGTCGGACGCCGCTGGCCGACCCCGTCGGCACGGGCCGCGAGCGGCGCGAGCACGAGGCCGAGCAGGAGCCCCGCGGCCGCCGTTCGACCGAGCTCTGAAAAGATCACAAGCCACTGATAATATTGAATTTTTTGACTTCGAAAGAACATCGCGGCGCGACTCTATCGAGCCCGCCAAGCCCCCGGAAGCGGCAATTTGTCGCGCCGCTCGCCGATCTTCGCCGAGCGCTCCTACTCTCCGTGCGGGCGCAACCCCGAGAAAGGAGGTCGGCCATGCCGCGCCACGCTGCGCGCCCCCATGCGGCGCGCCCCAGTTGGATGCCAACGACGAACTGGCTGGTCCGAGTTCGATGGGTCGTCTCCGCCGGCTACGTCTGCGCCGCCATGATCTCCCTGGGCATCCATGCCAACGCTTCCGTGATCTCGGCGACCCTGCTGGGCGCAGCCTCGACGGCACTCACGAACCCGCTCCTTCGGCGGGCGTCCGACTCGAGCGACCGGCTCGTCGCCGGCCTCCTGATCCTCGACGTCGCGTTGCTCGCGGTCGTCATGGCGCTGACGGGCGGCGCGTCGAACCCCTTTGCGATCCTGTTGATCGTCCACATCGCGCTCGCGAGTCTGGTCTCTCGAACCGCCTGGTCCTGGACGGTCGTTCTCGCCGCCGTGGTCGCCTATGGATGCCTCTTCTTCGTCGGAGCGGACTCGCACCTATGGCACCGAACGCTCGACCTCTGGCAAGAGCCCGTCCAGCTTCACCTCGTCGGCATGTGGGTGGCGACGGCGATGACCGCGATCGCGATCACCGGCCTGACGCGACAGATCCTCCGCGCCGTCGAGCGGCACCGATCCTACGCTCGGGAATCGGAGCGTCGCCTGGAGCGTACGACGCACCTCGCCTCTCTCACGACGCTCGCCGCCGGCGCGGCTCACGAACTCGGTTCGCCCCTCACGACGGTCGCCGTACTGGCCCGAGAACTGGAGCACCAGGCGAAGCAGGGGGACGTCTCGGAGCTGAGCGAGGACGCGGCCACGATCCGCGCAGAAGTGGACCGTTGTCGCGAAATCCTCGACCGAATGAGCGCCGGGGTCGGCATCCACCTCAGCAGCGACACCGTCCCGCCCTGCCCGAAATCGCTTCCCGAATCCGTGAACGAGCGCCTCGACAAACGCGCTGCCCGCGTCGCCTGGGAGGGCCAGCTTCCCACTCTCACGGCAGCCGCAATGGCACAACTGACTCAGCTCGTCCTGCCTCTCGTCGGCAACGCGCTCGATGCCTGCGAGGGCGACACGATCCAGGTCTCGCTCTCGGGCCAGGCCGACGAGCTGAGCGTCGAAATCCGTGACAACGGCGCCGGAATGAGCGAAGAGGTTCTGACGCGATCGGTCGAGCCCTTCTTCACGACGAAAGCGCCGGGCCACGGGATGGGTCTCGGGCTTCACCTCGTGCGCGTGGTCAGCGACGCGATGGGCGGACGGCTCGACCTCTCGTCTTCGCCGAACAAGGGGACGGTTGCACGCCTGGTCCTGCCCCAGACCAGCCTCGCCATGAGTCAGGGATCGATCGGATGAGTCGAATCCTGATCCTCGAGGACGACGCCGCTCTCCGGCAGACGCTCGCGCGCGCGTTCTCGCGCCGCGGCCACTCCGTCGTCGAAGCCGCCGACCTCACGGGGCTTGCCGGAGCGCTCGAGGCCCCTCCGAAGATCGAGTGGGCCGTGCTCGACCTCGGCCTGCCCGATGGATCGGGTCTCACCGCCATCGAGACCCTCAAGGAAGCGACGCCCGACATCCGGATCGCCGTCCTCACCGGATACGGGAGCATCTCTTCGGCCGTGGAGGCAATGCGGCGAGGGGCGACGGACTATCTCACGAAGCCCGCGGACGTGGACCAGATCCTCGCCGTCCTCGAAGGCACGACCGTGAACGCGGAGGGAGCCGAGCACAACCCCGCCAGCCTTCAACGCGTTGAATGGGAACACATCCAACGGGTGCTGCGCGACTCCGGCGGCAACGTCACGCGCGCCGCTGAGAAACTCGGCGTCCATCGCCGCACCCTTCAGAGGAAGCTCTCGTATCGGCCGCCGGCCGAGTGAGACGATTCGGCGCAAGGCCTCATCGCACCTCGACCGGGCCCGCTTGGCTCCCGAGCTGGCTCCGCTCGAGGGCAGTTTCGGCACGAGTTCTCGCTGCGATTCATCCGCAGGAAGGCCCCCAGTGCGAATCTCCCCAGGGGAACGGCGTCTCTCGCCCCTTCGAAAAAGTTCCTCCCCCTGGGATTACATGAAATTTTACTAATTTTATTGACACATCAGCCGAAAAGACCAATCTACAGAAGCGACTTAGAGGACAACCCAACTGGCCAAGAACACCCTGGACAAACTCCGCAAGCACCTAAAGCCAGGACAGGCCTATCGAAGGCGCG
>JAKSBN010000113.1 GCA_022361175.1 Pseudomonadota bacterium | reverse complement strand
CGCATCCCCGCCGCCTTCCCCCTCTACGAGCGAAGGCGCAGTCTGGTCACATCCGATCTCGGGGCATCGGCGGCAGAGTGGTCCCAGCCGCAGGTCTGGGACTCACGACGCCTCCCGGCGGCGCCGGGGTATCCTCTGGCCGTGGACGTGATCGACAAGCTCGCCTGGATCGAGACTCGTGAGGGCCGCGTCCTCAGCACGCGGAGTCGCGGCAAGGACACGTGGTACATCCCCGGCGGGAAGCGGGAGGCGGGCGAGCGACGCCTCCAACGGGAGTAGGACACCATGCGAACTTGGCGGACCTCGGGACGGAGCACAGCCGTCTTCGCCATCGTCGCTTTGGTTGCAGCCGTGGCCCATGGCGACGATGCCTCCACAGGGTCGTCGCTGGCTGCTGGAATGGATGGGTTCCTGGCCGACCTGAACGCATCGCAGCAGGCGAAGGCAACCTACGAGTTCGCTGACGACGAACGATTCGACCTGCGGCTCGCGCCGCTCTTCCTGGAGGGCTTGCGCCTGGATGAGATGAACCCACAACAACGCGAGTCCTTCGAGCACCTGCTCGCCCACGTGCTGAGCCCCACCGGACTCGCGAAGGTCACGACCATTCGAAGCCTCGAGCGCGAGGTCGCGGAGCTCGAGGGGGGACTGTTCGGATTCATCATGGACCGCATGCGCCTCCCCGGCCGCTACTTCCTCGCGGTGTTCGGACGCCCGCGAGAGAGCGCGCCGTGGGGCATGCGGTTCGACGGGCATCACCTGTCGCTCAACTGGACCTCCGTCCCTGACGAACCGCTCTCGGTAACGCCCCTGTTTCTCGGAGGGCAACCGCGCGAGGTGCCTGCTCACCTCGCACGAGCCGGGCTTCGGGTCCTTCGGGAGGAAGAAGATCTCGCCCTCGAGTTGATTCGAGGCCTTTCCGAAGTGGAAAGAGCGCGTGCTCGCATCCCCTTCGCCGCGGGCAGCGACATTTCCCGCCCGATGTCGGTCGTCGCCGGCCCAAAGCTCGAGCGCTCCGAAGCCATCGGGCTCAACCTGGGAGCCATGGGAGAAGAGTCGCAAGCCCGACTGAGAGCACTCATCGAAGTCGCGTTGCGCAACTTCGTCCCGAACATCGCGGCGCACTACCGAGCGCGCCTCTTCGCCACGCCCGCTGAAATTCGTTTCGGATTCGCGACGCCGCCCGGCGAGCTGCGCAAGGGAATCCCTCTGTACTACCGAGTGCAGGGATCTCGATTCGCGATCGAGTACGACAACACGTCCGACGCCGCCGATCACGTGCACTATGTGTGGCGCGAGCATGAGGGCGACTTCGGACGAGATATCTTGGCCGAGCACCTGCGCACACACCACTAGCCAGTGACTCGGATCCACAAGCGGCCGCGCCCGCGTGACCCCGCGGACGACGCCGAGATGGAACTCGCGGCTCCCGCAGGCGTGGTGGAGACAGGAACCGAACCTAGTCGTCGTTCGGCCGCTCGGCCCAGGCCTTCACCATGGCGAGGCGATCGTCGGGCTGCTGCTCGAAGCACGGACCCGGGGCAAAACGGACCCAGGGCTGGGCACTGCGGGTCCACATGTTGCCGTAGGGGGCCAGGCCGAGGCTGGCGTCGAGACCTCCGGCGTTGAGACCCCGGATCTGGGGCAGCTCGGGGCCGTAGCCCCAGAGCATCGTCAGGCAGTTGGTGCAGTGGGTGACGAAGCTCCGGCGCTCGCCCTCGTGCTCGATCGTGTGCTCGCGGGTCGGGCCTTCCACCGACTGGATGGCTTCGGCGCGGACGGCCATGGACTGTCCGAAGGCCGAGCCCGACTCGGCTTGGCAGTCGGTGCAGTGACACAGGTAGAACGCGATCGGCTCCTCGCCCAGAACGAAACGCACCCGACCGCAGCGGCAACGCCCGGGAACCGAGATCTTCTGCATTCCGCTCCCCTCTGCTGGTGGAGCAGGCGATGGTAGCGATGCTGGCCCCGCGGACGGGCTCCCAGGCTGGCCCGCCGCTACTCATGGCGCGCGAGGACAAGCTAGCCGTCGGCGAACTGCTCCCGCACCTGCTCGAGCACCCAGGCGACCCCCGGGTCGCGGTCGTCCCGGCGGACGACGGCGACCGTGAACTTGGAGGGCCGGGAAGGCAGATCCAGCACTTGGAGCCGCAGCCGCCCGGCGAACCGCTCGGCCAGTCGGCGGTGGCAGGTGACGAGCGAATCCGTCTCCGCGGCGATCAGGAGCGCGGTGGTCCAGCTCCCCACGATCGCCGCGTTGGGCATCCTGGGGGCCGTCGCGGTCTCCTGGGCCGTGACCTCGCTCATGGATCCGGCGAGCGCGTGCCCCTCCGCCTCGTACTGCGCCCTCGACAAGCGCCCTCGAATGCGGGGGTGACTGCGGCGCGCAACGACGCAGAACGAGTCCTCGTAGAGCCGCTCCCGCACGAGCCCTACCGGGACGTCGTCGTCGAAGCGACCGATCCCGAAATCGACCTCGCCCCGGCGGATGTCGCGGATCGCGTCGCGCGGCGCCAGGTGCTTGTAGTGGAGAAAGAGCGACGGCGCACGGCGCGTCCAGCGCTGGACGAGGGGTGCGGCGACCTGTGCGGTCAGATACTCCGGGGCGGCGACCGTGAAGACGCGCTCGGCGACGGCGGGATCGAACTCCCGTTGCACGTCCAGCAGCGCCTCGGCGGAGGAGAGCAGCGCCTTGACCTTGGCCTGCAGCGCCAGCGCGCGCGTGGTGGGCTCCAGCCCGTGGGATCTGCGCACGAAGAGCCGGTCGTCGAACAAGTCTCGCAGCCGGGACAGGGCGTGACTCACCGCCGACGGACTGAGGCCCAGCCGGGCCGCGGCCGCCTTGG
>JAKSBN010000208.1 GCA_022361175.1 Pseudomonadota bacterium | reverse complement strand
CGCCGGACCCGATGGCGACCGTCCCATGTCGAGATCTGACTCGGCTACGGCGGTGTGGCCCGCACGCGAGGGGACGGCGGGCCGAGCCAGCGCGCACGCGCACCCGTGGCGCAACCGAATCGGTACGGGCTTCGTGTGTCTCGCTGCGGTGCTGCTGTCGCGGGCCGCTTTTCCGGACGAAGCGGAAAGGCAGCAGTTCCTCTATGCGGCCGTGATCACGATCGGCTACGGCCATTTGATCGGCGCGGTCGCCTTCACCCGCATGCGCCGTCATTCGGAAGCGCACAGGGATAGCCCTCTGGAGTGGACGGCCTTTTGGTTGGTGGGGCTGGCGACCTCGTTCTGCGCGTATGCGTGGCTGCTCCAAGCCCACCCCGTGGTGCTGCTGCCGCTGCTCGCCATTTCCACGTGGCACACCATCGAGAACGACCTTGCGCTGGGGCGGGCCTATCGCGCCGGCTTTCGCATGCCCGGGGTATCGCGATCGCTTTTGGATCACACTGCGTGCTTCGGGCTCACGGCGGCGATCTCGGCGCTTTCCATGGTCTCACTGGGCGCCAGTGCCTGGTTCCCGGGAGGAAGGTGGCTGGAGCTTGTGTCTCAGGGGGTGGCCTTCGTCTGCGGGGCGTTTCTGCTGTGGCGCCGAGGGTATCGCTTGCTGGGGGGCGCAACCCTCGCTTGCGTGTTGGCCAGCGTGGTGGTGGGCCCGGTGATTCGCTTTGCGGACGTCTTCGTCTGTTCCACGCTCTACCACCTCGTATCGTGGCTCTGGTACCTCCACGAACGCGCCGCGTCGGAAGGCGGGGCGCGGGCACTCTGGGTTCGGCTGGCGTGGCTCCACGCCCTGCCCGCAGCCGTCTGTGTAGGGGTCTGGACGGCGTCGGGGCCGCTCGTGGATCCACTGCGAAGCGCCGTCTTCGGGCCGGGCATCTATCTCTTCTGGTCCGTCGCTCACGTGATCCAAACGGCGGTTGCACGCGGGTTCTCCCGAGCCGACGCCCTCTGAACGGCCGGCTTCCGATCAGAGGAGAGCAGACCGGACTTCGAGCAGAAGCGAGTGCACGAGGCCAAGATCGCGCGCTTCACTCGCCCCTTGCGCGAGAAGCTCGCGGGACGCGGCGGTCCGCTTGCCCTCGCGGCGCTGCAGGACGCGGCCGAGGTGGATACGAGTGATCGCAGCCCAGGGGCGGCTGCCGATTCGTTCGTTGACTGCCAGAGTCGCCCGCAAGTGATGTTCTGCCGCATCGAGACGGCCAAGGGTCGCCTCCGCGACGCCAACGGGACGATGTATCGAGCCTCGACATGCGAGAATCCCGGCCGTCACCAAACCGTCGACGAAAGGTCGGAGTAGCGTGCTCACCTCCGTAGCGCGCGAGCGATCGCCCAGAAAAAGCCGAGGCTTCGGAGCAGTGGTCGGTGATGTCGATTCCGAGAGTCTCGAAGTTGTAGCCGCGGTTCCGCAAAACCGCTGACGCGGACAGTTTGGCGGATGAACGGGTGATTTCCGAGCGCCGAGGGCTAGATCGCCGTCTGCCGGGTGACCGACCCGGAGCGGGCTCAACGGACGGGGGCGGGGGCGGCCCCGCCCCCGCTGGCCCTTCCTAGGGTACGCGGACCGCGATCACCAGGTTCCAGTCGAAGGCCGGTGCGACGGCGTCCAGTTCGATGTTCGTGGCGACCATCATCAGGCCGTTCTCAGTGACGGTGAAGACCGTGGTGTCGCTGTCGGAGTCGGTCATGGTCACCGTCTCGCCGACCTGGCTCCAGGTGATGGCGGAGTTGAAGGTGTCGTTGTCCGAGAACGCGACGATGGGGTCGCCGGGAGCCCCGATGATGGGCTCGGCGAAGGCGCCGGCTTCGTCGAGCGTGCCCGTGCCGCCGGCCCCGAAGGTGATGGTGCCTTCGCTCGCGAAGGCCCCGCTCTGGTCCCAGCCGGCGTCGGGCTCGCTGTTCATGACGGCGCTTTCGATGTTGAAGAAGCGATAGGTGTGGCCGGTCACGTCGTTGTCGACCGGTGTCACCGCGGCTTCGAGAGCCGCGACACGCTGGGCGTTGTCGTTGATGGCGGCGATCAGGGCCTGGAAGTTGGAGTTGACCTCGCTCGCGATGGCGGGGGTGTTCGCCTGGAAGGTCGTGACTTCGCCGGGAGCGACTTCGTCCGCCAGCGCCGGCGTCGTCAGGCCTGCGATTGCGGCGACGAGAATCCAAGTTCGAAGATCCATCTCCATTTCTCCTTCGTTCGAGACGAGCGTTCTCGTCCTCGATTTCAGCCCTGGAGCCGGCCGGCGCGATGCCGACCGCAGTTCAGGGCGTTCGGCCTACTGCCAGTTGGCCTCGTTCCAGTCGAACTCGTTCCAGTTGCTGGCGGGGCCGGTCGGGTCCGTGTCGCAGGCATCGCCTGCGCCGTCTCCGTCGGTGTCCGCCTGCGAGGCGTTGGGCGTCGACGGGCAGTTGTCGTCCACATCCGCGACGCCGTCGCCGTCGTCGTCCAGGTCCGCGTTGTCGCCGGTGCCGTCCTGGTCGGTGTCGGTCGTCTCGGTGGGATCGAGCGGGAAGGCGTCGTCCACGTCGGGCGTGCCGTCGCCGTCGTCGTCCGTGTCCGCGTTGTCGCCGGTGCCGTCGCCGTCGGTGTCGGTCGTCTCGGTGGGGTCGAGCGGGAAGGCGTCATCCACGTCGGGCGTGCCGTCGCCGTCGTCGTCCAGGTCCGCATTGTCGCCCGTGCCGTCGCCGTCGGTGTCCGTCGTCTCACTGGAGTCGAGGGGGAAGGCGTCCTCTCCGTCGTCGACGCCGTCGCCGTCGTCATCGGCGTCGCAGGCGTTGCCCAGCATGTCGAGATCGGTGTCGAGCTGGTCGGCGTTCTCGAGTGCGACGCAGTTGTCGACGTCGTCGCGAACGTCGTCGCCGTCCGTGTCCGGGACGGTCTCGGCCGGTGCCGGCGTGGCGTCGATGGTGCCGTCTTGGATGAGGGTCGTGTCCACCGAGACCCCCGTGACGTTCGTCTCTGCCGCCACGAGCGGCGAGGTCTCGGAGACGGGTGTCATGGTTCCGGGGATGGGCAGGCCCGACGGATCCTGATCCACCAGGGTCGAGAAGTTCGGGGCGGCGGCGAGGTCGGCGATCGGCGTCTCGCCGTCCATTCCGTCCACGACCCCGTCGGACAAATCGGCGCCGAGCGCCGCCAGAACGCGATCGTTGTCGAGCGTGCCGGCGCCGCCCGCGGCGTTCGCATCGTCGGTGATCGACTGCGAGACGGCCGCGAAGGCCTCGATTGCGGTTCGGTAGGCCGTCACCGCCTCCTGCTCGGCCGGCAGGTCGTCGTCCGCCGTGAGGAGAGGCGCGGTCTCGAACACGTAGAGCGCGTCCATCAGACCGAAGCCGAAGGTCGTGGCGACCTGCCTGGCGGCCGTGTCCAGGGCCGACTCGAGCTCGCTCAGGGTGACGACGGCGTCGCCATCGCCGCCGAAGAGCCCGGGCGTCCCGGCGCGCTGGGCGGCCAGCTCGACCGCCAGCGTCGTCAAGGGGGTTGCGTGAACGGGCGCTCCGTTGCGCGCGCGGGAGGCGTCGACGATGGTGACGAGTCGCGTGAGGACGGGCGGCGCGCCGGTCGTGATGTCGACGGTGTCCGCGTCGGCGCGGATCTCGAGCAAAACGAGCCCCGTTCGCCGCTTGGCGAGGGAGAGGCCCGTCAGCCGAGCCGAGGCGTCGGTCTCGCCGGCATCGAGCTGCGCTCCCTTCAGATCGGGGGCCATCGGATCGACGGCGTACAGCTCTGCGATGGCTCCCGTGAGGGGCCCCTTGATGCCGGATCCCGCCACCGGGGCGCGACTGTCCCCGTCGCTCCCCGAACTCCCTCCCGAGCCGCAGCCCGCTCCCGCGATCACCCAGAGCGTCGTCAGGAAAGCGGCGAGCGGGATGCAAGCCCTGTTCGACAAGTCGCAACGGTGCATCGAACTCCCCTTTCTTCGGCCGATTCGTGAACGGTGGCCGTCGCGGCCTGCAGAAGCCGCTTCGAGCGTCAGCCCGTGAGATCGGGAGAGGAGCGGGGCGTCTTCGTACCCAGATGGGGTAAGGGCGCGCGATTTTCACCCGGCTCCGCTTTCCCTCGCCGCGGGAGAGCCAGTACACTTCGGGCCGTGTCAGACGCGGCGGCCAGCGCGAAGGGCGGCTCGTCCACCGCCAGCGACTCCGAGCGCTCGGACGCGGTCCGCGCGCTCGTGCCCTGCTGCTACGAGGCCGCTCGCGGCGAGCTCGCGTGGAGCGCGCTGACGGAACGCATGGCCCGCGCGGCCGGCGCGTCGTTCGTCCTGATCGCCGACGGGCAGCGCGTGCTGGGGAGTTTCGGCGCCGCCTCCACCCGGGTTCCGTCGGTGGGGCGCCTGGCCCGCGAGTCGGATTCGTCGCTGCGCCGCGCGGGGTACCGGGTCGACACGCACGAACCGGATCCCCCCTTCGCTCTGCGGCTGATCCAGAAGGCCGACGGGGACTCGGCGGCGGCCGAGCTGTGGCGGTTGCTTCCCCACGTGGCGCGGGGCTTGGCCCTTGCGGAAAGCGACCAGGAGCGCGAGCGCGTGCGGGACGAGTTGTCGCGCCGCCTGGCGGATCGATTCCCGATCGCCGTGTTCTCGCTTGAGCGCGATGCGGTCCTCGGGGCGACGAACCCCGCCGCCGACGAGCTGCTGGGCCGGAGCCGCCTGCTCGGCCTTCGCGGCGGCGCCCTCGCCTTGGGATCGGCCCCGGCCGCGCGCTGGCTGAGTGAGGGGCTCGCCTCGCAAGACCGGGTTCGCTTCCTCATCGCGGAGACCGAGGATGGCCGAGAAACCCTCGCGCTCTGTCTCCGATACGCTCCGAGTGGCGGCTATTTGCTGCTCGCCCACGCCCCGGCGTCGCCGCCTCCCGTCCCGGTCGAACACATCCGCGGCGAGTACGGGCTGACGCCGCGAGAAGCCCGCCTGGCGCTCGGCATCGCGGCCGGCGAGTCGGTCTCGGACCTGGCCTCGAAGTTCGGCCTGTCGCCCCAGACCCTGCGCACGCAACTGAAGTCGATCTTTCGCAAGACAGGCGCCTCTTCTCAAACCGACCTGGCGATCCGACTCTTGGTCGATCCCGTGGTCATCTTCAGCCACGCGGAGCGTGGCGAGTCGGAGGATCGTTCGGAGGGATGACGAGCGCGAACGGCAATGTCGATGGTCTCTGGAGCCTGATCGACTGCATCTACGCCGTCGGGCAGAGTCACGACGAGTGGCCCGTGCTGCTCGAGGGCCTGGTCAACCACCTGGGCGTCGAGGACCTGCCGGCGGGGTCGTCCCTCGGCGACGAAGCCGAGCTCTCGATGCACTTCGAGGCGGCACTCGGCCTGAATCGGCACGACTTCGATCCGGACTCCGTCTTCTTGAGTCAGATCCCGTTTCCCCTGCTCGTGCTGCGAGAGCCCGATCGGGTGGTCTATCGGAGCCAGGAGAGAACGCCCTACCTGCCGCCGGACGGCCCCCTCGAGCTGGACGGCGATCGCCTGCGCTTGGGCGACCCGGAGATCGCGGACCGGCTCGAGGGCCTCTTCCGCGCCGGGGCCGAGCGACCGTCTCCGATGTGCCTGTTCGAGGAATCCGGCGGCCAGAAGGTGTACGCCATCCCGCTTCCCGGGGCGTCGGGGCCTTCCTACGTCGCCCTCGCGTGGCCGGCTCCCGTGGGCGAAGCCCCGTTGAGCGTCGACGAGATGCGCGAGCTCTACGGTCTGACCGCGGCGGAGGCCGCGCTGGCGCGCCGCCTCGTCGTGTCGCCGGAGACGGCGGACCTGGCGCGAGATCTCTCCGTCGCCGAGGACAGCGTTCGAACGCAGCTCAAGCGCATCTACCTGAAGACCGGCACCTCTCGCAAGGCCGAGCTGGTACAGCGGATCCTGTGCGGCCCGGCGCTGCTCGCGCGGGTGGCGCCCAGCGGCAAGCGGCTCTTCGACGTGGGCGGCGAAGCGCGCCGCAATCAGACCCTCTCGCTGCCCGACGGCCGGCGCCTGGGCTTCGCGGAGTACGGCGACAAGCGCGGGGCGCCGGTTCTCTTTCTCCACAATCTGCTGGGGTCGCGGCTGCAGCTGCCCACGCACGAGCGCGGCCTCCGCGATCAGGGCGTCCGCCTCATCGTCCTCGATCGCCCCGGCATCGGTGAATCGGATCCGCTGGTTCCGTTCTCGCTGCGGACGTGGAGCGAGGACGTGATCCGGCTGGCGGATCACCTCGCCCTGCCGCAGCTCGCGGTCATCGGCTGGTCCGTCGGGGCGATCTACTGTCTCGCGCTCGCGCGCTACCAGCCCCAGCGGGTTTCCCGTTGCGCGATGGTGAGCATCCTGCCCGAGGTGGAATCGAACGCGGCGTTGCGCGAGCACCCAGCGAGCACCCGCGGCTTGTTTCTACTGGCCCGATACGCTCCGCGTCTCCTCAGGCTGATGGTCCGTCTCATCCTTCGCAGCGGTCCCGACACCTACCTCGAGAAACGTATGAGCGAGCTGCCTCCGGAGGATCGCCGGCTCTACGAGGACCCGGGCCTCCGGGAGATGATCGCAAGTGCCATCCAGGAAAACCTGCGACAGGGTGGGGTGGCCCTGTTGCAGGACGTCCTGCTGATGGCGAACTCTTGGGAGTTCGACCCGGCCGACGTCACGACTCCGGTCGACTGCTGGCACGGCGAGCTCGACCCGACGGCCCCCGTGGCGCTCGCGCTCCGCATGGCCGAACGACACCCCAACGCCACCGTTCAGGTCGTCCCCGGCGAGACGCACTGGACGCTCTTCCGCCACTGGAACCGCATCATGGCTCGGGTGCTCGGCCGCACGGCGCGCTAGGGGCCGCTCGCAGCCGCCGTTTCGGTTGCTCTTCCGACGAGACACCCGACCCAACGCGTTCGTCGCGCAGATGACCGATTGAACGTTCCACAACGTCCCTTGTGTCGTCTGCAGGGCGGCGCGCTTACCGTCTTCTTACTCCGCCCTTATCTGTGAGCTCACGACGGGACTTCGCTTGAAACCCGGCTGGGCGACCGGCATGTGTGTTCGGACGGAATGCGGTGTCCCGAGCGCGTCTCGCCCACACACAAGAAACGGGGAGTGGCATGAGAACGATGAAGCGAGTGGTCCTGTTGGCTCTTGGTCTCTCGATGTGGACGTCGAACGCTTCTGCGGTAGACGGAGCCATTGAGATCTCCGACGTCGTGCACATCACGGAGCCGGGAAGCTACGTTCTGGTGAACGACATCGTCGTGTCCCGAGGAATCGGGATGTCGATCCGGGCCTCGGACGTCACCTTGGATCTCAACGGCTTCACCATTCGGTACGGCGCGGGCGGCGTGGTCGACGGCCTCGTGCTCGATCCCAACCACTCGAACTTCGAGGTGAAGAACGGCTCGATCGTCGGCTTCGCCCGCTATGGGGTCTTCGCGCCGGGAGGCGGGCCGGATGCGATCGACGCCAAGCTGGTCAACCTGCGCGTCGTCGACAACGGCCGCAGTGGGATCGAGCTGCAGGGACGCCCCGGGTTGATCATCGAAGGGTGCGTCGTGTCGAACAACGGAGGAAACGGGATTCGAGGGGGCCGCGCGAGCCTGGTGAGGGGCAACGTCGTTTCCGAGAATGGAGGCTGGGGACTCATCGGCAACTCCAGCGTCGGCTACCAGTCCAACGTCTTCTTCGAGAACGGCTCGGGAGACGTGTTGAACGCCCGAAACCTGGGATCGAATCTCTGCACGAGCCGGGTCTGCCCGTAGGCGCCCCGTCCGGCTAGCCGCCGAGGCGTTCGAAGACCTTCTCCGGAGAGTCGCCGGTGGTTTCGGGCTCGAGCTGGGAGACGTCTTGCCGAATGGCGTCGCACAGCGCGCGGCCGTCGGCGATGCCGCGGCTGTCGAGCTCGCCGGGTAGCACGCGTTCGAGCAAGACGACCATCTGTTCCGGCGTGACGTGGGTAACCTCCAGGCCGGCGCCGCGGCAGGCGATGCGGACGGTCCCGCGGGCTTCGAGCCGGTCGAGGGAAGAGCGTTGCTCCAGTGCATCGCAGACGAAGCCGAACGCGCGCGAGTCGGCCATGGCTAGCTCTGTGCCCGAGCCGCACGGCGTTCGAGCAGGGACCGGTAGGCGCGGGGAGGCAGGAAGGCCAAGAGCAGGGACAGGCAGGAGAGGGTTCCGGCGGTGGCCGTGACGAGAGGGACCAGGACGGTGCGGGCCCACTCCGTCCCGATCACGTAAAGCAGGAACCCGTCGATGCACACCACGGCGGCAATCGTGGAGCTCATCAACCCCCACAGGAACATCCGGTTCGTCACCACCGGATCGGCCAGTCCCACGCGCAGGCGTCGACGCAGGTTGGTGTAGTGACGCAGGGTTTCCCAGGCAGTCCAGCCCCAACAGATGGCGTTCACGACGAGGGTCAGCGCGCCCCACTGCAAGATGGCCTGCTCGACCTCCGCAGGGGTGCTGGCGTGGAAGTGGGCGTGGCCGCTTCCGACGACGTGGACCGCGGACAGGGCCGCCGTCGCCCCGGCCAGCATCCAGGCGATCCGCGACTGGGGACGGAAGACGTGGGCCGTGAACGAGACGAGGAAGACGCTGGCAAGGCCGGTGAAAGCCGGGCTTACGATGGCCGCAAGGCGGGCGCCCTCCCAGGAGGCGGCACTGGTGGCCGAGAGCGGGTAGCCGAAGGCGCCGGAGAGGAAGAAGTACAGACCCAGGAAGAGCTCCGGAACGCCTCCGGTGCGACGCGCCAGCAGCAACAGCTTGACTCCCACCACGAGGCACGTGGCGCAGAGCAGCAGGACGGCGAAGCCGGCGAGAATCTCCATAGCTACACGTATCGGTGACTCCGAGATTCTACTGAAGCAGCTCGGGCTTCGTCCCGGTCCCTCGCGGGGCGAGGTCGACCGGTAAGATGGGAAAACGCTACGCCGCGGATCGTACCCGCGGGCGGTCTGTCGAACGCCGGCGGCAGGCCCATCGGGGGGACTCGCCTTTCAGTTCTGACGAATCCCACGCTTGGGCGGAGAGGAGCGTTGGTGGAGATTCAGGGCTGCGGTCGGGGTTCGGGCATTGAACGGCGAAGGCGGCTCGCGACGCGCGTCATTCCGATCGACTCCGCCGCGTGGACCGCTTCCCGCGCGGTGGCGCGGGCGCCTTCTGCGTCGCCGAAGCGCCGCAAGGCGTCGTGGAGGCCTTCTTGCGTGCGGACGACCCAGGGCCGGGCTTCGAGCCGCCGCTCTGCGGCGAGGGCCCGCTCGAAGTGCCCGAAGGCCTCGTCTCGGCGGCCCGTCATGGCAGCCAGCCGTCCCAGGTAGCCCTCGACCGAACCGAAGTAGACCATGCCGAAGCCCGAGGTGACGAATCGATCGGCGTACGGTGAAAGCCGCGCGTACAAGGCGGGGGCGTGCCGTTTCGCGCCGATCAACCAGGCCGAGTTGGCGAATAGGCTCATGGTGGCGAGCCAGTTGATGTCGAAGGGGAAGTTGTCGAGGCCGCGGTCCATGATCTCGTCGAGCAGTCGCTCGGCTTGCTCGGTACGACCGGTCTCCGCGCAAACCCAGATCAACCCCGCCTGCCAGGTCGGATACTCGGGGTAGCGCCTGGCGTGCGCTTCGACGGCCGGGGTGACTTCGTCGCCGAGCGTTTTCTCCGCCTTCGAGAGCAGCGAATGGGTCGCAAAGCAGTGGAAGACGTTCTTGTCTTCGATGCGTTGGCCAAAGGCCAGGTACTCCCGCGCCAACCGGTCCGATTCCTCGAACTGCCCGCTCATGAGTGCGCGCATGGCGCGGTACATGCGCACGTACCAGAAGCTCTGCGGTTGCCGATGGCGTTCGGCGTCCTGTTCGAAGCGGGAGAGATCGCGATCGAACTCGCCCGTGCGCCCGAGCTCCAAGAGGGCCGTCATTCGGAAGACGCGGCCCATCAGGGCCTGTTCGGCGTTGGCGCAGCGTTGGGCATGGTCGACGATCGTGTCCGCGATCATCAGTCGACGCGGCGCCCCGTCCGGCCCGCCGTGTGCCGCGTGCTGCGCCACGAGCGAGTGGCCCGCCGCCTCGTTCGTGCCGGCCCGCGCGGCAGCGACCCGGCCTCGGTCTCTGGCGTGCTCGATCTGGTCCCGGCGACCGGACCAATACAGGCACAGAGCCAGGCGCCCGAGGAGGCCGGCCCGCAGCTCGTGGCCATCGCGGTCGACCGGCTCGAGGTGCGCCAGGGCCAGTTCCAGCAGCGACGCCAGCCGGGGATCGAAGACGCCGGTCTCGAGGGCAAAGAAGCCCGGTGAGACCGCGAGGGCGGCCTTTGCCAGCCGTTCGGGTGTGTCGAGCACCTGCGCGATCTCCGCCGCTTGCCAGCCGTGCTCGGCCGCAGCTGCACGCTGTCCCGAGCGCGCCTCCGACTCGGTGAGCGCGATCAGGAGATCGCACCGGGCCATGCGTTCGCCCGGCTCGTGCGCGAGCAGCTCGAGGGCCGTT
>JAKSBN010000376.1 GCA_022361175.1 Pseudomonadota bacterium | reverse complement strand
GCCGGGGCGGCCGGTCGACGCGCCTTGATGGAGATCGCCCGCGAGCATCCCGACGAGGGCGTTCGCGCCATGGCGCGACTGGCCCTCGGAGAGCCGCTCGACCGACACTAGAGGCCCCCTCCGAAACCTCCCGGTCGAGGTCTGGGAGAGGGCCTCTCGTGTTCGCACGCGCCGCGTTCGCTTGCGCGAAATTGCGCGGGTCGAGCAACTTGGCCGAGTTCGCACGCGATCGGACTCGCGCGCTGCGTGACGGCGAGTCATTTTCGGACCCAGTACCGAAACACATTTCGTCCGGCGCGATCGCCGCAACTCGATTGACACAGGAAAGCGCCAGCTCTTATAACGGGCTTAACGGTCGGTCAGTCGCGTTCGGCAGCACCACACCACTCACGGGCTTCCGCTCGCCGTCTCGTTCGTCATCTGTCTCGTTCGCATGGAGGAGGGTTCATGTCGAAGTTCTCGGGTCGCTTGTGGGCAACCACCACGCTCGTCGCCGTCGCGTTCGTGCTCAGCTGCGGACAGCCCCCGCGAATCGTCATCGAGAGTCCCGCCAACGGCACGTTCTCGAACGCCTCCAGCATCGCGGTGACGGGCCGCATCACGGGACGGCTCGGCACCGTGGCGGACGTGACCGTCAACGGGGTCTCCGTGCTCCCCCTCGGCTCGGGCGGGGCCTACTCGGCAACGGTGGCCCTCGACGACAGCGCGATCTTCAACCCGATCATCGTCGAGATGACGCGCACCACGGGCCAGGTCACGCGCGATCGCGTGACGGTGATCGCCGGCGAGTCCATCGTCGACGGGGACGTGAGCCCGATGGGCATCGCGCTCCGCCTGAACGACTCGGGACTCGACTCCGTCGAGCCCGTGATCGGCGACCTGGTCGACTTCGATCTGGCCGCGATCCTGCCGGCCGGCACCGTCATCGCCGACCAGTGCTTCATCGATACGTTTCTCGGCTGCACCGGAAGCGCCGTGGTCACCATCGACAATCCGCCGCCTTCCCTCACGGGCTTCAGCATCGACATCGACTCCCAGACCAACCAGGTGTCGGGCGACATCGACGTGAACGGCATCCGGGTGGACGTGGACATCAACGGCTCCGGCCTGGTCCCCGACTGCGGCCTGCGCCTGACCGCGTCGGTCGTCAACCTGGACGGCAACTACGGGCTCGACCCCGACGGCGTCGACCCGTCGAACATCGACGTGTCCCAGATCGGCGGTATCGGAGTGTCCTTCCAGGGCTTCAACCAGAACTTCACCAGCGGCCTCTGCGACGTGCCCATCATCGGCGACATCATCCAGCTGATCGTGGGAGACGTGCAGCCCATCGTGATCAGCGGCCTGCAGAACTTCCTGGACGACCCCGACGGCGCGGGCCCGGCCGACTCCGTGATCGCCGACGCCATCGAGACCGCGCTCGACGGCGTCGAGATCGCGGGCCCCATCGGCGACAGCATCGGCGTGAATCTCGAAGCGCCTCTCTTCGACGTCTTCGAAGACGTGAACGGCATCACGCTGGACTCCGACGCACGCATCACGGCCTCGATGCCCAACCCGGCCTCGCCGGACCTGCCGGCCTCGTACCACGTCGTCGACCCGTTCCCGACCTTCGGGCCCAATACCCCGGTGGGCGGGCTGCCCTACGGCCTCGCGCTCTGCATCTCGACCTCGGCCTTCAACCAGCTGCTGAAGGCCGAAGTGGAGAGCGGCCTGCTGCTGGCTTCGCTGTTCGAGATCGACCTGGGCGGCGGTCTGATCCCCTTGACGGCCGGAAACCTGTCGTTCATCCCGGTCTTCGCCCTGCTCGACCCGGCCACGCCGCTGCGCATCGATCTCATCCCGACGACGGGCCCGGTCGTCACCGGGAACAACGGCCCCGGCGGCGAGATCGCAGAGCTCAAGATCGGGCACCTGCAGGCGCTCGTCATCGAAGAGGGCGGCGGACAGGTCCTGCTCGAACTGGCGGTGGACGCCACCATCGGACTCGACATCGGGTTCACCGACGGCGCGCTCGAGTTCTCGCTCGGCGATCTGGCGACGGAGGACCTCAACATCACCATCGTCGAGAACACGCTGGGTGCGAACGAAGCCGGCCTCATCAACCTGCTGCTGTTCCTGCTGCCCGACGTGCTCCCGACCCTGGCCGACTCGCTCGGGACGTTCCCGATCCCCGACTTCCTGGGACTGCAGCTCGACCTGGTGGAGGTCTCCAAGAACGGCAACTTCATGTCTCTGTTCGTGAACCTGACGCCGGCTCCGTAGCGTCGGCTCAGTCCGCGTCCTGGCGCAGGAACCGCCAGGCGTCGGAGACGATCTCCTCGAGGCCGGGGCGCTTGGGCACCCAGCCCAGGAGTTCGCGCGCCAGGCTGCCGCCGCTCACCAGCTCGGCCGGGTCGCCCGCCCGGCGTTCGGTGACGTGCGCGGGGATCGCGTGGCCCGTCACGGAGCGCGCCGCGTCGATGACCTCGCTCACCGTGAAGCCCTGGCCCGTGCCGAGGTTGCACGCGAACGACTCGGCTCCGGCCTGGAGGCGAGCCAACGCCCGCAGGTGCGCATCGGCCAGATCGTCGACGTGCACGTAGTCCCGCACGCAGGTCCCGTCGCGGGTCGGGTAGTCGTCCCCGAAGACCAGGATCTCGGGACGGCTCCCCAGCGCCACCTGGAGAATCAGCGGAATCAGGTGGGTCTCCGGCTGATGAATCTCGCCCAGATCGCCGTCGGGGCTCGCTCCTGCGGCGTTGAAGTAGCGCAGTGCGGCGTAGCGAAGGCCGTACGCACGCGCGTAGTCCTGCATCATGTGCTCCATGTGGAGCTTGGTGCGGCCGTAGGGGTTGATGGGATTCTGGGGATGCGATTCGGTGATGGGAAGCTCGGTCGGGCTCCCGTAGGTGGCGCAGGTGGAGGAGAACACGATGTCGCGACAGCCCGCCGCGCGCATCGCCTCCAGCAGGTTCCAGGTGTACGACACGTTCTCGCGGTAGTAGATGGCGGGATCTTCGACGGATTCGCCGACGTAGCACTTGGCCGCGAAGTGGATCACCGCAGCCGGCTTCACGTCCGCGAAAGCTCGCGCCAGCGCCTCCCGGTCTCCCAGATCCGCTTCGATGAACGGGCCCGATACCGCAGACCGATGGCCGGTCGAGAGATTGTCGAGGACCGTCACCGGTACCCGACTCCGCTCCAGCAGCCGGACCGTGTGGCTCCCGATGTAGCCCGCGCCGCCGGCCACCAGAACCGGCCCGGTCGGGCGCGCGTTGTGCGGAGACGCATCCTGGCTCATGCTGGCGGCGAGCATACACCAGCAGAGGAGCCGTCCATGAGTGCGATCGCCATCCGCGGCCTCGACCACGTCGTCCTCCGCGTTCGGGACGTCGAGCGGGTGCGGACCTTCTACTGCGACGTACTGGGTTGCGTCGAGGAACGCCGCCTCGAGCCCCTCGGCCTCTACCAACTGCGGGCCGGCGACAGCCTGATCGACCTGGTCGACGTGAAAGGGCCGATCGGTGCCAATCGCGGCGAGCCGGACCCGCAGCGCGGCAACCTCGACCACTTCGCGCTCGAGCTCGGCGCCTTCGACGAAGCCGCCATCCGCGCCCATCTGGCGGAGCACGGGATCGAGGCGGGAGAGGTGGGCGAACGCTACGGCGCGCGCGGAACCGGCCCCTCGCTCTACGTCGAGGACCCGGAGGGCAACGTCGTCGAACTCAAGGGCCCGGCGACTCAGCCGAGCTCGAGATTGGCGTAGCGGACGACGACGGTCTTCACGCCCGCGCGCTCGAAGCGGATCTTGAGCTTTTGGTTGAGGCCCTCGCCGATGACGGCCAGGATCGCGCCGGGGCCGAAGAGCGGGTGCCGCACGCGCATTCCCACCGAGACACCCGACTCGCCGGGGCCCTCCTGCGCGTACGAATAGTCGAGCTCGGCCCCGCGATCCTCGCGCGGACGGCCCGCGGGCCGGGCCCGCTCGCCCGAAAGAACGGTGTCCGGAATCTCCTCCAGAAACCGCGACGGCGACTGGAACGTCCGGGTACCGAAGCGCCGGCGCTCGGCCGCGCAGGTGACGACCAGGCGCTCCATGGCGCGGGTCATGCCCACGTAGCAGAGACGCCGTTCCTCCTCGATGCCGTCCTCGGAGCGGTCGGCCGCGGCATGGGGAAAGACGCCCTCCTCCATGCCGACCAGAAACACCACGGAGAACTCGAGGCCCTTCGCCGAGTGCGCCGTCATCAGGGAAACCCGCTCGCTGCGCTGCTCGTAGCCGTCGAGATCCGAGATCAGGGCCACCTGGTCCAGGAACAGCTCGAGCCGCGAGCGCTCGTCGTCCGTCACTTCGGCGTTCAGGGCGTCGAAGTCCTCGGCGCTCGACAGGAGCTCCTTCAGGTTGTCCACCCGGGCCTCGGCTTCGGGCGTCGCTTCCTGCTCCAGCACCCGCAGGTAACCGCTCCGGTCGAGCACCCGACCCACCGCGTCGGCCACCGAGGCCCCCGCCACGGACTCGGACAGCTCGGCGTGGAGCCGCAGGAACTCGCGCACCTTGGCGCTGGTTCGCCCGCCCGCCGAGTCCGCGTAGCGCGCCAGCCCCTCGAGCAGTGGCACGCCGCCGGCCACGGCTTCGGCGTCGGCCCGCTCGAGGGTCGTCTTGCCGATGCCTCGGGCCGGCCGGTTCACGATTCGACGCAATGACTGATTGTCGCTCGGATTGACCACCAGCTTCAGGTAGGCGAGGACGTCCTTGACCTCGGCGCGGTCGTAGAAGCGGACCCCGCCCACCACGACGTAGGGCACGTCGTACTTCAGCAGCTCTTCCTCGAAGCTGCGCGACTGCGCGTTGGTGCGGTAGAGCACGGCGAAGTCACCGTAGGGGCGATGCTGCCGGCGGTTGGCCGCCAGGATCGGCTGGATCACGAACTGCGCTTCGTCGCGGTCGTCGCCTGCCT
>JAKSBN010000232.1 GCA_022361175.1 Pseudomonadota bacterium | reverse complement strand
GGGCTTCATCGCCTATCTTCCCGGATGTGCCGCTCGCTTCCGCGTGTGCGACGGTCAGGAGGATGCATGGAGCACTACGCGCGCATCATTCAAGCCGGTCAGGCGCCGGATCAGCGGGTCGATGCGCTCGAAGCGGGACTGAGGCGGATCGCGCAGGAGTTCTTCGGCGACGAACCCGAAGACGTGAAGATCCGATGGACGCGCCAATCCAAGGGCTTCAGCTCGGCGCGGTTGGGGGCGCCGCACACGCGCAGCCTGCACAGGGCCTCCACGTCCCACTCGCGCAGAGCGACCAGCTTGTCGAAGCGCTCGGCCTCACCGCCGTCCACGAAGTAGCGCTGAGCGATCGTGGACCAGGCGGGTTCCACCAGCCAGTGGCTGCTGAAGGGCTTCAGGTAGTCGTAGGTCATGCTGGCCGGCACGTTGACGTGCCCGAACGCCGCCGGAGAAGAAGCTCGTACTGGGCCGCGTCAGGTCTTCCGCCAGGGGGTTGGCAGCTGTGGGGGCCTCCACGTGGATCTCACGCGGGCCCCACTCCCAACTCAAGAACGTGGGCACGAGGCGTTCGCGGGCCGCCTGCAGCAGCTCCGGAGAGACGGGCGCTTCGATGCGGAGGTCTTCTCCCAGCGACACGGCCACCACCAGCAGCGCGGGCAGGAACGCGTCGCCCGGCTGGCTGAGTTCGCCCAGGGCGGCCGGGCTGCGAAAACCACAAGGGCCGCGATTCGGGTTGCACGCTCTCGTACTGGAGGGTGGCGGAGAGCTCGAGCTGATCCCCCACCTTCTCCAGCTGCACTTGGCTCACACGCATCGAAGCCCCCGCGTCTCCCGTCTCGCCGCGCGCCGTCCGGGCCCCGAAGCCGGCCGGTCCGGGGGCGCCTCCGTTCCGATCGCGCCGCTCGCACTCACCCTTCGGGCGCCCGCCGCGCCTGCACCACCGCCATGGAGTCGGACCACCAGTACTGGCAGCCCGGGGGCGGCGTGAGCCCGCGCACCACGTGGACCTGGAAGGAGTCGAAGTGCTCCAGCAGCAGCCGCTGGCGCCAGCGCTCGAAGCCGCCGACCACGCCCTCGTTTCACTCGATCACGGTATAGGAACGCAGACCGGCCTCTTGCAGGTAGCTGGCCGAGATCCCCATGCCGAAGCCCACCTCCAGCACGTCGCCGTGGCCCTGGGCCGCTGCCTGGGCCAAGCTGCGCATCAGCGGCTTCTCCCAGGCCTGCATCACCTGCTGGTTCTCGATCAGAAGCTCCGTCTCGTCCAGCTGGGCCGGGGAGCTCTGCCAGCTGTGCTCGATGGCGCTGCGCTCCTCGCCGGGGACGAAGCGAGCGATCTGCCCGCCCAGGTGCTCCACGTCGTCGCCGAACTCCGACACCGCCCGCGACAGCATCCAGCGCCGCTGGAAGTCGCTGGGGGCCTCGGCGAAGTCCGGGTCCTTGATGTCCAGCACCACGTCGAAGTTCGGAAATTCTCGCTTGAGGGTCATTGGGGATCTCCGAGGCACGCTCAGAAGTACGACTCCAGCGAGCCACGCCGGCGCACGTCCGCCGTACAGCAGTGGAAGCCGCCGAAGCCCCAGTTCTCGAGGCTTCGAATCAGGGGCTCCTCGCTCTTCTCCACCAGCACCCGCTGCGGGTCCAGCGACAGCACGTTCATGCTGATCCAGTTGCTGCACATGAGGTTGCGGCCGGGCGGGCTCTGCGGCGGTGGCGCGTACGGTCCGTCACTTCGGTCTCTTGCGCGTCCCCGCCTTCCGCCAGGCCGCGCCGAGCGATCGGACCTCACGCACGCCGACGAAGCGCGCGAGTCGGTCGAGGCAGCGCCGCAGCGCTTCCTTGCGCGCCGCGGTGACGGCGACGCCCGGCTCCCACCAGAGACCCTTGACCTCGAGGTGACTGGTCTCGCGGTGGGTCTTGAGATCGATCCGACCCGTGAGGCGGTCGCCCTCCAGGATCGGCATGACGTAGTAGCCGTACTCGCGTTGCGCCGCCGGCACGAAGACTTCGATGCGGTAGTGGAAGCCGAAGAGCCAGGCGGTCCGCTTGCGGTCTCGTATCACCGGATCGAAGGGGCTCAACAAGCGCATGCCCCTGGGCGCGCGCGGTGCCGCTTCCAGCGATTCCAAGAAATCGGGTCGTGCCATCCGCGTCCGCGGCTTCGATCCGTCCGCGGTCTCGATCGCAACCGGAATGAGCCGACCCGCCTTCTCTTCGACCTCGACCCACGCGCGGGCGTCCGTCAGCGAAAACGAGCCCCAGAAGGCCGCGATCTCCGCCGGGGTTGCAGCGCCCAGCCTCGTCACCGCCTCGCGGCACTTCCACGCGATGCTCGCCTCTCGGCCGATCCGACGTCGGCGCTCGCGGGCCGGGACGACGTTCTCGATGCGGTCGTACACCTTCTGGAAGTCGTCGCGGTGGCTGATCCCGAGTTCGCCGCTGTGCCAGAGATACTCGAGGGCGGATTTCTCCTGCGTCCAACTCCACCACGGGCCGCGTTTGACGGAGCCGTCGCTCTCGAAGTCGCGAGAGCGCAGCGGCCCCTCCCTGCGAATGCGCTTCCTCACGGCGTCGAGCAACTTCTTCGGATCCCGGCCGAGCCGCTTCTTCAGGTACCGCCTGGCGAGTCCTGCGCTCGCGTCTTCGAAGCGATGCCGCCAATGTGGGAAGTACGACACCGGCAGGATGCTCGCATCGTGGGTCCAGTGCTCGAAGAGCCGTCGGTCCCGCTCGAGCAGTTCGGCCAGTAGCTCGCGCCGGTAGCGGGGCTCGCGAGCGAACAGGATCAGGTGGTGAGCGCGCTCGACCACGTTGATGGAGTCGACTTGAACGTACCCGAGCCGCTCGACCAGCTCGGCCAGCCGCGCCTTGTCGAACCCCGGTCGAACGGGAGCGATGCCCTGCCTCCCGAGGAAGAGCCTCCGCATGCTGCGATTCGGGACGGACAACGGCGCCGGCATCAGCGGGATGCTAGTGCAGGGTGGCGCCGCGGTCGTGACACTTCGATCGCCTCGACCCTGACGCCGGGTGTCGGCGTCTGGGTGTGTTTCCTCCAAAGTGGTGCAATCCCTGGGTCCAGAACGCGGGGGCCGAGGGCGAGAACCTCAAGGCCACAACCCGCCAGGTCGAACAAGGAGGCTGTGCCACCGATGTGGCGCGGCCCCTGCTTCCAAGGACGGACCCGACATGATGGCGATTCATCCGAAGCTCGAGCGTTTCGCTGGCCGAAAGAACATTCGAAAGCTGAGCAAGGCCCTCACGGCACTGGAAAAGGACCTGGCCAAGGTCCAGTGTCGCGACTTCTCGGTCGAGGTCGTGGAGGAGGCCGACTCGCGTTCGTTCATGGACAAGTTCCTGCAGTTCCAGGAGACGGCCCACTTCGACCGCGTCATGCACGTGCAGGCCCAGATCTCAGGGCGCGACGTCTCCGTCGCGGTGCCGATGGAGAAGCACTGGCTGTGGCCGTATTCGATCGACATCCCGCTGAACGTCAGCGCACAAGGTGTCGCGATCTACGAGCAGGGATTCGCTTCAAAGCGCTGGGTCACGGAGCCCAAGGACGAGTCGCTCGCGCGGGATCTCAAGAAGCTGAAGCTGCCCAAGGTCAAGTGGAAGTACAAAGATCGCGGGTACCAGTTCACCGTGCGAACGGCCTTCGAGGTCGAACCCGATGCCGAAGATCCGGCACGCGCGGTCTGGACCGTCCACTCCGGGCACTTCCCGGCGTCGTTTTTCGGCGGTCAGCTTCCGAAGACCTCCTGCTTCGTCGAGGCCGCCCGCGAACTCGAGGTGGTCCTGGCGAACCACTGGCACTAGACGCCGCGCGCGACAGAGGCGCCGATTGTGAGCATTCTCTGGAATCGCGTGACGCTGGCGGTGCTCTTCGCGCTGGCGCTCTTGATCACGGGTGCGCCGGCGTAGCGGGAATATCCCAGCGCCCGTTCAGGCGGGCTGGATCCGGTAGCGGAGCGGCATCCGCTTCACGCCGCCGAGGAAGCTGGAGCGCATGCGCTCGAAGGGGCCGTCGAGCTCCACCGCGTCCATGCGCCGCGCGAGCTCGTCGAAGATCACGCGGAGCTCGAGGCGGGCGAGATTGGCGCCCAGACAGAAGTGCTCGCCGATGCCGAACCCCACGTGGGGATTGGGCTTGCGGTCGACGCGGAAGACGTCGGGCTCGTCGAACACGTCCTCGTCGCGGTTGGCCGACGGATAGAGCAGGCACAGTGAGTCCCGCGCGCGGATCTTCTGTCCCTTGAGCTCGACGTCCTCGATCGGCGTGCGGCAGAACTGGATCACCGGCGTGGTCCAGCGCACGATCTCCTCGACCGCGGTGGGCACGAGGCCGGGCTCGGCCCGGAGCTTCTGCAGTTCGCCGGGGTTCTCGATCAGGGCCAGCAGTCCGCCGCTGGCGGCGTTGCGGGTGGTCTCGTTGCCGGCGATGACGAGCAGCAGGTAGTAGGACATCAGCTCGAAGGTCGGAACCGGGCGGCCGTCGTCGAGCGCGGCGTTGGCGAGCACGCTCACCATGTCGTCCCGGGGGTTCTGGCGCCGCTCGGCGGCCAAGTCGTTGAAGTAGGCGAACATGCCCAGACGCGCGTCCTCGACGCCGGCGGTCTGGTCCTCGCCCACCTGGTACTCGGGATCGGCGGACCCCGCGATCTGGTTGGTCCAGCGGAACATGAGGGGCCAGTCGGACCGGGGCACGCCCAGCATGTCGGCCAGCACGTGCAGGGTCAGCGGGGCGGTCAGGTCGTGGACGAAGTCGCCCGTGCGCTCCTCGCCGTCGCCGGCCATCTCGGCCAGGAGATCTCGGGTGATGCGCCGCACCTCCTCGGCCCGACGCTGGATGGCCCGCGGTGTGAACCAGCCGCTCGCCACCTTGCGGAAGGAAGCGTGCTCGGGCGGATCCATGTTGAGGAGGTGCCGGGCCATGGTGCGCTCGCCTTCGACCGGGGCGCCCTCCTCGAAGATCGCCAGGCGCGGCGCGTTCAGGAAGCGCGTCGGCTGCTTGGAGATCCAGACGATGTCCTCGCGCTTCGTGACGGCCCAGAAGCCGACGCCGCCGGGCAGGTCGAACCAGTGGACCGGCGCCTCCCGGCGCAGCCGCTTCCAGGCCTCGTGCGGGTAGCCGTGCTCGGCGAAGGTGTCGGGGCCGATGACGTCGAGCGTGCCGGGGAGCGGTTCGGTGGGCATCGGAGGCAGTCTACACCGTCCACGGACGCACCGCGCGCCGCGGCTCCTTGTCTGGGCTAGCAGCCTGCGGCGTCGGGCTCGGTGGTCTCCCACAGCTCGGGAGCGTTCGGCGATCCAAGCGCGATGCCGGCTCGACGGCCTACCGGGCGCCGGTCATGCGCTCGACCCACCACTGGTTGAACTGCCAGATCGTTTTCTCCAGAGGGCAGAGGCGGCCGGTGTCGAAGCAGCGCGAGCCGAGTCCCGACCAGACGGCCTCGCAGGCCTCGATGTCCTGGTGGTGCACGATCTTCGTGAAGGCCTGGATGCCCTCGACGGCCTCGGCGTGCGCGGGATCGTCGAGCGCCTCGCGCGCGAAGCAGGTGTAGATCCGCAGCGTGAAGCGGTCGTGGCCGTGGGGCAGCAGCTGGTACCAGGCGAGCGATTCGGCCGAGGGCGCGAACAGGTGGAAGGGGTAGACCACGGCGGCGACGAGCCAGCGCTCCTGGTCGGTGTCGAGCCGGCTGGCGCGGGGCAGGCCCGCGAACGGGATCTCGGCGTCGGCGCGGTCGGGCATGAACAGCACGGAGTAGGGGCCCTCGTTGTCCGGCGTGTGCGAGCGGCGGGCCGGGAAGACCGGCTCCAGGGTGTCGCGGTGGGTCGCGATGTGGTGGTAGGCCTCCATGAAGTTGTCGACCAGCACCTTCCAGTTGAAGGGCGAGTCGAAGGTGGCAGTCTCGACGGCCACCATGTCGGCCATGGCGTAGGGGGCGAGGAGCTTCGAGAGCGGTTCGAGCCGGGGCCCGAGCGGCGCCGCGTCGGCGTCGAAGTTGACGAAGATCCAGCCCTCCCAGAGCTCGCTCCGCAGCTCCGGGAGGCGACAGGTCTGGCGGTCGAAGCCCTCGGCCCCGTCCATCATGGGCGCGCCGACGAGCGCGCCGTCGAGCCGGTAGGTCCAGGCGTGGTACGGGCACTGGAAGGAGCGCGTGTTGCCCGCGCCCCGCACGAGCTCGGCGGCCCGGTGGCGACAGACGCGCGACAGCACTCGGATCTCGCCGTCTCGGCCGCGGACGACCACGAGCTTCTCGCCCAGGAGATCGAGTGCGAAGTAGTCGCCGGGCTCGGGGATCTGGTCGGCGCGTCCAGCGCAGAGCCACTCGCGCTCGAAGATGCGTTCGACCTCGGCGGAGTAGACTGCCGGCGATGTGAACGCGCCGGCGGGAAGCGTCGTGGCCTTCTCCAGGTCGCGGTGGGCGCCGGCGAGCTTCTC
>JAKSBN010000217.1 GCA_022361175.1 Pseudomonadota bacterium | reverse complement strand
CTCCTCCAGGGCCCGGTCCAGCGCCGCGTCGATCTCGCGCACGCGGTCCGTTCGCAGGGCGTTGACCACGCCGTCGTCCAGGGTCAGGTGGGCGATGCCGTCTCGATTCGCGTAGGCGAGGGTCATGGGAGCCTCCGTCATGTCTCCAGTGGAGACATTAGGCGATCCACGCCGGCCGCTCCACACCTCCCCAGGGGCCGGCGCTGCGCCGGGGGCCGGCCTCGCCGGTCGATCCCGGCCCTCAAGCCGGGGCCGCGAAACACCGACGGAGTGGGGCGAAACCCCGGCCGGAGGCACCGCAACCCGGTGGAACTCGTCGCCCTCGGAACCGTCGTCATTATGTTCTTGAGCTGGAGCGTCGTGGGCGTGCGCCTGATGCTCCTGAAGGATGGGGGCTTCCTCGAGTTCGCGCTGGGCGGCTCGCTCTTCGCCGTGGCCGGCCTCGGCTACCCGTTGACGGTCCTGATGCAGGCCATCCCCGGGCTGCCGTCCGGCGGCCGACTGGCGCTTCAGATCGCGGCCGTGAGCCTGATCAACGGCGGGCTCTTCGGCATCTTCCTCTTCACGTGGCGGGTCTTCCGCCGCGATGCGACGTGGGCAAAGGCGCTGGTCGCCGTGGGCGGACTGGCGCTCTTGGCGCAGGGGATGGCCAGCGTCTGGGACGGCGCCAGCACCCGGGACATCGCGGGCTCGTTCGCCCGCTGGCACGCCCTCAGCATCGCACTCTGCGGCGTGGCGTTCGGCTGGACGGGCATCGAGTCGCTCCACTACCGCAGCCTCTTGAAGCGCCGCGCCAGCCTGGGCCTGGCCGACCCGGTGGTGCTGAACCGCATGACGCTGTGGGCCGCGCTCGGCTGCCTGATCGCCCTGGTGTCGGCGGTGGACTGCACGCTCATCTGGACGGCCGGCGACAACCCGTTCGTCATCGACGTCGTGCTCATCGTCGTGAACGCCGTCTCCGGAACGGCCGACAGCGTGCTGGTGCTGCTCGCCTTCATGCCGCCCCAGTGGTACCTGCGCCGCATCCGCGGCTCGGCGAGTGCGGGTACCGTGGCGGGAGAGAGCTAGGCATGGCCGACTCCACCGTCTTCGACCGGATCTGCGAGGCGCTGGAAGCCGAGAGCTCGCTGGACCGCCTCGAGGCCCGGGGCACCATGCGCCTGGCGCTCAAGCAGGCCGGACTGGAAGCCCGCCACGTGACCCGCGACGAGATGGGCGTGGTGATCGAGAAGGTGCTCCCCGCCGAACTCACCAGCCGCGGCATCGACGACGCCACGGGCGTCTGCGCCCGACTCGGGGAGGCGCTGGCCCAGTGCGGCGACGACGGCGACCGCGGCGAGTCCCCCGAGAGCGTCTTCGCGCGCCTGGGCGGGAACTGAGCGGCGAGGCCAGGGCGCGGTAGACTCCCGCCGGCGGAAGGGACAGCCCGGCGGTGCAGCGAAAAATCGGGGTGGGCACGAAAGTCGCCCACGGCGTCGGGGCCATGGCGTTCGCGGCCAAGGACGCCTCCTTCGCCAACTTCGTGCCCTTCTTCTACACCCAGGTCGTGGGGCTCTCCGGCACGCTCGTCGGATGGGCCGCCTTTGCGGGCCAGCTCTCCGACGCCATCACCGACCCCATCTTCGGCAGCCTCTCCGACAACCACCGCTCGCGCTGGGGTCGCCGCCATCCCTTCATGGTCGCCGCGGCCATCCCGCTGGCACTCTGCTTCCCGCTGCTCTTCAGCCCTCCCACCGGCTGGAGCCCGTGGGCCCTGTGTGCCTGGCTGGCGTTCGTCGCCATCGGCCTGCGCACGCTCCTCACCATGTTCGCGATCCCCCACGTGGCCCTCGGCGCCGAGCTGTCGTCGGACTACGAGGAACGTTCGCTGATCGCCAGCTACCGCGCCCTGATGGGGTGGCTGGCCGGTGTCGCCCTGCCGGCCGTCGGCCTGCTCTGGCTCTTCGCGAAAGCAGACGACGGTTCGGACGGGCGCTTGGTGGCCTCGAACTACGCCCACTACGCCTGGATGTCCGCGGGGGTCGTGCTCGTGTCGATCGCGGTGACGACCTACTTCACCCGCAAGGAGATCCCGCACCTGCCCGGGACCGGCGAGCGCCGGCGCTTCGATTGGAGAGCCCCGATCCGCGACGTGCGCCAGGCGCTGCAGAACCGCAACTTCCGCTGGCTCTTCGCGGCACTCCTCTTCATCGGCGCGAGCTCCGGGGTCGTGGTCTCGCTCGGCTACTACGCCAACGTGTACTTCTGGGAGTTCTCCTCGTCTCAGGTCGCGGTCCTGTTCGCCTGTTCGGTGGTGGGCGTCGGCATCGGCTTCGCGCTGCTCCGCCCCCTGGTGAAGCGCTTCGAGAAAAAGAGCCTCGTGTACGCCGCGCTCGTCACGCTGGTCGCGAACGGCTGCTGGTGGCCCGGCGCCCGCTTGCTTGAATGGCTGCCCGAGAACGGCCACCCGATTCTGTTCCCGCTGGCGATCCTCAACAGCATCGTGCTGTCCGGCTCCGCCATGATGATCCAGACCCTGGGCGCCTCCATCGTGGCCGACATCGTCGACGAACACGAAGTGGAGACGGGCGAGCGGAGCGAGGGCGTCTTCTTCGCCGCCATGGGCTTCTCGATGAAGATCCCGACCGGCATCGGGCAACTCGTGGGCGGCATCCTCTACGACGTGATCGGGCTCGAGCCCGGCCTCCAGCCGGGCGAAGTGGCCCCAGACGTGCTGTTCCAGCTGGGCCTGATCGCGGGCCCCGTCATGTCGCTCACGTTTCTGATCCCGGGACTGATCCTCACGCGCTATCGACTGGACCGCGTCCGCCACGCGGCGCTGCGCGCGATTCTGGATCGGCGCGCTTCGGCCGACGGAGCCTGACACCGCTCGGCGTTCGCTGCGGGGCGAATCCCCCCGCCGGTTCGCTTCCGCGACGAGCGCCCCCGCAGCTCGCCCTCGCCTGCTATGGTCGTCGATCACGCTCCTCGGGTGCGCGAATGGAGCCAGGCGGATGAAGCTGCAGCGGCGATCGGAGACTCCGACGGCGGGGACTCCGGCAGCGGGGGCTTCGATATCGGGGGCTTCCAGACGAGGCTCCTTCGCGACCGGCGCGCTGGCCGGCTCAGCGCTGGCCCTCGCCTGCGGCGGCCCGGCCTCCGACGCGCCGATTCCGACGGCCGACGTGATTCGCGAGCCCATCAAGCGCCTGATCGTGGCCACCGGCACCATCGAGCCCCAGAAGGAGGTCGAAGTCCGGCCCCGCATCGCCGGCATCGTCGAGCGCATCGCCGTCGAAGCGGGTGACTGGGTGGAAGCCGACCAGGTGCTGGTCGAGATCGAACGCGATCTCCTGGAGGCCCAGCTGCGGGAGGCCGACGCCGCGGTCGAGGCCGCAGAGGTCGAGCGGCGCTTCGCCGAGATCGAGCGCCGGCGGGCCCAGGATCTCCAGGATCGCGGCGCCACCGCGACGCGGGTCCTGGACGACGCCCGGGCGCGCTTCGAGACCTCCGTCGCTTCGCTCGCCCGGGCGCGGGCCAACCGCGATCGGCTCGCGACCCAGCTGCGCTACGCCACCATCCGCGCGCCGCTGGCCGGGCGCGTGCTGAACGTGCCGGTGGAGGAAGGCAACGCCGTCTCACCGGTCACGGCGGTCACGGGTGGGACGCTGCTCCTGTCCATCGCCGCCACCAAGTCGCTGCATCTCGAGGGGCTGGTGGACGAGTCGGAGATTCCGCGCGTGGCCGTCGGGCAGACGGCCGAGGTTCGCACCGAGGCGTTCGGCGAGCGGGCGTTCGCCGGCCAGGTCCGCGACATCAGCCCGGTGGGCAACCGGGTTCAGAACGTCACGTACTTCGAGGTCGAGGTGGAGATCGTCGACCCCGAGGCGTCGCTGTTGAAGCCGCGCATGTCCGGCGACGCGGACATCGTGGCCGAGGTCGTCCCCGACGCGCTCACCGTGCCCGAGTCCGCCCTGCGCTACCGCGGCGAGCGCATCTACGTGAACGTCGTGACGGGCGACGAAGCGCAGCCCCGCGACGAACGCGACGTGGAGATCGGCATCGTCAACGGGAGCCGCGTGCAGGTGCTGTCGGGCCTCGCAGAGGGCGAGCGGGTGGAGGTCCAGTGAGGCTGCCGGCGCGCTGCCCGCGCGCCGGACGGAGTCGACCATGACGACCGTGGAGATCCTGTCGCAAGCGGCACGGACGCTTCGCGCCCAGCGGATGCGGTCGCTGCTCACGCTCTTCGGACTGGTGTGGGGCACCGCCTCGGTGATCTTCCTGATGGGCTGGGGCGAGGGCGTCCGCGTCATGCTGGAGCGCGGGTTCTTCAAGACGGGCCGCAACGTGGGACAGATCTGGGCCGGCCGCATCGGCGAGGAGTTCACGCCGGCCTCCGACCGCCGCTACCTGTGGTTCCGGATGGAGGACGTGGAGACGCTCCGCCGCCGGGCGCGCATTCCCGACCTGGTGGGCGCCCAGGCGATGGAGATCCTGCCGGGAAGCTTCGGGCAGCGCTCCATGAACGTGGACGTGCGCGGCATCGAGCCGGAGGTGATGGCCATCCGGGGCGTGCCGCTGGCCGCGGGCCGGGGGATCTCCCGCGCCGACGTGGAACACCGGCGCCACGTGGTCGTGCTGGGGGACACGGTTCGCCGGCGGCTCCTCGGCAGCCGCGCCGAGCTGGGCGCCCGCGTCCGGATCGGCGGCAAGCCCTTCAAGGTGGTGGGCCTGCTCGAGCACGTGGGCACCCAGCTCGCGCGCGACCGGCTGGAGATCGACGAACAGGTCTGGATGCCCGTCACGACGCTCCGCTCCAACTGGCCGGCCTGGTGGACCAGCGACGTGGTGGTCAACACGATCCTGTATCGGATTCCGGACCGACGCCTGTTGGAGGACTCGAAGCGCGAGGCCCGGGGCATCCTGGCGCGGCGGCTGCGCGTCTCGCCTTCGGACGAGGAGGCCATCGGCATCTTCAGCAGCCTCGAGATGATGAACCGCATGCCCATGGACCAGACGAAGGGGTTCCTTTTCATCCTGGCCGTCACCACCCTGGTGATCGGCGGCGTGGGCACCTTGAACATGATGCTCGACGCGGTGCACGAGCGCCGCGGCGAGATCGGGCTGCGGCTGGCGGTGGGCGCCCGGCGGCGCGACGTGGTCACCCAGTTCTTTCTGGAGACCCTGGCCATCACGGGCTTCGGGGGGGCCGTGGGCGTCGGCCTGGGCATCGCCAGCTGCCGGCTGCTGGGTCAGTTCGAGGTGCCCGACCTGGTGCCGGTGCCCATCCTGCAGTGGCCGGTGGTGGTGACGGCCGTGTTCATCCTGGTGGGAGTGGGGCTCGTGGCGGGGATCGTGCCGGCCGTCCGGGCGGCCCGCGTCGACCCGGCCCTCACCCTGAGGGCCGAGTGACGTGATGGACCTCTTCCTCGCCACCCTTCGCAGCCTGCGCGCGCACGCGCTGCGCTTCTTCCTGACCTCCCTCGGCATCGTCTGGGGGGCGTTCATGTTGACCATGCTGGCGGGTTTCATGGAGGGCACCGACCGCCACTACATGCGCGAGCTCTCGGAGGTCGGCCCCAAGCGCGTGTGGCTCTTCCCCGGTTTCGTCATGAAGCCCGGCGTCGGCGAGCGGGGGGCGCGGTCCGTGTTCGTCGAGAACGACGACGTCGACGGCCTGCAGCGCCTCGAGTCCGTCGAGCGGCTCTCGCCCAACATCCCCATGTGGGCCGCGATCGTCCGCGGCGAACGGCGCACGAAGCTACTCACCGTGTGGGGCGTCAACGCGGACGCCCATCGCGTCAGCAACACGCACATCGCCGAGGGCCGCCCGCTTTCGCCCACCGACGTGGAACGGTCGGCCCGGGTCGCCGTGCTCGGCCCGACCGCCGCGGTGCGGCTCTTCGGGCGCACGCCGGCTCCGGGCCACACGATCCACGTGAACAGCGTCCCGTTTCGGGTCGTCGGAGTGACGGTCGCCAAGAAGGAACAGATCGTGAACCTGGGCGGCCGCGACGACGAGAGCATCTGGATCCCGTACACCGCCGCCCAGCGCTGGCTGGTGCACGACGACCGCGTAGCCCAGGCCATCTTCGAGCCGCCCCGACGCGAGCAGACCTACGGCGCCATCCAGGCCGTGCGACAGATCATGGGACTGCGCCACGACTACGACCCGGGCATCGAGACGGCGCTCAACTTCGTCAACATGCACGAGATCCTGCGCATCGTGGAGAGCGTGCTGCTGGGACTCAAGATCTTCCTGTTCGGAGCCGGCATGGTCACGCTGCTGGTCGGAGCCATCGGCGTGATGAACATCATGCTGGTCGTGGTGGGAGAGCGGCGCACCGAAATCGGGTTGCGCAAGGCGGTGGGTGCGACGGGCGGCGCGATCTTCCTGCAGTTCCTGGCCGAGGCGGTGGCCGTCTCGTCGCTGTCGGCGCTCGTGGGTTCCGGACTCGGTCTCGGTCTGGTGGCGTGGCTGCGCCACGTCGTGCCGCCCGAGAGCCCGCTGGCCTCCAGCCCCGTGGCCGACCCCGGCACCGTCGCGCTGATCACCGCGGTGCTGGCCCTGGTGGGCATCACGTCCGGCCTGCTGCCGGCCCTTCGCGCCTCGCGGGTGCCGCCCGCCGAGTCGCTGCGCGCCCTATGACGCAGGCCGAACGCGTCGACGTGGTTCCGGCCGTCCGCCTGGAAGGCGTTCACAAGCACTACACCGTGGGCGACGTGGACGTGCACGCGTTGCGCGGCCTCGACCTGCAGATCGAGGCGGGGACTTTCGTGTCCGTCATGGGTCCGTCCGGGTCCGGCAAGACCACGCTGATGGAAATCCTCGGCTGTCTGTCTCGACCCACCAGCGGACGCCTCTGGATCCACGGCGGGGACACCCGGGATCTCGACCCCAACGGTCTGGCCCGCCTGCGCGGCGAGGAGATCGGCTTCATCTTCCAGAGTTTCAACCTGCTACCGCGCTTGACCGCCATCGAGAACGTGGAACTGCCACTCTCGTACCGCGGCGTCTCGCGCCGCGAGCGACGCGTGCGCGCCCGCGAGACGCTCGAGCGGGTCGGTCTCGGACACCGCGAGCACCACCTGCCCAGCGAGCTCTCCGGCGGCGAGCGCCAGCGCGTGGCCATCGCGCGCGCTCTGGTGAACCGCCCCTCCCTGCTGCTGGCCGCCGAGCCCACCGGCAATCTCGACACCACCACCGGCGGCGAGATCCTGCAGCTCCTGCGCGAACTCCACGCCGATCGCACGACCCTCGTAGTGGTGACCCACGACCCGCGCATCGGCGAGCAGGCCGAGCGCCAGATCCACATCCGGGATGGCCAGATCGAGCGAGACGTCAGATAAATTCCGCGATTTCAGTCACTTGAAGACCTTGGACTTGAGTCCATCAATTTTGTTAGACTCGAGTCCATGCTCTCCAAGCGCGCGCAGAACCGGGTGGAACTGCGCACCCGCATTTTGAATGCGGCGCGCCAGCTGTTCGGCGAGCGGGGCTTCGAGCAGGTCACGATGAGTGAAGTGGCCGCAGCCGCCGGCGTGTCCCGCGCCACCGTCTTCAACTACTTCCCCGCCAAGTACAACCTGGTGGAGGCCATCACCGAGGAGGTCTTCGCGTACTTCAGCGCCATGCTGAACACCGCGCTGGCCCACGACCAGCACCCCACCCCCGTGCTCGTCCGCGCCCTCTTCTCCCACATGGCCGGCATCGAGATGTACCGGAGCTTCTACAGCGGCGTCTTCCGCGAAATCGTGCGCCTGCGGGTGGGCCTGGACGAGGGGGGAGACGCCGGCCGCATGCGCGAGGCGTCACTGCAACTCCTGGAGCAGCTGATGGCACGCGGACAGGAGCGCGGTGAACTCCTCGCCCGGGTCTCCGCGGCCGAACTGGCCCAGGCCTTCGACAGCCTCACCAACGGGACCATCGTCCACTGGCTCTACGAGGACGCCAGTGATTCGCTGCGCGCCCGGCTGGAGCGGACGGCCGACATCTTCCTGGGCGCCGTGGCGACCGACGGCGGGGCCAGCCGGGGCGAGCCCCTGCCCGAGCTGGTGACCCCCAGCGACGCGCCCGAGTCTCCGCTGGCCGCCGTCCGACGCGGCTGAACCGTCAGGAGGTACCGTCATGTCGATCGATCCCGCGCCGAACGCCGTTCCGACCGCGCCCCGCCCTCGCGTTCGTTGGAGGTCCGCCTGGCGCTCGCTGCGCGCGTTGCTGAACGAACCGGAAGATACGGCGCGGGCCGTGGACCTGGTGCTGGCCGTGGGCGGCCCGGCTTTCGAGCGCTCGTTTCGCCGGCTGGCCGCCTGCCCGGAAGGCCGACGGCTGCTGCGAGCCCGGCCGTGCCTGGCCACAGCGCTCTCGGATCGCGAGGCGCTCGAACGCCTGCCCGAGGCCAGCCTCGGCCGCGCCTATCTCCGCTACCTGGACGCCAACGGCTTCTCGACTCAGGGACTCCTCGACCTGAACCGCCGAACCCGTCAGCGCTGGGAAGCCGCCGGCGAGCTGGCGCCCTTGGACCCCGCACGCCAGTGGTTCGCGGATCGCTTGGTACCGCTCCACGATCTCCAGCACGTGCTGACCGGCTACGGCACCGACGACGTAGGCGAAGCGACGCTGCTGGCCTTCTCGGCCGCCCAATTCGGCGGACGCGCCAACTGGCTGCTGACGGTGGGGGCCGGCTTCGAAGTCTGGCGAGCCCTGGGCCTGCCGTGGCTCCGCTACGAACGGGCGGTGTGGCGGCGCGGCCGGGGCGCCGTGTGGCTGGGCGCCGTGGCGTGGGAGGAATGGCTGCCGCTGGATCTCGAGCGCGTGCGCGAACAGACGCGTGTCGGATTGCCCCGCGAGGCCCACCCCGAAGGCGTTCTGCGCGGCACGATCGACGACGCGTACACCTTCGTGCCCGCCTAGCG
>JAKSBN010000287.1 GCA_022361175.1 Pseudomonadota bacterium | reverse complement strand
TCGATCGGGAAATGTCGGAGGCATAGACGCGGATGTCGCGACCCGGCTCGTAGCCCGCTTCCAGCGCCAACTGGACCACGGTGTACGGCTCCTCGCCACTCGAACAGCCGGCCGACCACACGCTCACCGGCCCCGGCTGCTTGTTGGCTTTCCGGATCTCCAGCATCTCGGGCATGATCTCCTCGAACAAAGCCTGCAGCTGCTTGCGCTCGCGGAAGAAGTAGGTCTCGTTGGTCGTGAGCTCGTCGATCAGGTTCGCGAGCTCCTCATCTCCCGACCCCCCGGACTTCAGCTCGTAGTAGTAGGACGCGAAGCTCGTCATCTCGATCTTTGCCATGCGGCGCGCCAGACGCTTCTCCACCAAGAACCGCGAGTCGTTCGAGAAGTGCAACCCGCAGTGGTTCTCGACGAGTTCGCAGAACATGCGGTACTCGGCGTCGCTCATATCGAGCTTGTTGGAGTCCTCAAAGAGCACGCGTTCAGCCCTCGAGTCGCTTCAATGCCCGCAGAATCGACTCGCGAACGAAGTTGTCCTGTTCGGTCTCGAGTCGGCGAAGAATCGGCGGCACGGCTCTCGCGACGCCTCGTTCGGCCAAGGTCTGGATCACCTCCGAACGCACCGCCCAGTGGGGATGCGATACCAGGGACAGGAGTTCGTCGACGGTCGCGGCGTCGCCGTGCGCTCCGATGCACGCGACCGCCGCCTGGATCAGCTCGGCTTCGGGGCGATCCAGGAGCCGCGCGGCCGCCTGCGCCGCCTGCTGCCCACCGACCGCCTTCAGGGCCTCGGCGCCCGCCATGGCGACGCCGCCTTCGTCGAGCAGCGCGTTCTCCAGCAGGGCGACGGCGTCGCGATGGGCCGATTCGTCGTCGGTTCGGCTCGAATGGACCCCGATCGCGCGCACTGCGGCGGCGCGAACGCGCGCGTCCTCGTCGTGGATCAGGCGACGCAGGTCGTCCAGGACGTTGGAGTTGCCCGAGGCCCCGAGGGCTCCGGCCGCGGCGATACGCACCATGGGCGACTCGTCCGCCAACGCCAGGCGCAGCGGCTCGGACGCCGCACCCGGCTCGAGCCGCGCCAGGGCCTCGACGGCCGCGCGGCGTACGGCCGCACTCGCGTCCTTGAGCAGCAGCGAGACGAGCTCGGCGTCCTGAGGTCGACCGATCCGACCCAGCACGGTCGCGATGGCGAGACGCACGGCCTCGACGGCTCCCTCCAGCCTCGCAGAAAGGAGTTCGACGGCCTGCGCGGTCAGGTCGGGGCCGCCGTCCACCGGGCTGCCGAGGGCGACGAGCGCCTCCACGAGGGCCTCGACCTCCTCTTCGTTCTCTTCCTCGTCCTCGACGGCCGCGGCCTCCAGCCGACCCACCAGGGTGGGCAGCGCCTCGGCACAGCGGCACTCTCCGAGCGCCCGGGCGGCGGCGCTGCGCAGTTCGGGATCGGCGTCGTCCAAGACCAACAGCAGGCGGCCGCGGCCGGCCGCCCCCCCCACCCGGCCCAGGATCGTGCAGGCGTCCCGGCGGATCTCGCCGTCCAGCGAGGACCACGCGGCGTCGATCCCGCGCTCGGTCGCACTCCCCATGGCTTCGAGAGTCGCCTGGGCAACCTCTGCGATCGCCTCGTCCTGGCCCGCCATCAGGATCGGCACGACCGCGCGTTCGTCGTCGAGCAGGCCCAGGAATTGGACCAGGACCAGGCGGGTCGCGAGGTCGGCCTCGGGGAGGTGCTCGACGGCCCCCGTCACGACCAGCTCCGAGGCGCGCGCCGCACTTCGGATCTCGACCACCAGCACCTCCGAGCGCTCGCCGTCGACACGGGAGAGAAGCCGCAGCAGGGCCTCCATGGCGGCTTCCCGCGCGGCGCGGGCGTTGGAGGAGAGGCCCTTCGTGAGACAGGCCACGCTGTCTTCGTCATCGACGAAGCCGAGCACGCCGTAGCCGGCTGCACGCAGCATGCCCTGGTCGAGTACCGAGCCCAAGTCGGCGGCGCGTACCGGCGCCTCGATCCGGGCCAGAGCCCGAAGGGCCGACAGGCGCACGAGCGGATCCTCGCTGTCGAGCACCGCTCGCGCCATCAGGTGCGCCGCGATTCCTTCGCCGCCGATCACACCCAGCGCATCGGCCGCAGCGGCTCGCACGTTGGGATCGGCGTCTTCGAGCGTCTGGATCATGGCGTCGCGCGACTCGGCATCGCCGATCCCAGCGAGAGCGTCCACGAGGAACTTGCGCACGTCCACGTCGTCGGTGTCGAGCGCCTCGATCAGGCTCGAAGTCACCGTCGAGCCCAGCTTGACCAGGGCCTCGACCGCCGAGTTTCGGCGCCCGGGGTTCTCTCCATCGGCCAGCGCCTCGATCAGCCCCGCGACGACGGCCTGGGTCTCGCCGCAGCCGACGAGGCGATCCACGGCGGCCTTGCGCACGCGCCAAGAGCGGTCTCCCAAGCTGACCACGAGCCGGGGCACCGCCTCCTCGAGCGGGAGGACCAGGAGCCTCTCCACGGCGAGGCGCCGGACTTCGTCGTCGGCGTTCTCGAGGTCGTGGAGAATGCTCTCGCGATCGCGATCGTCGATGGCCGAGCTCATGTCATCCCTCGCTCGCGCGCCACGCGCAGGAGTTCGTCCGCGAGGTGATCGCGCTCTTGTCGAACCGCCTCGGGAATTCGCTGGGCGAAGAGCGCCCGCCCTTCGGCCATGTCCACCTCCATGACTTCGAGCACGTTTCCGGCTCGAACCGCGGCCTCGAACTTCTCCTGGTTGTAGAGGATCACGTCGGAGATGATGATTCGCGCGAGGCGCTCGGCCTGGGCCTGGTCATCGGAGACCGCGGCGCTCGGCGAGACCGGCGCCTCCATGAACTGAGTGGGCCCCTCCAGCTGCGACGCGTCCAAGGCCGTACCCGAATCCGCGGCGCTCGGGCTCGGGGACGACGACGGAGCGCCGCCGACCTCCATCCCGCACTTCTGGAGCACGGTCCGAAGGCCGCCGGGCAGGTCTTGGCGCTCCAAGTAGTCGTCGGCGCCGTAGAGATCGCCGGGCGGCCGTCGGTAGCGGTCGGCGTTGTTGATCGCTCCCACCAGAATGACGTGGGTGTCGCGCAGCGCGTCGTTCCGCTTGATGACCTCGCAGATCTGGAATCCGTACATCTTGGGCAGTGCGGCATCCAGGACCACGGCTCTCGGCAGCCGCCGCTGGATGGTCATCATCGCTTCGACTCCGTCGTGCACCAAGATCGACTGCAGTCCCCAGCTCTCGATGGCTGCAGCCGTAGCCTTGCCGTCGTCGACCTCGGGGTCGGCGACCAGCACCAGACGCGCGGGGTCCGTTTGTTGTTCGGAGGGAGCCGGCGCCGCGGGGGCCGCGGACGGCTTCACCGCCTCTGCGGGCGCAGGAGCGGACTCGGCACCCGCTTCAGGGGCGCGCACGCGGAACACGGCCTGGCACTTGGCGCACCGGAGCTTCGCTCCGCCGCTGCCGATCCGGCCTTCGTCCACGCGGTACCTGGCACCGCACTTCGGGCATCCCGCAATCATTCCTCACTCCTTCCGGCGCGCACTTCGGCCGCCACCCCTACAGCTGGAAGCGACCGACGTCCTCGCGCAGGGCCTCGGCCTGGCGGACGAGCGCCCGCATCGCCTCTCCCATTCGATTGGCGGCGTCCTCGTTCGACCGCGTACGCTCCGACACCTGGTCCAGAAAGGCGGCAACCTGGCCACACACTTCCGTCTGGTCCTGTAGCGAGCCGTTGATCTTCTCAACCGCGTCCCGCACGTCCTCCACGCTCTCCCGGATTCGACCGAACCCGCGCGACTGCTCTTCCGTGGTCCTGCGCACCTGCTGGGCCACCTCGCGCATGGTGACGGAGGACCGGAACACGACCTCGTTGCCCCGGTCCTGTTCCTCGCCGGCGCCCTTGATCTGCTCGACGCCGCCGCGAACCCTCTCCATCAGCTGCACGACGTGTCCCGCGGCCCGGGTCTGCTCGCGCACGGCCGTCACGATCTGGCCGATCCGCTCGCCGCTCTCGCGCGAAGAGCGCGTGATCTCCTCGAGGGAGATGCCCGCCTCCGCCGACAGCTCGACGCCGCCCGCCACGCTCTTCGAGCCCGCCTCGATCGCGCCGATCGCGCTCGAGCTCTCCTCCTGCACCGCTCGAATCAGCTGGCCGATTTCCTTCGTGCTTCCGAGCACGCGGTCGGCCAGTTCCTTGATCTCGTCGGCGACCACCGAGAAGGCACGGCCCTGCTCACCCGCCTGCGCCGCGATGATGGCCGCGTTCAAGGCGAGCAGGTTCGTCTCGTCGGCGACGTCGTCGATCACGTCCAGGATCGCGCCGATCTCCTTGGTCCGATCGCCCAGGCCTCGGATCACGCTCTCGGCGCTGTCGGTCGCGTCCCGAATCGCCTCCATGCCCTCGATCGTCTTGCGCACCTTCGCCTGCCCCTGCTCGGCACTCTCCACCACGCTGCTGGAGAGGTCGGCGGTCTGCTCGGCGGTCGTGTCGACGCTGCGCATGGCGCTCGCCATTTCCTCCATGCTCGACGCCGTTTCGATGGCGGCTTCGCCGAGGGACTCGGTGCTGGTCGCGACCTGTTTGACGCTCCGGACCATCTCCTCGATGGAGCTGGTCACCTCGTCGACCTTGCCGCCCAACACGGACGCCGTGTCGTTGAGCTCGTCCCCCGCGGCGCCCAGCTCCAGAATCGAGCTGCTCGACTCCTCCACCGAGACGTTCAACGCTTGCGCCGAGCTGGCGATGCCCTTGACCTGCTGCTGGATCTGGTCCATCAGCTGGCTGGCCTCGTGGATGCGGTGAACCTGGTCCGCGCTGGACTCTCCCACGCTCTCCGAGAAGCGAGAAATCTCGCTCGCCGCCCCGTCGACGCGGTCCGCAGCCTCGGCCACTCGGCCCACCGTGGCGCGCAGGGCGCCCCCCATGCGGGCGAACGAGCGCGCCAAATCGCCCAACTCGTCCTCGGATTCGATCGTGCGGCCCGGACGCAGGTCTCCCAGGGCCATGCGGTCCGCTTCGGCCTGCAAACCCGCGCTGGTGCGGCTGACGTCCCGTGCCAGGAGCGCACCGATGCCTTGGGCCAACGCCACACCCAGCAAGAACACGACCCCGAGCCCCACCCACGTCCCCTCCAGCAGGGCCGTCACCTCGTCGCGCGGGATCCCGGCCACCAAGACCCGATCCTGCGGCAGGTTGCGCCAGCGAACATCGACCGCACCCAGCACGGCGCCGCCGCCGTCCCCGTCGTGCTGGCGCGCCAGCTCGAGGACTCGGCCGAGAAGGTCGCCTCCCAACAGGGGAGTCTTGGATGCACTGCGGTCCTCGACGCCCTCGTCGCCCACCAGCGCGAACTCGATGGTGAGCGGAAGCGCGGCGGGATCCGGGTAGATCTCGGCCACGCGATCGGTGAGGAAGCCCTCGTCGACGCGGTCGGCCAGCACGTCCAGCGCCGCTTCGCTCCACGAGTCGGAGAACTCCTCCAGGCTGTCGACGCCGTGGACGTACGACAGGGTGACCGCCGCCAGGAGCGAGCTGGCCACGGTGCCCACGACGGCCACCTGGAGCTTCCGGTGGAGCCCGAGCGGCGTCACCAGGGCCCGTCGCTCTTCAGGGTCGGGCAGCTCGGCGGCCAGTCGATCGCGAACCGGCTCCAGTGCGTGCTTGGTGAGAAAGAAGCTGAACGTCGCGGTCACCAGCGCGCCCGCAATGCCGGCCAGCAGGAGAACCACGCTCTCGAAGGCACCCCAGCTGTCGTCGGCGAGGACCGGCAGCAGGATCGCGATGAATGCCGCCGCGGAAATCCAGTTGAACAGCTGCATCACGATCGTACGCCGGGGCGTCGCCATCACGGCCGCGAAGGCCTCCCGCGTGTCCCGCCGGTCCGGCTTCTGTCCGGCCTCCGTCGCCAGGTAGCGATATACCGCCCGCAGTGCGCGCTCTCGGATGCGGTCGACGGCAACGCCCGTCACGACCGCATAAGGAAGCACGACGATCGCGAAGGCCTTCCAGACGTCCGCCGAGATGTCGAGCACCGTGCCCAGGAAGTACAGAACCAGGACCGTCGCGGGCATCGACACGAGGGCGTCGAGCCGGAAGATCCTCCACTTCAACTGGCCGCCGGTGACGCGCTCCCGATCCTCCATCACGCCCCCCCAGGCACGTGCAGGGCGGACCGGTACACGCTCTCCAAGATGTGCTCGATCGAGAGGACCATGACGGGCGCTTCGCCGCTGCGCCGGACGACGGCTCGAATGGCGTCGTAGCCGGCGTGGGTCGCCAGGGCCGGGGGATCTTCCAGGGCCGTTGCATCCAGCGAGAGGACGTCGATGGCCGCCTCGACGCACAGGCCCAGCACGAGGCCGTCCAGCTCCAGCACCACGATCCGAGCCTGGGAGGTCACCTCGATGGGGTCTCCGCCCAAGGAACGACCCAGGTCCAGCACCGGAATCACGGCTCCGCGCAGATCCACCACGCCCTCGATCAGGGTGGGTGCCTTGGGCAGCGGCGTGATCTGCTGCCAGCGCACGATCTCCTTCACCTGCGTGATGTCGATCGCGTACACGCGCTCCTTCACGGAGAAGCACGCGAGGTTGATGCTCGTGGCATCGAGAGCGGTCGTGACACTAGCTGTCTGCGCCAAGGTCCAGCACCCGGTCCAAGTCCAAGATCGAAACGAACTGCCCCTCGCGAACACAGAGTTCGCCCACACTGCCGCTGTCGCCTTCCGAGGCCGCCCTCATGGCCTCCTCGGTCACGCGCAAGACCTCGCGAACCGAATCGACCAGAACCCCCGTCACGCGGTCGTCGTCGCCGTGCAGGACGATGATGCGGCTGCGCCGGGTCTGCTCCGTGGGCGGCAGCGCCAGCCGCTTTCGGAGGTCGAGTACCTGGACGATCTCGCCGCGCAGGGCGATGACGCCGATGATCGGATCCGGAACCCGCGGCATCGGCGTAATCGGGCGCAGCCGGACGATCTCGCGAACCCGCTCCACCGGAATCGCGTAAGGCGTGTCGGCGAGCTGGAAGGCCAGAAGCTCCCGGAGGAGCAGGCTCTCCTCGCCTTCGCCCACCGAGCCCGCCGCCTTGCGGGCGAGGGACTCCCAGTCCGTCTGGGGCGTCTGTCCGATGGATCCGCTCACGCGGCGTCCCTCCGTCGCACCGTGTCCTCGACGATGGCCGACACGTCGAGCACCAGCACGGCTCCCTTGTCTCCCAGCTCGGTCGCACCCGCGATGCCACGAACCTGATGGACGGGTCCCTGGATCGCCTTGATGACGGTGTCCTGCTGCCCCTCGAGCCGGTCGACCAGCAGGCCGACCCGCAGCTCGCCCAGCCCCAGGACGACCACGTACTGCTTGGCGTCCGGATCGGCGTCGGGGAGCCCGAACTCCCGCGACAGGCGTCGCAGCGGGAGCGGCTCCCCGCGCAGATTCAGCATCTCGCGCTCTTCGCTGCGCTGAATGGACGACGCCTCGACCAACATCGTCTCCAGCACGGAGTTCAGGGGAATCGCGAAGCGCTGCTCCTCCGTGCCCACGATCAGGGCCTGGATGATGGCCAGCGTAATCGGCAGCGTCATGGAGACGGTGGTTCCGCGGCCCAACGTCGAATCGACGTCGACGATGCCGCCGAGAGCGGTGAGGTTGTTCCGAACGACGTCCATGCCGACGCCGCGACCGCTGGTCTCGCTGACTTCGTCGCGGGTCGAGAACCCCGGCGTAAAGATGAGGTCGAGGGTTTCCTTGTGGCTGAGCGCGTCCTCGGGATCGACGAGTCCCCGGCGCTCCGCCTTCGCGCGCAGGTCGGCCGCATCGATGCCTCGCCCGTCGTCGTTCACCTGGATCACCACGTGGTTGCCGCGCTGGAAGGCGTCGACGGCGATGGTGCCCTCGGCCGGCTTGCCCGCGGCAACCCTCTCCTCGGTGGACTCGATGGCGTGATCGAAGGCGTTGCGCACGAGGTGCATCAGGGGATCCACGAGCTCCTCGACGATCAGCTTGTCGAGCTCGGTATCCGCCCCCTTGATGTCCAGCCGGACCTCCTTCTCCAGATCGCGGCGCAACCTCCGGACGACGCGCGAGAGCTTCTCGAAGACCTGGCGAAGCGGAACCATGCGCACGTCCAGAACGCCGGACTGCAGCTCCTTCAGCTTGCGGTCTACGGCTTTGTGGACCTTCGAGAGCTCGACGCCGAGCCGCGCCGTCTCCGGATCCGCCGTCAAGCGGCTCACGATCGAATCGATGGCGCCGCGCTGGATCACCAGCTCGCCGACCATGTTCATCAGCTCGTCCAGCTTCCGGATGTCGACCCGTACGGTGTCGCTGATGGACTTGAGCGACGCGAGATCGGAGCTCTCGGGCCGCGATGCCTCGGGCTCGTGGTCGATCGAAGCGGGCTCGGGAAGCGACAGGTCTTCTTGGCTTTCCGGAGGATCCGGTTCCACCTTGCGCGGCGGCGGCGATGCGAGCTCGGGCTCCCGCGCGGGAAGGTCCTGGACGGGACGCACCGTGGTGTCGTTGAACTCGAGGCGGTTCGAGAGCTCGGTCGCGCCGGTGTCGGTCGCCACCAGCAGCGAGAAGCGGATCTGGGACTCCGGCGCCTCGCCCGGGGAGGGCAGCGTGGAGATCACCTCGCCGACTTCCTTGATGGCGCCCGAGAGCTCCGAGAGCCCCTCCTCGAAGGAGATGATCTCGAACATCGTGTCCACGAGCGCGATGTTCCGCCCTCGCTTCAGGTTCTCGCGCAGGCGGTGCTCTTCGTACTCGGTCAGCGCGCGCAGCAGCGCGGGGTCGAGATCGAGCCCCTCGAACTCGCCGACCGGAGCGGGCGCCTCTTCGACCGCCCCTTCGATGCGCCCGATCAGCGACGTGACGGCCGCCGTGGCTTCTGCCTCGTAGTCGGCGTCCCCGATCCGCTCGAGCAGCGTGCCGAAGAGCGTCACCGCCTCGTCCATGAGCCCGACCGCGGGCGACTCCAGCGACGTGCGGCCCAGGCGCAGGCCGTCCAGCACGTCTTCCACGTGGTGTGCCAGATCGCTGATTCCATCGAGCCCGAACATGCCCGCGAGGCCCTTCAGCGAGTGTGCGGAGCGGAAGATGCGATTCACGAGGTCCGGGTCGACGTCGGCGCCCTGGACGCGCTGGTCGGCCAGATCCGCCAGGTCCTCGCGCATCCGCTCGAGAATCTCCTCCGCTTCGGAGACGAACTCCCGGTGTGCCTTCGTCTGGCGCGTGGTCGCCTTCTTGCGGCGCGCGGCCATGGGGCTCAGCCCTCCCGGGCCGATCGGGCGAGCAGGTCGCGCGCGACTTGCAGCAGCATCTCGGGGTCGAAGGGCTTGACGAGGTACGCGTCGGCCCCCAGCCCGAGGCCCTTGTCGCGGTCGCGATCCGAGCCTTCAGTGGACACGATCACCAGTGGGATCGAGCGGTATGCCTCGTTGTTCCGCACGAACGACACCAACTCGAGCCCGTTGATGTCGGGCATGTTGATGTCGGTGACGATGAGGTCGTAGCGGTCACGGGGCAGACAGCGAAGCGCCTCGAATCCACTCGAGGCCTCCGTGATCTTCACCGGGACGTCCAGCTCCTCCAAGGAGGATGACAAAAGCGACCGCATCGTCGCGGAGTCTTCGACGATCAGGATTCGCTGCACGGGCCTCTCCCCGGCTTCTACCAGCCGTTCGCGTGCGGATTCCGCGGTCCACAGGGACCGCTCCCTGTATCGGCCGTGCAGTGGGTTTCTTGAGGCGCATCCGGGACTTCGAGGCCCCGCCCGCAGACGATCCGCGGGGGAATGGAGCCCCCTCGAAGCCCGGAATCCGGGCTACGACTCGGCTTCCGCCAGGGCCCGTTCCAGGGCGGCCCGCTCCAGGGCGACGCCCGCGTGGTGGAGTACCACCTCGAGCGCGCTGGTGTCCCCGATGGGGTCCGAGCCGGGCAGGTGGTCTGCGTACAACAACGCAACGATGCGGTCGCCGCTCTGGATCGGCGCCAGATAGGCCTGATGGGGCGAACTGCCCCCAAGTAGCGAAACCAACTTCTGGTCTCCGGGCCCGGGCGCCGCGCGAACGGCGGTGCGACCGGTCAGGACCTTCCGGATCCACTCGCTCTCGGACGTGCCCAGCTGAATCTGCAGGATCCCGCTGTCGTCCGGCCCGTCGGCCCGCGGCATCCCGCGCTGCGCCATCCCGACGACCGAGTTCTCGCGCACCATGAACATGGCCACCCGCCCGAAGCTGGCGCCGGCGTAGTCCAGCACCACGGGCAGCACCTCACCCCGGCTGGAGGCATCGGCGAGCCGGGCCGTGATGCCCGTCAGCACCTGCAGCGACTCGGCCGAGGGCTCGGCGCTCGGGCTGCCCGGTGGGCCCGAGGTCAGGATCTCGTGCAGGGCCAGCCGCAGCCGCTCGGCGATCTCGTCGTTGCCGCGGGCCGCACGGGCGTTGCGCAACTGGTGTGCAGCGGGGTGGACGACGGTGCCGTCACAGGGCGCGTTGCGCGGCACGGGGCCGCCGTCTTCGGTCGTGAACCAGAGGCAGGACATCTTGGGGGAGAGCGACTTGAGCCGGCGCACCAGGGCGGCGGGGTCGCGAATCCCGTTGGTGGGATCCGGCGGCGCCTCCGTCGAGAGCAGCACCAGCGGTGCGTCGGCCCGGGACAAGTACTGACGGATCCGCGTCACCCCGTGGTCGGAGCGCTGAAAGATGTGAACGCGGGGAAAGGCGTCCTTCAGAGCGGCCTTCGTCCACTCGAGCGTCGGCAGGTCGGGATCGATCACCACGACCGGGGGGCGTCGCCCGGGACGAGGTCCCGCGGCCGGGGGTGCCGCCTGGGGTTCGGGAGGCGGCGCACTCTCGACGGCGGAAGGTGCGGCGGACTCCGTCTCCTCTTCGACCCAGTCGGGCTCCAGGAAGTCGGGCTCGGCGCTCTCTGATGCGTCCGCTTCTTCCCGGCTCTCGACACGCGCCGCGGTCGCCAGAGCCAGCGCGTCGGCCGGCTCGATCGTCTCCTGCGGCGCCGGGGCATCCACGGGGACGGCCTCCAGCACCGGCTCCTCCGTCTCGTCGGGCCACTCGAGCATGGTGGGCTCGGGCTCCGACTCGGGTTCCAGCACGGGCTCGGCATCCAGCACGGGTTCGGCCTCCAGCACCGGCTCGGCGTCCAGCACGGGTTCGCTCGGGGCGGGCGCCGTATCGGACGCGGGGCCCAGACCGAACATCTCCTCCACCGACGGGTCCGGCTCCTCCTCGGCGCCGCCGCGGCCCGCCTCGTCGGTCACGCGGCTGCCTTCCATCGCCAGGTACTGGGCGTTGATGCCCGTTCGCAGGAACGCGGGCGGATCGGACGGCTGCATGGCATCGCGAATCTCGAAGCTGAAGTCGCCCGAGTCCCAACTGAAGAGCTCGATGACGGCCGATTCCACCGCCTCCCGGCGGAGCGAATCCATGCGTTCGCCGGAGAGAACGCCGCGCTCCGCCAAGACCTCGTCCACGTCGACGTCTCGTTTGGCGGCCTCGGCCTCGCAGGCGTCCAGGTCGGCTTCCGGAACGAACCCACCGCGGAGCAGAAGTTCGCGCAGGCTCGTGGGCCCGTCCTTCACGACCGCGCCACGCACCAGTCCATCGCGGAAGGCGATACGCCCCTCCCCTGCATCCGAGCGCAGGATCAGGACCCCCGACTTCTGCGAGAGGCTGATGATCTGAAGAATGTCCCCGAGTCCCAGATCCTCGAGGCTGCCGACGAGGCTCATTCCGCCCTCCGCGGGTCCCCCGCACCGCGGGCAAGGGAGCCCCCGGCGCAGAAAACGCAGCATCAGACAAGATCGGCCGGAACGGTTGGGACTTAATAACGATGCGGAACAGCGGAAGACGGTAGGCGACTTACACGCACGTCCCCAAGGGGGATGGCTCTCCGGGCGCTTCGTCCCCCAACTGGAGCGCCACCCCAGTTGCCGAGGCCGCGGTGGCGGCCGCATCCAGCGCCTGGGTGGCGCCGGGGTGGGCGCGGAGCGACGTGACGAGCCGAACCGCGAGCTTGGCCCCCGTCGCTCCCAGGGTTTCGATCACCCCGCGCATGACCGGAGCGGCCAGTCGCGCGGCCTCCCCGTCCCACTCGAGGGGCAGCGACAGCGCCAGGCTGCGGCCCCCCAGAGCGAGGGCCTGTTGCACCGCCACGGCCGCCGCGCCGCGGGCTTCCAGGGCGCGAAAGGCGTCGGACGGACCGAGCCCCAGCACCACCAGCCGCCCGGCCCCCAAGCGCATCCCCGAGGGAAGCAGGGCGACCTCGCCGGCGGCGCCCGTCAGGCGCTCCTCCACCAAGAGGTCCGTGATCACGCCGCACAGGCGCCAGTCCGCACGCCCGATGTCGCCCCGCAGCGGGAGCTCCCCGGCGCACAAGCCCACCACGGCCACGTCCGCGACCACCCGCTCGAGCGGCCGGGCTTCCAGGGACAGATGGGCTTCTCCACTCACGAGCGCGGCCCCCCCGCTGGCGACCGAGAGCGCGCGATGGCGTCCAGCACGCCGTTCACGAACCCCGGTGACGGATCCCCGCCGAAGCGCCGGGCCAGCTCGACGGCCTCGTCCACCACGACGGCCACCGGTGTGTCGGTGTAGCAGAGTTCGACGGTTCCCAAGCGCAGGATGTTCCGATCGACGGCCGCCATCCGGGACAGGCGCCAGTTCTGGGAGTGGGCGGCGATGTGGGCGTCGATCTCGTCGAGCTTGCTCGTGACCTGGTCCACCAGCTCGCGCGCAAAGGCGCGAGCCGCCTCGGGCATCTCGAAGTGTTCCGCCACGCCCGCGAAGGCGTGTTCGGCGCCCGGGTCCTCGCCCTTGGCCGCCGCGACGTCGAGCGCGTAGAGCACCTGCAGGGCGACCTCCCGAGAGCGCCGGCGCGAGCTCGACCCGGCGGTGGTCACGGCGCGGCGTCCGGGCGCGTCGCCAACCGAGGGCACAGCCGGGCCATCTCGAGGGCGGCCGCGGCGGCTTCCTGCCCTTTGTTGCCGTGGCGCCCCCCCGCCCGCTCGAGGGCCTGGTCGACGTCGTCGGTGGTGAGCACGCCGAAGGCCACGGGCACTCCCGTATCGCGAATCACCTCGCGAACGCCGTCGGTGACCCCGTGACAAACGAAGTCGAAGTGGGGCGTGCCCCCGCGCACGACGACCCCCAACGTGATCACGGCCGCATAGCGCCCGGTCTCGGCCAAGCGACGCGCGGCCAGGGGGATCTCGTAGGCACCGGGCACCCAGGCCACGTCGATGTCGTCGTCGAGGGCTCCGCGGTAGCGGAGTTCGTCCACACAGCCCTCCAGCAGACGCGCGCAGATGAGGTGGTTGAAGCGCGACACGACGACCGCGAAGCGCAGTCCGCCGGCCTCCAATCCCACCGGATAGCTTCTCATCGGGTGCCCCCGCGGCGCGCCTTGGCGGCGACCCGCGCTTCCAGATGCCAATCCGATCCCACCCGCCTCATCCGCACGTCCTCCAGCGCCACGGCCTGCGCCAACTTCTCGATCGCCAGCGATCCAAGCGCCGGGCGGGCGTCCCCTCCCAACAGAGCCGGCGCGACGAACCAATGTATCTCGTCCACGAGCTGTGCGCGGAGCAGCGAAGCGGCCAGATTGCCTCCGCCCTCCACCAGGAGATGGGTCAGCCCCGCCTCGCCGAGCACCGCCAATCCCGCCTCCACGTCCACGTGCCCGTCTCGGAGAGGAGCCGACAAGAGGCGGACCCCCGCCGCCTCCGCGGCGCGTCGGCCCGCGGCGCGGGCGCCGCAGACGACCCAGGTGGGGTGTGAACGGGCCTGGGTGTAGAGCTTGCTCGTGCGCGGAACGCGCAGACGCGAATCGAACAGCACGCGCACGGGACGGTGCGCGATGCGCCGGCCCACACGGGCGGTCAGTTCGGGATCGTCCGCCAAAGCGGTCTCCGATCCCACCGCCACGGCGTCCACCCCGGCGCGCAGCCGGTGAACGGCGCGACGCGCCGGGGAACCGGTGATCCAGCGAGATTCGCCCGTCCGGGTGGCGATGCGGCCATCGAGGGTGGCGGCCAGCTTGAGCGTCACCCAGGGCCGGCCGCGCTCGCACAGCGACACGAAGCCCCGGTGGTGTTCTCGACACTGTTCCGCTCGCACGCCCAACTCGACCCGCACGCCCCCGCGGCGCAGTGCCGCCAGACCCCGACCGCGCACGGGGTGATTCGGATCCCGCATCCCGACCCACACGCGCCGGAGTCCCGCGTTCAGGATCGCGCGGGTGCACGGCGGCGTGCGACCAGTGTGGCAGCACGGCTCCAGCGTGACGGCCATCTCCGCCCCGCGCAGGGCGCGTTTCCCGTGCGCCCGCTCGGCGGCCTGCAGCGCCGCGATCTCGGCGTGCGCGCCGCCCGCGGGCCGGGTCGTGCCGGCGCCCAACACGCGGTCGCCCCGAAACACCACGGCGCCCACGCTCGGGTTCGGAAAGGTGCGCCCCCGACCGCGACGCGCTCGCGCGAGCGCCAGCGCCATGGCCTTCTCCGGGCTCACGGCCTCCGTGGACCACCGCGCGCAAGCGCCGCAAAAAACTCGTCGTAGTCCTCGGAGCTCTGAAACCCCTGGTAGACCGACGCGAAGCGCACCGCCGCCATGGAGTCGAGCGCGATGAGTTCGTCCATCACCCGTTCACCGAGGTAGCGGCTCGTGACTTCCTTGTCGCCGCTCTCCTGCAGGCGTCGCTCCAGGCGGTCGACGAGGCGATCGATGTCCACGATGCTGACCGGACGTTTCTGGCAGGCGCGCTCGATGCCCGTGGTCAGCTTGACGCGATCGTATTCCTCTCGCCGCTCGTCGCGCTTGATGATCTTGGGCAGGAACTCTTCCACCCGCTCGCGCGTGGTGAACCGCCGACCGCACTCCAGGCACTCGCGCCGACGCCGAATCTCGGCCCCGTCGCGGGCCAGGCGCGTGTCGACCACCCGGTTCGACTCGTCCCCGCAAAAGGGGCACTTCACGCGTCGCTCTCATTCCAGCGCTGGGTGTAGAGCGGAAAGCGGCGGCACAGGGCCTCGACGTCCTTGCGGACGGCCGCCAGTCCCGCGGTGTCGTCCGGGCGTTCCAGAACGCGAGCGATGAAGCCACCGATCTCGCGCATCTCGTCCTCGCGCATCCCGCGCGTCGTGACGGCCGGCGTGCCGATCCGGACTCCCGACGTCACCATCGGCTTGCGCGGATCGAAGGGCACCATGTTCTTGTTGGCCGTCACGCCGGCCTCCTCGAGCGCCAGCTGCCCCTGCTTCCCCGTGATGTCGCGATCGACCAGGGACAGCAGGAACAAGTGGTTGTCCGTCCCGCCCGACACGATCTTGAAGCCCGCGTCGGCCAACGCGCCGGCGAGGGCGCGCGCGTTCGCCACGATCTGTGCGCAGTAGTCCTTGAACTCGGGTCGCAGCGCTTCCGCGAAGGCCACCGCCTTGCCCGCGATCACGTGCATCAACGGCCCGCCTTGGCCGCCCGGGAAGACGGCGCTGTTGATCTTCTTGGCCCAATCCTGGTCGCACAGAATGAGCCCCCCGCGCGGTCCGCGCAGCGTCTTGTGCGTCGTCGTCGTCGTGATGTGGGCGCGCCCCACGGACGTGGGGTGAACGCCGGCCGCCACCAGACCGGCGATGTGCGCGATGTCCGCGAAGAGCACGGCACCGACCTCGTCCGCGATCGATCGGAAGGCGTCGAAGTCGATGGTGCGAGAGTAGGCCGTGGCCCCGCACTGGATCATCCGGGGCTGATGTTCGATGGCCAGCCGCCGCACCTCGTCGTAGTCGATGCACTCGTCCTCGCGGCGCACGCCGTACGGGACGATCCGGTAGAGCTGGCCGGAGAAGTTGACGGGACTGCCGTGGGTCAGGTGCCCCCCGTGATCCAGATTCATGGCCAACACGGTGTCCCCGGGCTGACACACCGCGCGGTAGACCGCCTCGTTGGCCTGCGAACCGGAGTGCGGCTGCACGTTGGCGTGCTCGGCTCCGAAGAGCTCTTTCGCGCGCGCGATGGCGTGGTTCTCGATCTCGTCCACCACCTCGCAACCGCCGTAGTAGCGCCGCCCGGGATAGCCCTCCGCGTACTTGTTGGTGAGCACCGTGCCCACCGCCTCCAGCACCGCGTCGGAGACGAAGTTCTCGGAGGCGATCAGCTCGATCGACAGCGCCTGGCGCCGCCCTTCCGCGCGCACGAGCCGGGCGACTTCGGGATCGCTCTGGTCCAGATGGGGGGTCGGGCTCTCGGCGGGCATGGGCGTTCCTCTTCGGGCAGGGTCTCGAGGGACCTCGTTCGGAAGAGGCAGAGAATAGCGGGAGCGCGCGGGTTTCGCGGGGGAGCCGGGCGGGGTGCGGACGACCGACGCTAGCGGGCCGCCGCCAGCAACAAGGACGCATTCGTGCCGCCGAACCCGAAGGAATTCGACAGGGCCAGGCGGATCTCGGCCCGACGCCCGGTGCCCACCACGTGGTCGAGTGCGCAGTCCGGATCGGGGTCGTCCAAATTGATGGTGGGAGGCAGTTGGCCCGCTTCGAGCGCCCGGACGCAGAGAATCGCCTCCAGCGCCCCGGCGGCCCCCAGCAAGTGACCCGTCATGGACTTGGTCGCCGACACGGGGACGGCGCCGGCCCGGTCGCCCAGTAGGGCCTGGATGGCCCGCGCCTCGGCGCGATCGCCGGCCGGGGTGCTGGTGGCGTGCGCGTTGATGTACCCCACCGCCTCCGACGGTTCCCCGGCGTCCTCGAGGGCCATCCTCATGCACCGGAGCGCGCCTTCTCCGCCCTCGTCGGGGGCGGCCATGTGCAGGGCGTCCGCCGTCGCGGCGTAGCCCACCACTTCGGCGCGCACCCGCGCGCCCCGAGCCTCCGCGTGGGCAAGCGACTCGAGCACCAGCACGGCGGCGCCCTCGCCGATCACGAACCCGTCCCGACCGCGATCGAAGGGGCGACTCGCCGCTTCCGGATCGTCGTTGCGCACGGACAGCGCCCGCATGGCGGCGAACCCCGCCAAGCTCAGGCCCAGAATCGGGGCCTCGCTGCCGCCCACGACCATCACGTCGGCGTCTCCCCGGGCCACGGCGCGGGCCCCCTCGCCCACCGCGTGGGTGCCGGTCGCGCAGGCACTCACGTGACACAGGTTGGGGCCGCGCAGCCCGTGTTGGATCGAGACGACGCCGCTCGGCATGTTCGCGATGCCCATGGGAATGCTGAAGGGCGAGACCCGGCGCGGTCCCTGCTCGCGCAGCTTGCGCTCGTTCTCGAGGAAGGTCCCCAGCCCGCCCACGCCGGAGCCGATGGCCACGCCGGCCCGGTTTCGCTGCGCATCGGACAACTCGAGCTTGGCGTCCGCCACCGCTTCGCGCGCAGCGGCCACGGCGAACTGAACGCCGCGATCCATGCGCCGGACTTCCTTGGCGGGGAGGTCGCCGACGTCGATCTCCGCATCGACCTCGGCCGCGATCCGGGCTGGGAAGCCCGTGGCGTCGAACTGCCGAATGGGCCCGACCCCAGAACGGCCCGCCAGGGCCGCCTCGAAGGTGTCGTCGACTCCCGCTCCGAGCGGCGTGATGCAGCCGAGCCCGGTGACGACGACGCGAGCGTCAGCCGAATCGCGCACGCTCAACCCTCGAGTCGTTCCTTCAGGTACGAAACTGCGTCGCCGATCGTCTGGATCTTCTCGGCGTCATCGTCGGGGATCTCGATGTCGAACTCTTCTTCCATCGACATCACCAACTCGACGATGTCCAGCGAATCGGCCCCCAGGTCGTCGATGAACGACGCCTCGATGACGACCTCGTCGCGCGACACGCCCAGCTGATCCACGATCAGATTGGTCACCCGCTCTTCCAGACCCATGTCACCTCCAAGCCCGCGAAAGCCGCGACGACCCCACAAGCGTCGTGCTTTCCCGCAGCCCGCGCAACCACCGAACGGTTGGGCCGGCTACTTCGCTTCGAGAAACGCAACCGCGTCCGCGAGCCCCTCGTGGGAGGAAAGGCTGGCGCGCGGCAGGCGGCGGTCGATTCGGGCAACGAGACCCGACAGCACGGCCCCAGGCCCGATCTCCAGCACACGCTCGACGCCCAGCTCGAGCGCGCGCGCAATCATCTCCGTGAACCGAACGGGCGCCGTCACCTGGGCCTCCAACAGCTCGGGAATGCGCGCGGCCGCCGCGTTGGGCTCGGCCTCCACGTTCGTGACGACCGGCGGACGGGCCTCGGCGAACGACACCCTCGACAGCTCGATCGCGAGCTTGGCCGCCGCGGGCGCCATCAATTGGCAGTGGAAGGGAGCCGACACCGGCAGCGGGAGCACTCGCCGGGCACCCGCTTCACGCGCCTGCTCCGACGCGGCTTCGACGGCGGCGACCGTTCCGGCAACGACCGTTTGTTGGGGAGAGTTGAAGTTGGCGGGTGCGACCACCTCGCCGGTCTCGCTCTGCGCCCGCTCGCAGGCGGCCGCCACGTCGCCGGCGTCGAGACCGATGACGGCGGCCATGGAGCCGCGGCCCTCCGGCACGGCCTCCTGCATGAAGCGGCCTCGGGCGTGCACGAGTCGGACCGCGTCCTCGAACTGGAGGGCACCGGCTGCCACCAGGGCCGTGTACTCGCCCAGGCTGTGCCCGGCGACGAACTCAGGTGCGACGGAAGCCTCCTCCTCCAGCATGCGCAGAAGCGCCACGCTGGTGGTCAGGATCGCCGGCTGCTGGATCTCCGTACGCTTCAGCTCGTCCTCGGGCCCCTGGAAGCAGAGCTCGGACAAGCGGAAGCCGAGCGCCGCGTCGGCGGCGTCGAAAACGGCGCGCGCGGCGGGCGAAGCGGCCGCGGCATCGCGACCCATCCCGACCTCCTGCGAGCCCTGGCCCGGAAACAGGAGCGCGAGCACGCCGCTATTCCTCTTCGGTCTCGATCACGGCGCGGTCGCGATACGTCCCGCAGCTCGCGCACACGCGGTGCGGCAGCTTGGTCGCGCCACAGGACGGGCACACGCTGGCCGCCGGGGCCTTCAGGCCGTCGTGGCTGCGTCGCTTGTCCCGCCTGGCTTTCGATGTCCGGCGTTTGGGAACCGCCATCAGTTCTTGCCTCCCGTCTTGGGTTCCTTCTCGGGCGCCGCTCCGGACTCCGGCTTGGAGCCCCCTCGCAGCGCTTCGAGCACCGCGAACGGCGACACCCGTTCTTCTTCCACGCAACCGCAGTCGCCCTGGTTGCGGTCCACTCCGCAGCGCGGACACAGGCCCGCGCAGTCCTCCCGGCACAGCGGCTGCACCGGCAGTGCCAGGGCCGCCACCTCGGCGAAGAACGCCGACAGGTCGAGCTCGGGTCCCCGGTAGAGGCCGGTCTCGAGATCGTCGCCCAGGCACACCCCGCGCTCGGCCAGCGCCGACGCTCCCTCCGGATCGGCGGGCACGCGGTCCCCGGCCGGTTCCAGCACCAGGGTGAAGGCGTCTCGGAGCGCGTGACGATAGCGCGCAAGACAGCGACTGCATTCGGCCTCCAGGGCGCTGGTCATCTCGCCTTCGAGCAGCAGGTCCTCGCCCATGGTGTGGGCCCGCAGCGCGAACCGGAACGGTTCGAGAACGGTCCGCTCGGGCTCGCGCTGGGCCAGCGACCACTCTTTCAGCCAGGCGGCCGAGGCCTCGAAGTCCTGCTCCTGCGGCGTGGCCGTGAGGCGATCGACGGAGATCTTCATGTGGGATTCCGGCGCCCGACCGCCGTCCTCCCCGAATCCCCAGTGCCGGAGTTGGCGCGCCTGGGGCGACTTCGAAGGAGTGGGCGATCTCGGGGAAAAACGAACGAAAACAGTCAGTTGGACTGTGGCCGGGAATTAGCAAGCCGGCCCGGAGGCGTCAAGGGCACCCTTCGGGCACTGCGGTATGCTCGGCCGCCATGCCGACCGTCCGCACGCGCTTCGCTCCGAGCCCCACGGGGCCGATGCACCTGGGAAACGCCCGGACGGCGCTCTACAGCTGGGCGTTTGCGCGTCGCCACGGCGGCGCCCTGGTGTTGCGGATCGAGGACACGGACCGGGCCCGCTACACACCGGAGGCCGAGGCCCTGGTGCTGGAGACCCTGCGCTGGCTGGGAATCGACTGGGACGAGGGCCCCCATCATCAGAGCCAGCGCCGAGAGCGGCACCAGCAGGTCGTCGAGGAACTCCTGGCCAAGGGTCACGCGTACCGCTGCACCGCCAGCAAGGACGAGCTGGAGCGCAGCCGCGAGGCGGCCATCGCGGCGGGCGAGAGTTGGGTCTACCGGAGCCCGCACCGCGACGCGCAGCTGGGGCCGGACTGCGGTGAGCACGTGGTCCGCCTGAAGGTCCCGGAGGTGGGCCGCCTCGAGTGGGACGACGCCGTCTTCGGACCGAGCGGGCAGGAAGCGAGCGACATCCCCGACATGGTGATCCGCCGCAGCGACGGAACGCCCCTCTACAACCTGGCCGTCGTGGTGGACGACATGGACATGCAGATCACCCACGTGATCCGCGGCGCCGACCACCACAGCAACACGCCGCTTCAGCTCGCCCTCTACCAGGCTCTGGACGCCGCGCCGCCGGAGTTCGCCCACGTGCCCCTGATCGTGAACGAGAGCGGCAAGAAGCTCTCGAAGCGCCGCGACAAGGTGTCGGTGCAGGCCTTTCGGGAGGAGGGCTACCTGGCCGACGCGGTGCGCAATTGGCTGGTGCGCCTCGGGTGGTCCCACGGCGACGACGAGATCTTCTCGCAAGACGACATCGCGCGGCTTTTCGACCTCGAGCACGTGGGACGCGCCAGTGCCCGGGCCGACACGGCCAAGCTCACCTGGCTGAACCAGCACTATCTGAAGTCGCTCCCGATCGAAGCCCTGTTCGAAGCCGTGCAGCCGTCGTTGGAGGCGATCGCCGAAGGCCCCGTCCCCCGCTCGGCCGCCCTCGATCGGCTGCTGGACCTGTGTCGCGAGCGCAGCAAGGTGCTCACCGACTTCGCGCCGCAAGCCCGCTGGTGGCTGCGAGACGACATCGAGCTGGACGCCAAGGCCGCGAAGAAACACCTGCGCCCGGTCGTGCGGGAGCCGCTCTCCAAGCTCCGGGGAGAGCTCGAGGGACTCGACCCGTGGACGGAGGCGGGCCTCGAGGCGGCGTTCGAACGCGTGTTGTCGGCCTGCGGCGACCTGCCGCTCGGCAAGCTGGCGCAGCCGGTCCGCGTCGCGGTCACCGGGGGCACGACCTCGCCGGGCATCTTCGAGACACTGGAAGTGCTGGGCCCCGATCGCACGCGCGCGCGCTTGGCCGGCGCGCTCGAGTGGATCGCCGCCCGGGCGGACTCGGCTTGAGGATTGGGAGACGCTCCCCTACGCTCCCGCCCTTCGGGTTCCCCGGTCGTCTAACGGCAGGACAGTAGACTCTGAATCTACGAATCGTGGTTCGAATCCACGCCGGGGATCCACGCCCCCTCCCCACGACCCAGCGTCCCCTGCGCTCCTGACGCGTCCAAACGCCCCAGCCCCTCCAGCTCGTGACGAGCCGCTTCCAGGCCGGGCACGTCCCGCACCAGCTCGCGGAGGACGCCGCGTGCCGCCTCGACGCGGCCGGCCTGGGCATAGGCGCGGCCCAGCCGGAGCCGGCGTTGGGGGTCGTCGGCGGCACTGCCGGCGCGAGCCAGCTCGCGCGCCGGGTCGAGCCCCAGCGCCGCCTGCTGGATGGCCAAGTCCATGTACGCGCGCGGGCTGGGACGGGCCGTTCGCGACAGGTAGCCGCGGAGCACCTGCGCCGCGCGTTGGCGCTCGCCCAGGTGCTCGTAGACCTGCGCCACACGCAGGGCGATGTCCTCGTCGTCGGGCTCGAGTTCGAGCGCCCGCGCACCGTGGTGGAGCGCGGCGTCCGGAGTGCCGTCCAACAGGCTTCTCCACATGGCGCCGGTGTGGGCCGGGGCCATCCCCTCGTCGCGTTCGAGGGCGCGCCCGTACGCCACCACGGCGTCGCGAAGTCGACCGGTTCCCATCAAGCTGTCGCCCAGGAGGGCGTGGTGCAGCGCCTTGCCGGGAAGCAGCTCGGAAGCCCGCTCCGCGTGGGGCAGCGCCAGGTCGGCGCGGTGGCGGCTCAAGTGGATGCGCGCCAGCAGCGAAGCCAAGTCGGGGCTGCGCGGCATGGCGGGCTGTGCGCGCTCGGCGAACCCGAGCGCCTCCTCCGCCCGGCCGGCGCCGAAACTCTGGGAGGCCGCCAGGTACCACCCGAGGGCCGCGAGGCCGTCTTTCGGGTCGATCTCGGAGACCATCTCGCCGGGGAGAGCGGCGCGGGCCGGCACGGCGTACCCAAGCGCGTGGAGCGCGCTCTGGGTGGCGGGATCGATCTCGCGTGTCTGGGCCGATCCCGTCTCGGCCAGCACGGCGTCGAGGGCGGTCTCGTGGTTGCGCACGGCTTGGTCCCACGTGGACGCCTCTTCGCCGGCGAGCCGGTTGTCCGTCTCGGCCGGGTCGGACACCGAGGTGTAGAGCTCCGGCCGCGGAGCCCTCACGAAACGCTGGGCGTGCGTGCGCCGGGTGTAGAGCGGGCTCCATCCGTGGTCGTAGTACGTGGCCAACGTCTCCCCGTAGACGCCGTGCTCGGAGTCGTCGGCCGCCTCGTCGAAGGACGACAGGTCGCGGCCCTGGGCGAAACCGAGCGGGGGCAGACCGGTGAGGGCCAGCAAGGTCGGCGCCACGTCGGCCGCGCCGGCCAGCGCCGCAACCTCGCGGCCGGCCGGCACCCCGGGACCGGCCAGAACCCAGGGCACCCGCAGCGTGGCGTCGTACAGGCCGTAGCCGTGGTTCGGCTCGCCGTGCTCCCCCAAG
>JAKSBN010000467.1 GCA_022361175.1 Pseudomonadota bacterium | reverse complement strand
CCACACCCTCACTTCCGACGAGTTCTACACGCTGATCGTGGACGGCGTGCGGCTGCGCGAATGGGTGGGCCAGGTGGCGGCGGGCGAACCGGTGTCCGACGTCCTCTGCAAACGCTGCCGGCGACCCCGGCCCGTGGCCGCCCCACCTCCGCCGCCGCCCTGAGCTTCGCCGTTCCCCTCTTCCTGCCCGTGCTGGCATCGCGCAAGCAGGACCGGCGAGGGGAGCGAAGGCGAGATCAAGCGCAGCCCACCCCCTCTTGACGAAGCCTCCCCGGTAGAAACGTTCTCCGCCCCCCAAGCGAGCCATTCGCCGGAGCCCCCTCGCCGGCCCTGCGGCGCTCGAGCTGCAGGTTCGATGTGCTTGCGATCCGCTCGCCGACGCCCGCCCCTTTCGGCGTTCAGACGCGGCGTTCAGACACGCAGTTGGACGTCCGTCACACCGGCCAGGAGGTTGCGGGCGGGGCGCGGCAGGCGGGCGCCGGCAAAGCGTCCGCCCAGGCGCAGCAAGAGAGCCAGCGCCTGGCGCACGCATGCGGCCGGGAGTCCGCGGCCGAGCACCACCCGGGGCACGCGCTCCTGCAGCGCCTGCACCGGCTCGATCTCGCGCCGTCGCTCGGCCTCCACGCGGGCGGCGGCTTCGTCGAGGGCCGAGAGCTCGTGCGACTTCTGCAACACCGGCACCAGATGGTTGGCCGCCACCACCGCATCGCGCAGCGCCACGTTCAGCCCCTGAGCCCCGACCGGCGACATCGTGTGGGCGGCGTCGCCCAGGAGCAGCACGCCGGGGGCGCTCCACGCGGGCGCGCAATCGAGCGCGGCGTCCAGCAGGAAGGGCCGCGTGAAGTCCGCGCGATGGCGGCGAAAGTGCTCGGCCCAGTCCGCGGATGCGTGCTCGGCCATGGTGTCGACCCACTCGTCCATGCCGCGCCGCTTGAGATCGCCGTAGCTTCCCTTCTGGATCACCCACGCCACCTGCAGCTGGTCGTCCCACGAGCGGTAGCCCAGCAGCAGGTGACCGCGCCCGACGTAGCCGCGCGCGACGGCCCCGCCGCCCGTCGCGTCCGGCAGCGGCAGCTTGCACCACACCACGTCCATCCGCTGCGGCTGGCGCTCGGGCATCAGGCCCGCCGCGCGGCGCACCACCGACGCGCGCCCGTCGCTTCCCACCACCAGGGGCGCCCGGAACGTGCGCGGCCCGTCCGGTGTGCGCACCTCGATCCCCACCACGCGGCCCGCCTCCGAGACGAGGCTCCGCGCCAACGTGCCGGGGTGAAAGGAGAGGCGTCCGCTGGCCCTTCCGGCTTCCACCAGCGCCTCCAACAGCGCCGGCTGCGAGACGGCCGTCGGCGGGGCCGTGGGGAAGCGGTCGTCGAAGGCGAGCGCGAGGGCGCGGCGCTGGTTCAGGTAGAGCTCGATCCCGCTCATGGCCTGGCGCGGCACCGACGCGAAGGCGGCGTCCAAGCCGACGCCCATCTGGGCGAGGGCGTCGAGGCCACCCGGCATCAGCATCTCGCCGCGAAACTCGCGCTCGAAGTCGAGCTGGCGGTCCAGCAGCAGCGTGTCGATGCCGCGCGACGCCAGCAGGTAGCCGAGCGCCGCGCCGCCCGGCCCTGCCCCCGCGATCACGACCTGCGCGTCGTACTGCATGCGCCGCCACCTCCCGCCGCTCCGTCAGAATTTGCCACGGATCGAGGGCGTGGGGGGAGACCCGATGTTGCAGGAGAGCCGTTTGGCCGGCGCGACGCCGCACCGGTGTTCCGGTGCGGGCGTGGGTCGAAGCGAGCGGTTCGCGTTTGGCCCCGGGCTTTGGCGGGCGCTACTGGAGGTCGTCCGGGGTCACCCGCTCGAGCCACCCCGCCACGTCGTCGCCGTAGCCGACCTCGTCCTGGCGCGCGCGCACGCGGGCCAACAGCGCCTCCACCGTTTCGGCGGGGGCGGGCGTCTTGAGCGCCAGCGCGGCGTCCACCGCCTTGGTCGTCGCCTGTGCGCTCTCATCGGTGCCGACCGAGTCCGTCGTGCGCTCGGCCAGGCCCAGGTACTCCGCCGCCAGCCGTTCCTCGACGAAGCTCGCGTGCTTGCGGGAGGCCACGATATTGCCCTTGCCCGTCACGACGTTGCCCGCGGCGAACACCGTCGGGTGGGCCTCCAGACGTCCCAGGTCCCAGTCCGTGAAGGCGAAGAGCTCGCCCTTCATCTCGATGCCCGGAATGGCTTCGGGAATCGAGCCGATCGAGCTCACGACGTACGGCCCGCGCCGCTCGAAGGTCTCGTCCGTGGCCACCGGCCGGCCGTTCTCCATGCGCGTGCGCCGGAAGCGCAGGCCCACGAGCCGATCGTCTTCCACCAGCAGCCCGTCGGGCATGCAGAGCGGCTCGATCCGGAAGCGGTACTTGTCCATCGCCTTCTCGAGCAGCCGCCGCCGGCTGTTGCGCACCTTCTCCGCTCGCTCGGGCGGCGCGCCTTCCGGGATCTCCACCACCGGCATGTCGTCCAGGTCGCGCCGGTAGAAGATGGTGCAGGGCTCGATGCCCAGGTCTTCGAAGGCGAGGTCGTGGCCCTTCAGGATCTTGGGGATGCCCTTCACCTCCAGCTGCACCACGTCGACCTCGATGCCGCGCTCGGCCAGCGCCGCCCGCGTGCGCTCCAGCATCAGCGCCTTGGCCACGTCGATGGACGCGAGCCCGCCGCCCACCACTAGCACGCCGTCCTCGGGCACGAAGCGCGGCCCGTCGTAGCCCGCCTCGTCCGCGTGGTTGAACCAGATGATGAAGGGGTTCTGGTACACGAGCCCCCGGCCCACGTACTCGTCCGCTCCTTCGAGGGGCAGCGGCCGGTCGCGCCAGGCGCCGTTGGCCAGCACCACGGCCCCGAAACCCCAGTCGCGCACCAGCTCGCCGAAATCCACGTCGCGGCCGATCTTGGTGTTGGGTACGAAGTGCACGCCCGGCTTCCCGAGCTTCTCCACCACGTTCCCATACTCCTTCTTCCGCAACGCCACGTGCCAGCGCGGCAGCCCGTCCTCGATCTTCCCGTAGGGCCGCGGATTCTGCTCGAACACCACCACCAGGGCCCCGTGCGCGGCCAACCCGGCCGCCACCTCTGCCCCGGCCGTGGCCCCCCCGATCACCGCAACGCAATGCTTGGCTTCACTCATGGATCGCGATCATCGCAGCTTGCCGGGACCCGGACAACGCGAGCCGATTTCGGCACCCTCGGGGGTTCGGAGCCCTTTCTCCGCCCAGACCCGGGCTCGCGGGCGTACCCTCTTCAGCACATGAGCCAAGACCTCGACCCCGCGCCCATCCTGGAGGTGGCCACCGGCTTCTGGGCCTCGAAGGTCCTGCTGACGGCCGTCGAACTCGACCTCTTCTCCGCGCTGGCAGAGAAGCCGAAGACCGCCGCCGAGCTGGGCGCGGCGCTGGGCCTGCATCCGCGGGGCACGTACGACTTCTTCGACGCCCTGGTCGCCCTCGGCTTCCTCGAGCGCGAAGGCGACGGCGCCGACGGTCGCTACCGCAACACGCCGGAGACGTCGGCCTTTCTTGTGAAGCAGAGCCCCGCCTATATCGGGGGCCTGCCCGAGATGCTGAACTCGCGGATCTTCGGCTTCTGGAATCACCTGGGGGAGGCGCTCCGGACGGGCCAACCCCAGAACGAGACCAAGGGCGGCGGACCGTCGATCTTCGACGTCCTCTACTCCGACCCGGAGCGCCTGGGCGAGTTCCTCCACGCCATGAGCGGCGCCCAGTCCGGCAACTTCGCCGCACTGGCCGAGAAGTTCGACTTCTCGCGTTACCGGACCGTCACCGACGTCGGCGGCTCGCTGGCCCTGCTCTCGTGCGTGGTCGCCGAACGGCATCCCCACCTTCACTTCCAGAGCTTCGATCTGCCGCCCGTCGGCCCCCACGCCCAGAAGGCGATCGACGCGGCGGGCCTCGGCGACCGCATCCAAGTCGTGTCCGGGGACTTCTTCTCGGATCCGCTCCCCAAGGCCGACGTGGTGACGATGGGCAACGTCCTCCACGATTGGAACCTGGAGAACAAGCTCCACCTCATCCGAAGCGCCTATGACGCCCTGCCGGACGGCGGCGCTCTCGTCGCCATCGAGAACATCATCGACGACGCCCGCCGCGAGAACGCCTTCGGCCTGCTGATGTCCCTCAACATGCTGATCGAGTTCGGCGACGCCTTCGACTACACCGCCGCCGACTTCCGCCGCTGGGGCACCGAAGTCGGCTTCCAGCGCTTCGAGGTCATCCCCCTCGCCGGCCCCTCCAGCGCCGTCGTCGCCTACAAGTAGGCCCCAGGCCACTCCCCGTTTCGGCTACCCTGCCAAGACGGGCCCTTAGCTCAGTGGTTAGAGCAGCCGGCTCATAACCGGTCGCGCCCAGGTTCGAGTCCTGGAGGGCCCACCATCTCGCTACAGTGGAATCCGAGTCGGTCGCCGATGGTTCGCCGCCGGTCTAGTCGCCGGTACCGACCGTCGATGGTGCCACTCTCTCGACGGCGCGTCGGAGCTGGGTGATCTCCGCTCGAAGTGCGTTCATCTCGGCAGCGCTGGAAGACTGGTCTCCCTGCATGAACGCGCTGGCGATGAAGGCCGTAAAGGTCCCGAACAGGCCGATTCCCGTCACCATCAGCGCGGCGGCGAGCAGCCTTCCTGCGTCGGAGACCGGGTAGTGGTCTCCATACCCCACCGTCGTCACGGTGACGAACGACCACCACAGTGCGTCGACGCCGTCTCGAATGTTGGAGCCCTCACCCTGCTCGAGATGCAAGATCGACAGGCCGCCGAATATGGTCATGAGGATTGCCAGAACGAGAACACTCCAGAAGGCGTTCTCCGAGCGACGCTCTAGTACGAATTGACCGATCACGCGCGTCGCTCGAAGTCCCCGGAGGACGCGTAGGATCCGGAAAACCCGCGCGGCGCGTCCCCAACGGAGCCAATCGACGGTGGGGATGCTCGAAAGTAGATCGATCCAGCCCCAGGTGAAGAAGTACTGCCTGCGATTCTGCGCTCGCCAAAAGCTGACCAGGAAGTCCAAGAAGAACAATGCGCAGATGGCGGAGTCGGCAGCATCCAGAACTTCGATCGTCTTGGGATCGAGTCGCCCGACGGTCTGCGCTCCAAGGGCGACGAGAACGAATACGCTCAGACACAGCATGTAGATCTGGTAGGAACCCGACGGCTGTTCGCTGGACATTCGAGATCTCCCGTTTGACGCGGCGACATGTTGTCGCCGGACACCATTGTGCCTTCTCGTGAGTCCTCGAAGTGTGCCGAAAGCTCGCTCCCACTAGCCAGGGATCCGCTACATCGCGATACGCGTTGCCCGCAGGTCGAAGCGCCAGAACGCCAGCGCGCCGATGGCGAAGCCCGCGAGCGGGAGACCCGCGAAGAGAAAGCGTAAGGCCAGCAGCGTCGATTCCGATTGTTCGGCGTTCGGCACGAAGCCGATCGCGCCGAGCGCCACGCCGGCGCCGCCACTCGAGATCGCGATCCCCAGTTTCAACGCGAAGTTGAGTGCGGCGGTGTAGGCGCCTTCCTTGCGTTCGCCGGTGGCGGCTTCGTCGGCGTCGATGACGTCGGCCAGGACGGCGTTCGAGAGGGCGCCGCCGCAGCCCATGCCGGCGCCGGCCAGGGCCAGGCAGAGGGACATGGGGAGGACCTGGCCTTCGCCGACGAAGAAGGTGGCGCCGAAGCCGGCGCCGCCGGCGGCCATGGCGACGAGCCAGGTGGCGTGCTTGCCGTAGCGGCGGGCGGCGGCGACCCAGAGCGGCAGGGTGAGGATGCCGGCGATGACGTAGACGCCGGGGAGGGCGCCGATCAGGTCGGGGCGCTTCAGCACGTACTCCACGACGAAGGGGGCGAGCGAGCCGAGGACGCCGACGCCCAGGTTCTCGATGAACCAGACCAGGAGCAGGATGCGGGCGTGGCGCGAGGCGAGGATGTCGCGCCAGGCGGCGCGGAGGCCGGTGCCGCCGCGGCCGCGGTGGGCCGCGGGCTCGCGCAGGGCGAGCGGGGTGATCGAGAGCAGGAGGACGGCGGCCAGGCCGGTGACGAGGGCCAGAAGCGCGGTGCCCTGGCGAGCGTCGGCGGCGTTGCGCGCGACCTGGATCGCGACGAAGGCCAGCAGCAGGCCGACGGTCCAGCTGGCCTGGCGCAGGGCGAAGGCGCGGGTGCGCTCGTGGGGGGTGGGGCAGAGCTCCGCGCCGAGCGAGCCGTGGGGCACGCTGTAGAGCGTGAAGCCGGTGTAGAAGCCGAGCAGCATCAGGCAGAAGAAGGCGGTGGTGGCGGTGGCGCCCCAGCTGGCGGGTGGGCTCCAGAGCAGGACGAAGCTGGCCAGCAGCACGGGCAGGGCGGCGAACATCCACGGGCGCCGGCGTCCCCAGCGGTGTTGGGTGCGGTCGCTCCAGGTGCCGACCAGCGGGTCCGACACGGCGTCCCACAGCTTGGTGAGGGCCATGACGGCGCCGACGGCGGCGGGGGCCAGCAGCAGCACGTCGGTGGCAAACTTCAGCAGGTAGAACTGGACGAAGAAGAGCAGGAAGCCGACGCCCAGCGTGGGGCCGCCGTACGCCGCCAGCTGCGCGAGGGTGAGGCGCAGGGCGGCCGCTTCGTGCGGAATCGCGTCGGACGGCCTACTTGACATCGTTGATGTCATCATGTAGATTGACACTCATGATGTCAAGTGACCGATCGGAACCGCAGACCCCGCGGCTGGGGCAGCCGGGGTGTCCCTCGGGCTTCGTGGGGCGCGCGCTCGGCTGGGTGATGGCCCGCGACAACGATCCCATGAACGCCCTGGCCGTGGAGGTGCTGGCGCCGGCGCCCGGCGACCGCGTGCTCGAGGTGGGCTTCGGTCCGGGCCGGGGTCTTGAGCGACTGGCGGCGGCGGTGCCCGAGGGCCGGGTCGACGGGGTGGACCACTCGGCGCTGATGGTGGCCGATGCGCGCCGGCGCAATCGGCGCGCGGTCGAGGCGGGGCGCGTCTGCCCCCGGCAGGCGTCGGTGCACACCCTGCCCTACGAGGACGCGTGCTTCGACGGCGCCATGGCGGTGAACAACCATCAGTTCTGGCCGGCGCCGGTGGCGGCGCTGCGCGAGTTGGCGCGGGTGCTGCGGCCCGGCGCGCCGCTGGTGGTGGCGATCCGCGCGCGCAGTCCGGAGGGCCGGCTGCGCTACGACGGCATCGCCTACGACGAGGCGGCGCAGGCGGCGCTGCGCGCCCAGCTGGTCGACGCGGGCTTCGAGTGGCAGACGGAAGTGCGGCGCGCGCTCCCGAAGGTTTTCGCCGCCGCACTCGTCGCGCGGCGGCCGCGCACCGCGGCGGAGGCCGAGAGTGGCCGCTAGTGCGCTGCCGGAGTCCCGGGGCCGCGGCAAGACGACGCCGGCCGGCGACGCCCTGCACGAGCTTCTCTACGAGATCTCGTTCACGTACTTCCGCCTGCAGGCGGCGGCGTCTGGTCGGGGCGCGGGAGAGCTGACGGCCGGCCAGGTGTCGATGCTGCGCTCGCTGGCGCGCGAGGGCCCGCAGACGGTGCCGGCCATCGCACGCGCACGGCCGGTGGCGCGCCAGCCCGTGCAGCGCATGGCCGACGAGCTGGCGGCGCGCGGTCTCGTCGCGTTCGAACCCAATCCCCAGCACCGGCGCTCGCGGCTGGTCGCACTGACTCCGGCGGGTCGCAAGCTCTACGCCCGCATCGAGCGCGCCCAGCGCGCGGCCGCCAGCCGGATCGCCGGGGAGGATCTCAGCGAAGGCCGCTTGAAGGCGGCGGCGCGGCTGGTCCGGACGATCGGCGAGCGGGTGCTGGAAGAGGTGGGCGAGCCGCGGGCCTAGGCCACACGCGGCGTCCGGCACCGAAGTGCTGCGCTCAGCCGCAGGCGTCCTCGCACGCCTCGCCGCGGAGTCCCTCGCGGCCTTCCTTCACCAGCCACGGCACCATGGCGAGGGCGGCGGCCGGGTCGGCCCACCACCAGCCGAGCGCGGCATTGGCGGCGAGGCCCACCAGCAGGGCGAACGACAAGTACGAGCAAGCCAGGGTCTCGCGGGCCTCGGCGCGCAGCGCGCGGCTCCCAATCTCACGCGCGGCGCGCAGCTTGCCCCAGGCCACCAAGGGCATGATCACCAGGGAGGCGACGGCGAGGGCGATGCCGACGACGCTCTCGTCCGGCGTGGTGCGGAACCAGAGCGTCCACCCGGCCTGGGCGCTGACGTAGAGGGCCAGGGCCACGAAGGTGCCGCCGATGAAGCGGTGGACGCGGCGTTCGGCGCGTTCCCGGGCTTCGCCCGCGATGCCCTGGGTCTCGAGCCGGAGGCGCCACAAGAGCACGCCCGCGGCGGCGACTTCGATGCCGCTGTCCAGCCCGAACCCGATCAGCGCGATGCTGTGGGCCGCCGCGCCCAAGGCCAGCGCGATGATCGCTTCGACGACGTTGTACGCGAGGGTGGTGGCCACGAGCCAGAGCCCGATCCGGGCCCAGTCCCAGTTCCGCTCGCGCTTTCCCGCCCTCGCCCTGCCCCCGGACTCCGTCGTGGCTTCGCTCATGGGCCGATTCTCCGCTCGTTCGCGCTTGCGGCAAGCCTAGCGAGGGGGCCGAAGTGGTGGGTCGGACCGGCAGATTCCGCGGCATCGGACCTTCTAGAAAGGCCTTTTCCGGCTCCATAAGGTGTTTCTCTAACGAACCCCTCAATCCGGGTTTTCGCGTGCCGATAAGGAAAAACTACGGAATTGGGGGTTAGGGTTTGAGTGGAGTGATCGCGGCCATTGGGGGCGGATCTTTCGTCCTCGCCAGTTGGATTCTGGGTCCGCGCCTGATGCTGCTCTCGCGGCGCACGGGCGAGGCGCCGGAGTTCTTCATCGGGCTGGGGCTCTTCCTGATGGCGGCTCTCGGCTACCCGCTGCTGGCCATGTCGCAGCTGCTGGTGGACGTGCCGATGTCGACGCGCATGACGCTCTTGGTGGCGTCGTGCCTCACCGGGGCGGTGGGCCAGTCGGCGGTCGCGATCTTCACGCGCCGCGTCTTTCGGCCGGGCGTCGCCTGGGCCACGGCGCTGATGCTGGGGATCCTCTTCGCCTACCCGATCGCGTT
>JAKSBN010000057.1 GCA_022361175.1 Pseudomonadota bacterium | reverse complement strand
TCAGATCTGGATCCTTGTTCCTCGCCATCAGGGCGAGCTGCTGCTCGTACCACATGGTCGTGATCATGGGATTGTTGTCGATGACCGACACGCCAGCGGGCCGAGGCTTGATCGGAACGGTGCTCTCTTGGCCGTGGAGGACCTTACTCGCGAATCTCGGATCCAAGATCAGTGGACGGCCGAGGCCGATGAGGTCGGTGCTCCGGTCGGTGAGGGCTCTGTTCATCGAGTCCCGAGTGCGGAATCCGCCCGTCACGACCAGCGGCACGTCGACCTTCTCTCGGGCCTTCCTGGCGTGACTCAGGAAATAGGCCTCCTCGCCACCAGAGTCGCCGTCCTTCCCGTGGACGAACGACATGTTCTCGTACGAGCCACCGGACACCTCGACCAGATCGACGCCGACATCGGACAGAGTCTCGATGACCGCGATGGAGTCGGATTCGCTGAATCCGTCCTTCGTGAAATCGGCCGTATTCAGCTTGACCGAGATCGGGAAGTCGTCGCCGACCTCCACCCGCGTCGCGCGGTAGATCTCGAGCAGGAAGCGCATCCGGTTCTCGAGCGATCCGCCCCACCGGTCGACCCGCTGATTGTGGCGGGGCGACAGGAACTGACTTGCCAGGTAGCCGTGGGCGGCGTGGATCTGCACGCCCGTGAAGCCCACCTTCTTCGCCAGACGCGCGCTCGTCGCGAACTTCCGGACGATGCTCCAGATCTCCTCCTCCCCGAGCTCCCTGGGCGGGGCGAAGGTCGCCTCGTCTCGACCCATGTCGAGCTTGATCGCCGAAGGCGCGACCGGCCGAGCGACCATGAAGCACTGCTTCCCCGGATGGTTGAGCTGCGCCCAGAGGTGCGTCCCCTCGATGGTCGCCGCCTCCGTCCAGTGACGAAACAGCGTGAAGTCGCTGCTCTCGTCCAGCACGACGTTCTTCGGCTCGCCGAGATGGAAGCGGTCGACCATGATGTTGCCGGTGATCAGGACTCCGATGTCCCCCTTCGCCCAGCGGTTGTAGAGGCGGCCGAGGCCGCGGCTCGGCTCCCGATCCGGGGTACCGAGCTGCTCGCTCATCGCCGCCTTGACGAGGCGGTTCTTGACGATGGCCCCGCACGGGAGCATGAAGGGATCGCTGACGTCTACGTCGGTCGAGAGTTGGCTTGCTTCGCTCATGATCGGGTTCCCGTCCGGTGGATCTCAGATTCGATAGGCGAGATCGATGTCATGGGAATCGACCGCGGGCTCGGTCGTGCCGGCGGGCGAGGACTCGCTGAAGGTGAGCAGCTGCTGGACCGACCGGCCCGTCGCCTGCGGCACCATCGTGCAGTAGCGGACCGCCCAGACGAGATCACCGAGGCCGGCCAGGAAGGTGAGAATCCCCCACCAACCCACGAAGAAGGTCACGACGAACAGCAGTCCGGCCGCCGCGAATCGCAGGAGCGCTTCGTAGATGAGCAGGCTTCCGTAGCGGTCCAGGTCTCGACTGGCGATGATCACCACGATGGACGCGTAGGCGAGCAGAGCCGCCGTCAGGATCATCAACGCCGCCCAGATAAAGGGGATCTCGATTCCGACCAGCGGGTGGAGCAAGGCGAACAGAACGAGGCCGGCGACGGCGACGAAGTTCGCCTGGCCGCTGGACCGGATGGCGGCCGCTGTCTCACGATTCGTGCCCATGGGCGCCTGACCTCCCCGCCGCTGACGACACGGCCGATGAGGAGACGAAGCTACCGGAGCACGTGTCGCGACTCGCTATCCGATGACGACGATTCCAGATCAGATGGCGCCAAGGGCCGCGGGCGGCCGGGGCGGAGCGTCGCGTGGGCCGGAAATCAGCCGCTCAGCGGTAGGAACCCGGCGATCTTCCCGTCCACTTCTTGAAGGCCCGCGCGAAGTTGTTGGAGTGCTCATAGCCCAGCCGATGGGCAATTTCGGAGACCGTGAGGTTCGTCGTCCTCAGGTACCGAATCGCGAGTTGCTCGCGGACTTCGTCCAGTAGGCCCTGGAAGTTCGCTCCTTCCTCGCTGAGCCGTCGGCTCAACACGCGCGCCGACACGTTCAACTGCGCGGCCACCGGCTCCAAGCCATGACTCGCGCCGATGTCTCGCCTCATCAGGCGACGAACCTTGTCGACGTAGCCTTGATTCGCCGTCAGGGCAAGAAGTTCTGCTTGGCACTGCTCCACGGCGAGTTGGCGCGACACCTGATTGCTGAAGGAGAACGGGGTTCTCAGACGCTCGATGTCGAAAGTGACCCTGGTCGCATCCGCATCGAACGCCAGCGGGGTGTTCGAGAACACGTCCCGGTAGAGCTCGTGATACGCGGGCTGCGGATAGCCGAACTCGAGCTGCAGCACGGGCCAGTCGCCGCCGCCGCCGCTTGCATCGTGCCCTCCGATCGCGTTCATCCGGCGCAGGACGCTCAGGGAGCTCGCCGCGGAGGCAACGACCGCTTCGAGCGTGTACCGATGAAGGACGAGGTCATCGAACTCACTCGTGACGAAGAGCTCGAGACGATTCCTCACCTCCTCCAGCTCGACCTGAACACCCGAGAATCGGGTGCTCCCATAGGTGCAGCTCAGTCGGATGACGTCTTCGGCGTTTTCGCTGGCTTGCAGCGCGAAGCCCAGATAGCCGTGAGCGGAGAGCGGTAGCTGGGAGCCGAAGTGAAGACCGAGTGCCGGGTCGCCTGTGGCCTCGAACGCCTCTCGCGTGAGGGCCACGAAGTGGTGGACACTAATCCTCCTACCCGGGTCTTCGAACCACTCCGTATCGACACCGGCTGAAGCGAAGATCTCTTCTGCGTCGTAGCCCTGTTCGCTCAGCCAGCGATGGAATAGCGCCGGGTACGATATGGACGCTGCATCCCGTTCTTCTTCTTGATTCATCAGTACCGCCGTACCAACGCCTCGATCCTCCACCACATCGCCGGCCCACTCGTCCCGTTCGGCATCCGCTCGAGCAGGTCCCAGGACACCCGCGAGCGCCCCGTCCAGGAATGGTAGACGCGGTGCCGGCCGGGCACTCGCGGACAAGGGTCGAGCCCCGCAGGGCGCGCCGCTTCGGCTCCAGCCCGCTCGCCCACGCGCCACAACTCCCCGAGAACGGAGAATCTTCTGCTCGGGCGCGGGTTTCGGGAACGCTCGTCCCTTGGGCTTCTCAGCTAGCTCTTGTCGTTGGCAGACGTGCGACCGGCCACGAGGAGCGCGTCGATCTCTACGTCCAAGACTCCTGGGATGGCAGCGACGCGATGCTTCAGGGCCAGGACGTCCCCCGGGTCCTGGAACGCCCCCCGAATGCTCACGACGCCCGCGAGAACCTCGATTCGAAGCTGGGTGTCGAGGAAGCGGCCGTCGCTCTTGACGATCATCCGGACCTGACGAGCGATCGCCGCGTCGGTCCCGGCGGCGAGCGGAACGACCCGCAGTTCGTTGTCGACGTCGCGCACACCGGGTGTCGTCCAGGCTGCCTGTTCGGCGCGGAGTGATTGCTCGAGCAAACGCACCTGTCCCTGCAGAACGACCTGCCCATCCCGCACGGCCACCCGGATACTGGCGCCCGTTCCATCGATAAGCTCCGCCAGTTGCGCCTCGATCCGAGCACGCAGCGCGTCGTCCTCAGGCGATTGGGTCTGCCCGGATGCCGCGCTCGCGGCGGCGAGGGCGAAGACGAGAACGAGTACGCTCACGCGGCGTTCAACGGCGTGCCGCGTCTTTGCCAGCACATCCAGGCCTCGAGCGCGGATACGGAGCTGCATCGATCTTCCTTTCCGAAGTAAGAGTACGCGGGAGACCAACCCACCCACAAATAGGAAATGTACGCACCAAGGTTCGCTATCAACGAACCGAGAGAAACCGGGAGCGGTCACAGCTCTTGGGCGAGGATCGCCAGCACGAGGACGTAGCCCAGGACCAGCGCTCCCCCGGCCGTGCGTCCCAGCCTGCCGCGAACCGCCGGGATCACGACCGCCACCGGCGCGGCGACGAAGGCGACGAGTTCCCACGGGCGTATCCCGCTCGCGTGAAGCGGCGAGACCAGCCCGCTGACGCCCAGGATCGCCATGGTGTTGAACAGATTCGAGCCGATCAGGTTGCCGGCAACGAGTTCGCTGGCGCGGCGCCGGCTCGCCGCGAGTGTCGTTGCCAGCTCCGGCAAGCTCGTGCCCAGGGCGACGAGACTGATCGCGATGGCGGCTTCGCTGACGCCGAAGTCGCGGGCCAGCAGCGTGGCGCCGTCGACGAGCCACTTCGCACCCAGTACGAGTCCCACGAAACCCGCTCCACACGAGGCCGCGAGGCGCATGCGCGACATGATCGGACGGGCTGGATCGCTCGGCACGGGGCTCCGCCGGCCGCCAGTAGAGTCGCTACGACGTAGACGCTGAGGGCAACCAGAAGGACCGCAGCCTCTCCGCGTCCGAGCGTCGAGTCGCCGAGGAAGAGTGCAACCGCCGCGGAGATCGCAATCAGGGTGGGCAGCTCCGCTCGAAGGAGGCGCGGGGCCAGCGTAAGGGTGCGCAGGAGTGCGGCGAGCCCGAGTACGAATGCCCCGTTGCAGAGGTTCGACCCGATGACGGCGCCAACGGCGACGTCTCCCGCACCGATGAGTGCGGCGTCGACGCCGATCGCGAGCTCCGGAAGGCTCGTACCGAAGCCCACGAGCAGCACTCCCACCACGAAGGCATTGACCCGCAGAGCTCCCGCCACCTCGGCGGCCGCCCGGATGAGGAGCTCGCCTCCAATCAGGAGCAGCACGAGGCCCGCTGCGAACATGGCGAAATCGAAGATCACCCCAGTAGGTGTCTCCGACTGCGTTCGGTGAAACCTGGCGCGGTGCACATGAGAGTAAGACTACGGCCCCTTCTCGATTCGGTCCCATAGATAAATTCGGACCGATGTATCGGAATTGTCTCAGTGTCGCGAGGGACCCGACCGCGCGGAGGTGTTGTTCGGCGAACCCGAGAGCTCTTCGTCCAACTATCTGTTGGACCGATCGCCGTCTCCGGGCCGCCGTGCGGCGGGGTCCCACGGGCCGCTCGCCAGGAGGTGCAACCCGCCGTCGACGTTGCGGATCTCACCGGTGACGGCGAGCCCCGGTGTGAGCAGGTGAGCCACCTCGCGGGCGAGGTCCTCAAAGAGCGCGTTGCCGAGCGGGGCGATCGCCGCGCCGTGCGCCTCCGCCTGTGCGAGCCCCCGGATGGAGCCGCCGGCGCGCGATGCGGTGTAGGGTGAGAAACGCACGGCGTTCACGCGGACGCCGTGCCGGCGGCCGAGCTCGGCGGCAAGCTCGAGCGTGATCCGCTCGAGGGCGGCCTTGGCGACGGACATGGCCGCGTAGGGGTGCGTGACGACGCGCTCCGCAGCGAGGTAGCTCAAGCTGATCGCGCTGGCTCCGCGCGCGAGCGCGCCGGCTTCCAGGAGCTCGCGGAGCAGTGCGATCAGCGAATAGGCGGAGACGTCGAGGCAGTCGAGGAAGTCCTCGCGGGAGACGTCGAGCAGTCCGGGCGCACCGCCGCGTGCAAGGGTCCGGTCGCGCGCCACTGCGTGGACGACGCCGTCGAGCGCCACGCCGCGCCGCCCGAGCGCCTCGCCGAGGTCGCGGATGCTCGCGTCGATCGTGAGGTCGCAGGCGATCGTCTCGGCGCCGCCGCCGACCTCCCGCTCGACCGTCTTGCGGCACGACTCGAGAGTCGCCGCGAGGTGATCGCGCGCGCGGGCGGAGAGGCCCTCGTGGTGCGGCGTCGGTCCGAGCGCGCTGCACACGACGTGCGCACCCCGACGCACGAGCTCGGCCGCAACGGCGGTCGCCAGCGAAGCCGCATCGGTGATGCCCGTGACGAGGAAGGTCCGACCGGCGAGCGGAGCGGCACCACTCACGACGCGCCATGCCGGAGCTCGACACTCGAGGACGCTTCGGCCGTCGGCATGGGGCCCGTCCCAGCCCGTGCCAGAGTGCCATCGAGGTCCTCGCGCGTATCCGCACGAAGCGTGACGTGGCCGACCTTGCGGCCGGGAGCGGGACGTTTCCCGTACCAGTGCAAGCGGGCGCCGGGTACGGCGTGCCAATGCTCGGGAGAGACGTCGATGCCCACGAGGTTCACCATCGCCGTGGGCCCGAGCAGGCGGGTCGAACCGAGCGGCCGTCCCGTGATCGCGCGCAGGTGGTTCTCGAACTGTCCGGTCTCGGCACCCTCCTCGGTCCAGTGGCCCGAGTTGTGCACGCGGCACGCCAGCTCGTTCGCGACCAGCCGCCCCCCGACCTCGAAGAACTCCACGGCGAGCACTCCGACGTAGTCGAGCGACTCGAGGACCGAGCCCACGAAGCGTCGCCCGGCGCGCTCGAAGCCGCCGGTCTCCTCCGGCGCGAGCGCGCGTGAGCGCCGCAGGATTCCGGCCTCGTGCCGGTTCTCGACCGGACTCCAGAAGCGGACGTCGCCGTCCACCCCCCGCGCAGCGAGCACCGAGACCTCCCGATCGAAGTCGATCAGGCCCTCGACGATCGCCGGGCGACCGCCGAGGCTTCGCCACGCCGCGGACGCCTCTTCCGCGCGACGGATCACGCGCTGCCCCCGGCCGTCGTAGCCCTCGCGACGCAGCTTCAGGACGGCGGGCAGCCCGACCCGGTGAAGCCCGTTCCAAAGGTCTTCAAGAGAGTCCGCCTGGGCGCAGGGCGCGGTGTCGATGCCGAGCTCGTGGAAGAGGCGCTTCTCGGCGAGACGGTCTCCGGCGACCGCGAAGGCACGGGCCCCTGGACGCACGGGCATGCGATCGGCGAGCCAGGCGAGCGCCGCGCCCGGCGCGTGGTCGATCTCCGCGGTCGCGACGTCGCAGTGGGCGATCGCTTCCCAGCTCCGCGGGTCGTCGAGATCGCCCTGCACGTGACGGGCGACCGGCGCCGCGGGCGCCTCGGGGCTCGGGTCCACCACCCAGGGCTCGATGCCGATGCGGTGCGCGGCGATGGAGAGCATTCGCGCGAGCTGGCCTCCGCCGAGGATCGCGACCCGCATCAGTGCGCCCCGGCGAGCGGCGGGCGCTCGGCGGCCGGCGGGGCGACGGTCGGGTCGTCGTTCGCGAGCACCATCTCCGTCTGCGCGGCCCGGCGCTGCACCAGTACGTCGCGCACGTCCGGCGAGTTCACGGCGAGCATCGATGCGGCCAGGATGGCGGCATTCACCGCACCCGCCTCGCCGATCGCCAGCGTTCCGACCGGGACGCCACGCGGCATCTGCACGATCGACAGCAGCGAGTCGATGCCATGGAGCGACCGGCTCTGCACCGGCACGGCGAGCACGGGCAGCCACGTCTTCGCAGCGAGCATCCCCGGAAGGTGGGCGGCACCCCCGGCGCCCGCGATCAAGACCTCGAGGCCCCGATCGGCGGCCGTCTCCGCGTACTCGAACAAGCGGTCGGGCGTGCGGTGAGCGGATACGACGCGGCACTCGTGCGGAATGCCGAGACGGTCCAGTTCGCGCGAGGTCTCGCACAGCGTTGCCCAGTCGGATCGCGACCCCATGACGACGCCCACCCTCGGTTGGGCCGAGGCCGGGGACCGCCGCTGCGTGGCCGATCGATCAGCCTTCACTACTGCCTCCTTCGCCGGGGGGCAGCCGTATGCTCCCGCCCCGGCCCGGTTTCGACAATTAGGAAGTTTCGATCTGTAGAATCGACTTTGTCTATGGATTGGGGACGCGGCCCCGGTCGATCGTCTCAGACGTACTTGTCCCCGCGGACCACGGTGACGTCCTCGACGTAGACGACGATGGCGTAGTTCTCGAAGTAGCGCGTCGCGACCGCCTCGGTGATGCGGTCCGCCGTCTCAGTGGAGACGAGGCATTCGAGCCGTACGTTCGCGCCTTCGACGTCACCGACGCGGCGGCCGCGGGATCCCTCGCCCCGTACATCGCTTCGGGTGAACCCCGTCGCGCCCGCCTTGCGGATCTCTCGGACGAGCCCGTCCTCGAGCACGGACTCGGCAATGATCGTCACGAGTTTGACGCGGGTCATCTCCACGGCAGTCTCCTCATGCATGCCACCAGCGAGCGAAGGCGTGGAAGAGCGGAATCCCCACGATCAGGTTGAAGGGGAAGGTGACGCCGAGCACCGGCGTCAGGTAGAGGCTCGGGTTGGCTTCCGGAATCGAGAGGCGCACGGCGGCCGGCGCCGCGATGTAGGAGGCGCTGGCGGCGAGAAGTCCCAGGGCGAAAGCGCCGCCTTCCGAGAGGCCCGACCAGCTTCCGAGAACGACACCGAGGATGCCGTGGACGATCGGAACGGCGATGGAGAAGCCGAACAGGAACGGGCCCGAAGTGCGGAGGTCCTGGAGTCGTCCCGCTGCGACCCGGCCCATCTCCAGGAGGAAGAGGCAAAGGGCTCCTTGGAACGGATCGACGAAGAAGGGCGCGACCTTCTCGAGGCCGGCCGGACCGCTGAGGAGCCCGATGAGCAGCCCGCCGGCGAGCAGGACGACGCTCCGGCCCGTCAGCGTCTCGCGCAGTCCCCCGTCCGGGCCCTGCGACACATCGCCGGATCGCTTGGCGAGCACCAGCGCAACGACGATTCCCGGGATCTCGAGTAGCGCGGCGAACGCGGGCATGAAGCCCTCGTACGAAGCGCCGAGCGCGTCGAGGTAGGAGACCCCGGCGATGAACGTGACGATCGAGATCGATCCGTAGTGGGCGGCGATCGCTGCGGAGTCGGCGACCCCGAAGCCGCCCAGGCGCCGGAGGAGCAAGAAACACCAGAGCGGGGTGCCGGAACCCAGCGCGAGAGCTGCGACCGCCGGGACGGCGACCTCCAGCAGCGAGGACTGGGCCAGAGCCGCGCCACCCTTGAGCCCGATCGCGAAGATCAGATAGATGGAGAGCCCCGCGTAGACCTCATCGGGCAATTTCAGGTCGCTGCGGATGCGCGCGGCGACGACGCCCAGTGCGAACGCCAGCACCATCGGCGTCAACAAATTGCTCTGAACGAGTTCCACGCCCGAAGACTCCTGCTCCATCCCCTCGGTCGGAGTCCCTGCTTCGTCCCGTCAGAGCCTCGACGAACCACGACCGGAGGATTTGCGCGCGCAGTGTATCCAACAAACGCCGGAGTTCGCCTCCATACCGGCCTCCATACCGCGTTGGGCCGGAAGCGGATCACCGCCGGAACGCCGATGCGGGCCACGAGGTACGCTAGCGTTCGACATCCTCGAGACGACGGCTGCCACGCGATCGGCGCCACGACGCGATCCCGAGCTCGAAGTGGCGAGCGTACGATCGCGCCCTCCGCGGCCATTCGACGCCGGGGCCGGCAGATTTGCCGCGGCGGCCCGGTGGTTGTGGCACCATGCCCGCCTCGCACGCAGGGGACGCCGATGGACCGATACAAGACGCTGCTTCAAAACAACGCCGCCTGGGTTCAGGGCAAGCTCGAGCTCGACGACCAGTACTTCAAGCGGCAGGTGGCGGGACAGCACCCTCCGTTCCTTTGGATCGGATGTGCCGACAGCCGCGTGGGCCCCGAGGAGATCACGGGAGCGAAGGCGGGTGACCTCTTCGTGCACCGCAACATCGCCAACATCGTCACGCACTCCGATCTCAATCTCATGAGCGTTCTCGAGTACGGCGTGCTCACGCTCCGCGTCGACCACATCGTCGTGTGCGGCCACACGGCCTGTGGGGGCGTCCAGGCGGCGCTCGGTCACCGGAAGCTCGGGATCATCGACAAGTGGATCCGCACGATCAAGGACATCTACCACGACCACCGCGATGAACTCGACGCGATCGAGGACGAGAACGAGCGGTGGAGCCGACTCGTCGAGGTGAACGTCCGCGAGCAGGTCGTGAACCTCGCCAAGACGTCGTTCGTCCAGCGCCGCTGGCACGAGGGCGAGTTCCCAATCCTGCACGGCTGGGTGTACCACGTCGAGGACGGCCGCCTCGAGGACGTCACACGCCACACGAAAGACGATCCGCTGGACCCGATCTACCGCTACGAGTTCGACGCCGACGAGTGAGGCGGAACGACAGGCGCTCGGGAAACGGCGCGCCGGACCACCCCAGAGCGAACTGCAGTATCCTATCGGTTCGCTGCGCTCGCCGCGCAAAGAGGGTGAAATGGCCCACGACATCGTCATTCGAAACGGACTCATCGTCGATGGAAGCGGCGCCGCGCCGCGTATCGGCGATCTCGCCATCGCCGGAGGTCGGATCGCGGCGGTGGGCGACGTTGCGGATCGTGGGGCGCGCGAGATCGATGCCGGTGGGACGTGGGTGACGCCGGGCTTCATCGATCCGCATACCCATCTCGACGCGCAGCTGTGTTGGGATCCCGCAGCGGAGCCGACGAACCGGCACGGTGTGACGACGGTGATCTTCGGCCTGTGCGGCTTCGGCATCGCACCCTGCCCCGAAGCGGGCGACGAGTACCTGCTGCGCTCCCTCGAAGTCGTGGAGGAGATTCCGTATGAATCCACGAGAAGGGGCGTGCCCTTCGGCTGGCGCAGCTGGCGGGAGTATCGCGACCACATCGCGAGCCAGCCGCTGGGCGTCAACACCGCCGGCTTCGTTCCCCACTCCGCGCTGCGCTATTTCGCCATGGGGGACCGCGCACGCACGGAAGTGGCGAACGACGAGGACATGGCGCGCATGCTCGACGAGCTACGCGACGCCCTCGACGCCGGTGCCGTGGGGTTCGCCACGTCCCGCGGACCGAATCACGTCGACGGCTTCCGAGAGCCGGTGCCTAGCCGGCTGGCCTCCGGCGACGAGATCGCCGGCCTCGTAAAGGCCTGCGCGGGGCGCATCTGGCAGATCAACGTCGAGACGAAGTTCGGCCGCGACGCGACGGCGCTGATCGAAGAGGTAGAGCAGTACGCCGACTGGACCCGTGCCGCAGATGCGCGACTCACGTGGACGCCCTTCTACGCCGAGCCCGGCGACACCGTCTGGAAGGAGGTGCTCGCCCACAACCAGCAGCTCAACGAGAGCGGCGTCAGCGTCTCGCCCCAGATCACGGCCGTCCCCATCACCCTGCTCCTCCGCTTCGACGAAGGCGGGTTCCTGCTGGCGATTCCCGGCTGGGGCGAGGCCCTCCGTGGCTTCTTCTCGCTCTCCGACGCGGAGAAGAAGCAGCGCCTCGCCGACCCGGAAGTCCGCACCGCCATGAAGGTGCTGGACGTCGATCCGAAGAGTCCCCTGCACCCCGACTTCGACTACTGGACCTTCACCGTCGTTCCGTCCCGCCCGGAGATCGGGGGGCAGAGCCTCACCGACGTGGCGCGGGCAGACGGCGTGCATCCCATCGACCTGCTCTGCGACCAGGTGATCGCCGACGATCTCAAGACGCTGATCGACATCCCCATCTTCAATCGCAGCCGGGAAGGCGCCGTGCGGTTCCTCGAAGACCCCTACACCCTGCTCGGACTCGGCGACTCCGGTGCCCACGTGATGAGCGTGACCAACTACCGCTATCCCACCTTCCTGTTGGCGGAGGTGGTTCGCGGTGGCGAGCTCGCCCTCGAACTGGCCGTGAACCGCATGACCCAGGTGCCCGCGCGCATGCACGGACTGACGGATCGTGGAGCGCTCGAACCGGGGCTGGCCGCGGACGTCTGCGTCATCGATCCGGAGCGGATCGCACTCGGACCCGTGGAAGTCCGCTACGACCTTCCGGGGAACTCACCACGCCTCTTCCAGCCGGGCGTCGGCTTCCACGCCGTCTTCGTGAACGGCGTCCAGACCATCGCCGACGACGAGCCGCTCGGGGCGGCGCCGGGGAAGATGCTGCGAGCCGTGTGAGCTCCCACCCCGCCGCGCCAGACGGCCACCGATCGGGTTCCAGCCCCGGAACGAAAAGCCAGCCAGAGACCGACTCCACCATCAAGCCGCACGTAGTCAGGAAAGGGCAGAAGTGGCAAAGCGGCAGGCTACAGGGCATGCGACGTCCGCTGCGTCTTCCGCTCGTCGCGATCAACTGTGGTTCGTCCGAACCGTTGCGCCCCAGATCCGCATCGATCCCGTCGTCCCCCGGGCCGACCACGCCGTCCTGGAGCGGCGGTGCATCGAGTGGTGCCGGGCAACGGGCATGGTGCGCGGCGACGAGGCCCTTCGTCGCCTGAAGCACGTGCGCTGTGGGATGCTCGGTGCGCTCACCTTCAAGGAGGGGTCGTATGACGTCGCCCAGCTGGCGACGGACATCGCCGCCTGGGGATTCGTCTTCGACGACTACATCGAGCACTTCAAGTCGGTAGCCGGTCTGTACCCCAAGCTGTGCACCCTTGAGGAGGTCAGGGACGAGCTCGGCACGTTCGTGAACATGCTGGAAACGTGGGTGATGCCGAAGCCGACGACGGCGTTTCACGTCGCGGTGATGGACATGGCGAAGCGCGGACTCGCGATCTGCGGCGAGCCAAAGTGGGTGGCGCACTTCACGGCAGCGCTCTCCGAGTACTTCGGCGGACTGCTCCAGGAGTTTCCCTACCGCCTGGAGCCGCGCCACAACCCGAGCCTGGAGGTCTACCTTCAAGCGCGGAACAACACGCTCGCTGTGCCGATGTTCTACGCCGTGCAGGAGTTGGAGACTGGGCTGCTGAGTAGCCGCGAAATGCCGAAGAGCGTCTCGGTGGGCCCCGAGGAGATCGAGTCCGTCATCGCGAGCGACCCACTCACGCGCGCCAAATACCTCAGCAACCGCCTCGTTGGCGACGCCAACGACCTGTACTCGTATGAGAAGGAGTCCGGGGACACCTTCTCGCTCATTCCCGTGATCTGTCGCACACGTGGGGTCAGTGTGCGCCAGGCCTTCCTCGAGGGCGTGCAGATCCTGCACGACGACCTCGACGCGTTCACGAAGCTCTCGCGACAACTCCTCAGCACCGACGTCTCGCCGGCGGTGCGCGGGTACCTGCGGTGTCTCTACTACTGGGTGCACGGGTGCTACTGGTGGGAGGCGATGACGCCGCGGTACCAAGTGGACGAACCGATGAACATCATCACGGAAGACGTCGGGAGAATCCCCCTGGAGCGGACACCATGAACGCTCCCGTGGTGACCTCACAGCACTCGTGGCTCCGGAATGACCTTTGCCCCGAATGGTCTCACGGGGGACACCAATGCGACGGATGCGGGCCATGTCCGCGCGTTCCAGCGGCCTTTGCGTCCTTCGCGCGTTCGGAGGATGAGCTCGGCCGTG
>JAKSBN010000424.1 GCA_022361175.1 Pseudomonadota bacterium | reverse complement strand
TCGAGGCGCTCGGCGTTTCACGTGAAACCTCCGAACGGCTCACACGCCATATTTCGCTGCTGGAGCGCTGGCAGAAGCGGATAAATCTGGTGGCGCCGGCCTCGCTCGGCGAAGTCTGGACCCGCCATGTGCTGGATTCCGGCCAACTGGCGCTTCTGACCCCGCGCTTACCGGCACCCTGGCTCGATCTCGGCAGCGGTGCCGGCTTCCCGGGCCTGGTTTTGAGCCTGATGGGCCTCGGCGAGGTGCATCTGGTGGAGAGCGATCAGCGCAAATGCACCTTTTTGAACGAGGCGCGGCGCCTCACCGAGGCCCCGGCGACGGTGATGAAACGGCGCATCGAGGATCTGCGCACGCCGGCCGCCGCGATCACCGCCAGGGCGCTGGCGCCGCTGCCGCGATTGCTGGAGCTGGCGGCGCCGATCACCACCCCGGAGACCGAGTTTTGGCTCTGGAAGGGACAAGATGTGGAAGGTGAATTGACCGAAGCCGCAAAATGTTGGAAAATGACGGTGGAGCGTCATCGCAGTATCAGCGATCCGACGGGGACGATCCTGCACTTGAAAGAGGTGTCCCGTGCTGGAACAGATCACCGACCAACCGATTGAGGAACCGGCGGCCGAGACGGCACCGCGCCTGGTGGCGGTCGCCAACCAGAAAGGCGGCGTCGGCAAGACCACCACCGCCATCAACCTGGCGACCGGCGTCGCCGCGGTCGGCAAGCGGGTGCTGATCGTCGACCTCGACCCGCAGGGCAACGCCAGCACCGGCCTCGGCATCTCCCGCGCCGAGCGCGAGCTCGGCAGCTACGAGTTGCTGATGGGCTTCGCGCCGCTGTCGCAGGCGATGATGTCGGCCGCCGTGCCGGGGCTTTTCATCGTGCCCTCGACCGCGGACCTCGCCGGCGCCGAGATCGAGCTCATCGATTTGGAGCGGCGCAGCTTCCGCCTGCGCGATGCCCTGCAGCCGGCGGTGCAGGGTTTCGACTACGTCTTCATCGACTGCCCGCCCTCGCTCGGCCTGTTGACCATCAACGCGCTGGTCGCGGCGGATTCGGTGATGGTGCCCTTGCAATGCGAGTTCTTCGCGCTCGAGGGCCTGAGCATGCTGATGGGCACCATCGAGCGGCTGCGCCAGCTCTACAACCCGGGCCTGGAGATCGAGGGCATCGTGCTGACCATGTTCGACCGCCGCAACAACCTGGCGGGCCAGGTGGCCGCCGACGTGCGCGGCCATCTCGGCGACAAGGTCTACGAGACCGTGATCCCGCGCAACGTGCGCATCTCCGAGGCGCCCTCGCACGGCATCCCGGCCTTGCTCTACGACCACCGCTGCGCCGGCAGCATGGCCTACATGCGGCTCGCCAGCGAGATGCTGAAACGCGACACGGGGGTGATGGCGCCATGATGGAAGACGGCAGGAAGCGCGGCCTCGGCCGCGGCCTCTCCGCGCTGTTGCAGGAGAGCAGCCGGCCCGATCCCCTGCCCGAGACCCGCCGCGGCACGCATGAGGTGCCGATCGAGCGCATCCGGCCCAACCCGGCGCAGCCGCGCCAGCGCTTCGACGGGCCGGAGCTCGAAGAGCTGGCGGAATCGATCCGCGCCAACGGAGTCTTGCAGTCGATCCTGGTCCGGCGCGCCGACGAACTGGGCCAGATGTTCGAGATCGTCGCCGGCGAGCGGCGCTGGCGGGCCGCCCAGAAGGCCGGCGTGCACACCATCCCCGTGGTGGTGCGCGACGTCAGCGATGCCGAGTCCTCCGAGCTGGCGCTGATCGAGAACCTGCAGCGCCAGGACCTGACCGCGCTCGAAGAGGCGGAAGCCTACCGCCACCTGATCGACGACCTGGGCCGCACCCAGGAGCAGATCGCGCTCTCCATCGGCAAGAGCCGCAGCCACGTCGCCAACACCATGCGGCTCCTCGGCCTGCCGAAGGAGGTGCACGCGCTGCTGCAGGACGGCCGGCTCAGCCCCGGGCATGCCCGCGCCCTCGTCGGCCGCGACGATGCTGCACTGCTGGCCGAGAAGATCGCCACCGAGGGCCTGAACGTGCGCCAGGTGGAGAAGCTGACCCGCCCGGGCCGGGCGCCGCGCGAGAAGGCGCCCCCGCCCCCGCCCGATCCCAACGTGCGCGCCTTCGAGCGCGAGCTCGGCCATGCGCTGGGGCTCAAGGTGGAGATCCTCGACCGCGGGGCGCAGGGCGGCGAGGTGCGCATCCACTACGCGACGCTGGAGCAGCTCGACGAGGTCGCCCGCCGCCTCGGCCACGCCATCGCCGCCGAATAATACCGTTCCGTTTACAAACCGACCTCCCCCACAGCCACCGACGCCGTCATCGCGAGCCGCCAAAGGCGGCGCGGCGATCCAGGACACTTCACGCCGCCCTGGATCGCGTCGCTTCGCTCGCGATGACGAGGCGGGCGATGGGTCATACCAAATCCGAATGAACAGTTCGGCTTCGCGCTCGGCGGCTCCACCCCCACCCCGACCCTCCCCCGTCAAGGGGGAGGGGGTTTTTAGCGCGGCTTCGCCGTGGGTTCCCTCCCCCCTTGTGGGTATGCCGTATACGGCATGGGGATAGGGTGGGGGGTG
>JAKSBN010000405.1 GCA_022361175.1 Pseudomonadota bacterium | reverse complement strand
GACCCGAAGCAGTACGTGGGCGGCAAGCTCATCATCTTCGGCGGCATCCCCTTCACCCTGTGCCTCGGCCTCTCGTGCCCGGACGTGGGCGACAACACCCTGGGCGACCTCATCTACACCACCGGCCGCCACACCGCGCCCCTGGCTTCGGGCGACACGGTCTTCGCCGCCACGGAGATCCTGGCCAAGCGAGACCACCCCGAGCGACCCGACCTCGGCATTGTCGAGACCCGCCTGCTCGGCCACAAGTTCGCCGACGCCAGCGGCGAGGCCCACGAGGACGCCCCCCCCGGCTACAAGAAGCTTCGAATCTTCGAGCTCGACCGCCAACTGGTCGTGAAGCGCCGCAGCCACTACGCGGGCTGAGCGACCGTCCCGATGCTGTTTCACGAGCGCGCCTATGACGTGACGGTGCTGTTGGGCGATCCGGCTGTGGACCCGCTCTGGACACGCTCCGTTTGGGACCTCGCCGAGCCGAACCTGCGTCCTTTGATGACGTCAGCACGCGGTCGCGCCGCTCTGCGAAGTCATCAGACGGACACCTCGACCAAGAGCGATGTCCGCTTCGGTCGCATCGGCTGGAACCCAAAGGGCCACGCGAAGTGGCTGCACGACAACAGCGAGCGAACTGATCGTTGGCTGTTCGGGAGCGTCGAGGCCTGGGCTCCGAGTTGGACGGTCTGCGAGCGCGAGTCCCGACCCCCCGACGCGTTCTTGAGCATCTCGAACGAGAAGGCGGGCAGGGCGTTCCGCCGCAGCGCTCGCTTCAACCCAGTCGTCGTCATCGCACTGGCCCGAGACGGGGACGATCTTCGCGAACCCATAAACGCGGCGATTGAGACGATCCGGCGAGCCATCTCCGCGGTTTTCGTCGTACAGAAGTGCCGGCCTTGGGGCTTCGCTGCGGGGGCTCGCGGGTTCAAGGATAGCATCCAGGACTTTCCACACCGCCTCTTCGCCGCCGGCGAGAACCCTCACGAGAAGGTCCCTTCGCTAGAGATCTTCGCGGAGAGCTGGATGGAGCTAGGGGACGCGGCGGGCTAGAGCGCCACTGGCGCGACGATCCGGCCTCATCCTCTCCGGCGGCGGCCCTCTCGACTGGTGAGCCGCAGGGCGGATGCTCGAGACGACCTCCGCTCGGATCAGGCTCTGGTAGCGTTCCCGAACGGAAGCCAGGGCACTTCGAGCCATCGCGCACGGCGGTCCGGGGCGCTCGGTTTTCGGCTGGGTGGTGGGAGTGGCACCGAGACCTTCGCGCATGGACCGACTGCTGATACGAGCCCGGCCGTCGCCGGTGCCCGACTATCGGCCACCTCCCCAGGAGATCGAGCCTGGCCTCTGGGTGCTCGATCGGCAGCTCCGGCACTTCGGGATGGCCCGGCTTCCCTCCCGCACGACGCTGGTTCTTCTGGGCGACCACTCGCTGGCCGTCATCTCGCCGCCGGCGCTCTTGGACCCGGCTTCGCTCGCCGCGATCGAAGCGATCGGGCGCGTGGCGTACATCGTCGTCCCGAACTCGTTCCACTACCTCTACACCGCCGAGTTCGCCCGCCACTTTCCAACGGCGAGCATCCTCACGGCTCCCGGCTTGGGGCAGCGGGTGCCGGAGTGGGCGACTCACCTGGAGCTCGAGGCGGGGCGTCCGCCCGATTCTTGGTCCGGTGTTCTTCGCTACGAGGTGCTCGGGCCCGTGAATGGCGTCTCCGAGGTCTTGTTCTTTCACGTGCCCACCGCGACGCTCGTGCTGACGGATCTCGCCTTCAACATGGAGCGCTACCCCAGGGCCGTGGACCGCCTGTTCTGGCGCTTCTCCGGCATCCCGAGCGGCTTCGGCCCGGGACGGACGACGCGGTCCCTCATGCTCCGCGATCGGGCCGCGGCCGTCCGCGCCCTGTCGAACGCCCTCGCGTGGCCCATCGAACAGATCGTGGTGGCCCATGGCGACGTCGTCTGCGACCAGGCCCACTCTCGTCTGCGAGCGGCGTTCCGAAGCTCCCTGGGCGAGCTGCCCGCCCCCTGAGCGGTGCAGCGCGAATTGGGGAGCCGGCGGGGTCCAAAACACGTGGGAACCGCTCGCCGACGCAGCGAGGCGATCGAGTTCTACCGAGGTCTGGTAGTCTGCCGACATCATGCTTCGACGCTCGCCTCCCGTGACGCCTTCGAGCTCGGAGTCCGTTGTGCAGCGAACCACGCGCTTGACCGGACTCGCCCTTCTCGCTGTGACGACTTGTTCCAGCACGCCGGTCGACACCAACGCGATCGCCATCTCCGACGTCGGACCGTTTCGTAGCGTCCAGCTGGAAAACGGCGTGACGGTGCCGATGCGAACCGGCACGGTTCGCTTCCCCGACGGCGTAACGGGTCTCCTTGTCGACTACGTCACCACTCACGAATTCGGGAGCGAGCTGATTCGGTCGGAGATTCCCTTCGTGTGGTGGGAGGCCATCCCGGAAGTGAAGCGCCGGTCGCTATCGCAGGGTTGGGTCCGTGCCTTCGACCGGATTCCAGCGGGCGAATTCGAGGCAGAGGGCCATCGCGCGTGCCTTGCCCCAGACGGGAGCACGCTGTGGCTTCACCTCGATGGCGGGCTGACCTCCTCTGACCAAGCCGCGGGCAAGCAGTGCCTCGAGGCTCCAGGCCGCTAGGCGTGGCGGCGGACGATCGCCAGCTCGGTTCGATCGACCCTGGGCGAACCCGGGTGCATCGGGCTTTCATCTGGTCCGATGCAATGGCCCCGATTGGCATCGCGATGTTCGCGGCTTTCGCCTGGGTCTACGAACCGCCCAGCACCCTAGGGACGCTGCCTTTCGTCGTCCTGCTCTTGATCCCATCCGCCAGCCTCTTGACACTGGCCTTCCTACGCCGAGGACTTCTCACCATTCGCAACCCTTCTCTTCGCAGCGGCGGGCACTACTTCGTCCTTGTACTCGAAGGCCTGCTCTTCGTCCCAGCTGTGCTCGTGCTCGTGTTGGCCGGCGCCTTCGTGCTCCTGTTGTGAATCTCCCGAGCCGAGTGAATACGTACAGCGGCCGACCGAAGCGTCACAACTGCCCGATCGCCGTTCGATTCAATCGAGCTTTGGTAGGGTTCTGGCAGCAACCAGTGGAGCACGCCCCACCTTGACGACACGAGTGAAGATCAGAGCATTCGGATACGCGCGGAATGATGCTGCGGCCGCTGCGCCCACAGAGTTGCGCGAGGTAACGATCGTGGCGGAGCCGACCGTTCTGCGCCGAATTGCGTCCCATCTCGCCCAGTCTGCCGATGAGATCGAGCGACTGGGCGAGTCCTTCGACCATTCGCACCTCCAGCGCGAATGGCCGGAGTGGCAGAAGGAAGATGCGGACGTCGTCGTGTCTCGACCGAACCCGTTGTGCCATGATGACTGACTCGTGAAGTGGATCTGGATCGCGGACATCGTGCTGGCAACCCTCGTCTACCCGAGCCTTCTGGTCGTGGAGGCCGTGTCCCCGTGGTTCGCCAGCTCCGATCCCTACAGCGATCAGTACTTCATCTCTGTGCACCCGTGGGTACCCGTAACCCTGATCGTGGCCTTCCTCGCAGCGGCCCTCTGGAGCTACTCGAAGCCGGCTCACGCATTGCGCGCCCAGTGTCTTCCAGCGGCAGCACTGCTTGTGAACGTCGGAACCGTCGTCTACCTGCTCGCGCTAGTCTCGTGGCGCTGAACCGGTCTGCTTGATTCGCACCGAGGTCGAGATGAGAGCTGTTCGGAATCCTCAGGTGGCGGCGGCCTTCAAGACCTATCCGCCGCAGTGTCGCCGCAAGCTACTGCAGATCCGCGCCCTCATTCTCGATACCGCGCGGGACACGGAAGGTGTGGGGAAGATCGAGGAGACGCTGAAGTGGGGTGAGCCGGCCTACCTGACATCCCAGACCGGCAGTGGCAGCACGATTCGCGTGGCCTGGAAGAAGTCGGCACCGGAACAGTACGCGATCCATTTCCACTGCCAGACGACTCTCGTCGCGACTTTCCGGGAGCTCTTCTCGGACTGCCTCGAGTTCGAGGGAAATCGCAGCATCGTCTTTCACCGCGACGACGAGATCCCCGTGGAGCAGGTGTCGAGGTGCATCGCCCTGGCGCTCACCTACCACAAGAACAGGCGCTCACTTCGCAGCTAGCCCGTGCTTCGCCCCGCAAGGTGCGGGAGACCGCCAAGTACCTCGGAGCCCGGCCAACTCTCATGTCCGACAGGCTCTACTGGATATCGAGCCCATTCCCGGGCCGAATCGCAACGATGGCACGCCCGCGCGGCGGCGATTGGCTCGTCGACGAACTGTCGCGCTTTCGACGCGATGGCGTCGACGTCGTCGTGTCGCTCCTCGAAGCCGCGGAAGCGCGCGAACTGGACCTCGATCGAGAAGCGGCCGCCTGCCGAGAAGCGAACATCGAGTTCGTCTCGTTCCCGATCCGCGATCGCGACGTTCCCGAATCCGCCCGGGCCCTGCTGGAACTCGTCCGGAACCTCGGCGGCCAGCTCGAGGCGTCGCGGAGCCTCGCGATCCACTGTCGTGCCGGTATCGGACGCGCCTCGCTCCTGGCCGCAACCCTGCTTGCGGCCGGTGGTATCGACGTTTCGGAAGCCTTCGCCCGAATCGCTGCGGCCCGCGGCCTCTCCGTGCCGGATACACCGGACCAGGTGGGATGGGTCGAGACTTTCGCCTCCCACTGGCTCCGCTAGGCCGGTTCGCCAACCCGCGGCGGGTTCGAATCGACCACGGTAGTTTTGCGACGCGGAACCCGGCGCTTGGGTCCAGCTCGGGTTGGGCAGCGGGGCGCGGAGTCGGCCGGAGGAATACAGCAGGGGGAATACGTTGGATCGCGCAGCCGGAGTGGAGTTCGTCCTGTGGTCGAACTCGGGGGAGGAACATCTCAGGGGTGTCGCGAGCGGCACCATGCGCGCCGCTTCGGGCGTTCGTCTGGTCGCCGAGGTCGACCTCTACGGCGTGCACTGGCAAGCCGACGATGAGGCGCTCTTCCGGATCTCGGTATCAGAACTGCCCTTGCCGGTCGATTCACTGGAGACGGTCGAATCCGCTCTCAGGGCGTGGTGCGAGCTTCCGCTTTCCGACCAGCGGGTCACCCCGCTTCGGGGGAACTACGAGTTGGCCCCGGGGTTCGAGCTTCGATGCGGGGAGCCCGCCGATCTCATCTCGGGGCAAAACCAGGCCCTTCTGATCTCGCTCGAGGTCGAGCGTCTGCGAGTGGCCCTCTCTTTCACCACCGACCAGTCGTGCATTCGCGATTTCTGCGCCGGCTTGAGGGCAGCGTGCCGACTGGCACGATCGGCCGGGGATTGAGCGCACGATTCGCACCCGCGGCAGTGGTGCGATGACGACGAAGACCTCGCCCGACAGCTCGATCGCCTAGTGGTAGCGTTCGGGCATTGCGCCGGGTGCGCAGCGCACCCATGGGGGCGCTAGCGTGCTCCCGGCTCAGGATTCGTACACGGACCAACGAGCTGCAGGAGGTCGTCGTGAGTCGCGTCGGTATCGCAATCGCTTGCATCGCGGTGCTTGCTGGGTGCTCCTATGTCTCTGCATCTCTGGGATATCTGCTCGGCGGGCCGCAATATTCCTCGCGCTTCGTGCCAGCCGACGCTGTCCACACCGTCGCGGTGCTTCGAGCCCTGCGAAGAGGGGACTCGGAGTTGGCCGTCTCCCTGCTCGAGACCCACCTCGATACTCAGATCATCGTCCACTCGATGTTCAGCCCTCGCCTCGCCTGGTGGCTCGACCCAGTTTCCTCGCTGCTATCCGGCCACGACCTCGACCCGCACGCGGAAACAGCCGCCGTGCTCATGCGGAAGGTTGCGGCCTATCGGGCGCAGCATCCCAGTGCAGCCGCGGGAGAGATCCACGATCTGGTCCACGGTCACCTTGCCGCATTCCAATCGAGCCCGCCTGGGGATCCGGAAGGCCCAGCAGCGGAGAGGTCCGAGCAGTGACGAAGCGGCGGAGAGAGCTTACAGCTGACAGAGAAAAGCGGTGGGGGTAGCCTCTGGTCGTTCGCAATGGGGGGACGACTTGAAGCCCGGTACCCAAGTCAAGCTGCTGACGACTGGCGAGGTCGGCGTGGTCGTACATTCCTGGTAGACCCGGAGATTGACGGCGAGGACTGCTACATCGCCTTTTTCGGCGACGAGTTCCCCGCTGGCCCACCCTCCCAGATTCCCTATGTGCTGCGCTACGCATCGAGCAGCCTGGAGCCGCTCGACACCTAGACCGGCTCCTTCTCGCCGGGAGCGTCCAGCCCACGGGAGCTCACCCAGCGGGTACGGGAGGCCCGCGGCGGTCGTGCCGCCGACAGTTCGGTCGTGAACAGGGAGCAGGCATGGCACAGTTTGCCGACAACGCACTCTTCTTCGCGTCGGTCGCAACGTTCTTCACGGTGCTGGTCGCCGCTTCCTACTGGTGGTGGGCACGGCGGAAGGCCGCCTACGCGATGCTCTTGGCCGGGGCTGTCGTCTACGGGGCAGGGCGCCTTGTCTCTTTCCTCTGTCCACTCACTGGAATACCGGCGTCGGAAGCCGATGCCGTCTTCGCGTCGGCGGGAATCCTCGGCCTGAACCACTGGGTAGGGGTTCTGGTCGGCGCGATTGGCCTGCTCTTGGGCGCTTCGGGCCTGGCTTGGGCGGTAGCAGTGGGCCGCCGCGCCCAGCGGCACTAGACGCGTCTCCCGCCGTCGGTTGCCTG
>JAKSBN010000291.1 GCA_022361175.1 Pseudomonadota bacterium | reverse complement strand
GCGAAGAACAGGTTCAGGTTCGCCAGGCCGTTCGGCGCATTCAACGCCGCACCCGCCGCGGTGAACTCCTGGGTCGACGCCCCGGTGGCGTTGGCGACGAGGGCTACCGCCCCGAGCCCCGAGGCCGACAGGTACGCGTTGATGGACTGGTTGCGGACGTCGAACGTGCTGTTGTCTCCCGACAGGAGGATGCTGCCGCCCGCCTGGAGGAAGGCGTCCATCGCGCTGCGGTCGTCGGTCGAGAGGGCCGTCGGGTAGCGCAGGTCCCAGAGCTGGTCGTACCCCGCGTAGTCGGCCAGGGGGCCCGCCTGGGTCACGTCGTGTCCCGCGGCGATCAGCCCGGCCACCGCCGCATTGATCCCGCTGTGGCCCGAGCCCAGGACGTAGATCCTGGCCCCGGACGCGGCCGCCGTGGACCCCACGCACAGGACGAGGGCGAGACCGGCAGCTCGCCAGCAGGAGACCCGCAGGCCCCGGGAGCGGGTCACCCATCCGGCACCGGCGATCGGGTGCAGCGGAGCGAAGAGGGAAACGGGAAGGAGAGAGCGCATCGAGCCAGCCTCCAGCGGCCCTTCCCTGTCGACGACCGTGGCACGGGGCGGGCCGCCGGCCCATGGGCGCTTCGTGCCGCTTCCCTTCGCGTTTCGGCAGCCATCACACGGGCGGACCGGGGCCGCTCAGAGGAAGACGAGGGCGTTGAGCGCCATGGCCTTGCACAGGGCCTCGTGGGTCGTCCCGGCGCGCAGCTTGCGGCGCGCGGCCTGGACGAGCTGTCCCATCGCCCGCTCGCCGATCCCGAGCTCTGCGGCCGCGCTCCGGGCGGTGCGGCCCTGGGCGAGCAGCGAGAGCGCATCGCGCTCGCGAAGGGTCAGGCCCGCGCTGGCCGCCAGCGCCCCGAACGAGAAGGCCGCACTCTGGGCCAGGAGCAGGCCGCTGCGGATCTCCTCGGCGACCTCCTCGCGGCGGTCGGCCAGGTCGGGCGGCGCCTCTGCCGTGATGAGCGCCGACACCGCCACGAAGCCCGGTCCGAACGGGGCACCGAGCGTGATGCCGTAGCGGAAGCCCGCTTCGAGCAGCGCGCGGAGCAGGGGCGCATGGACGAGGCGGGGGCCCACGTCGCGGGGGGCGGCGCCGTCGATGAAGAGGACGCGCTCGGGATCGACGTAGAGGTCCCTGGCGAGGGGACTCTCCGCAGCGCCACCGGTCTGCTCCTGGGCGCGCACGACGCTCTCGGGCCCCACGTTGCATTCGATGAAGTCGCGGCTGCGCAGGCTGGCCACGCCGAGCGGAAGGAATGCATAGAGGAGCCCGCCGACCTGCAGGGGGGCGAGGTGGTCCACCAGCATCTCCAGGATCCGGCGCAGCGAGCCGGCTGCCGCGAGTCGGTGGGCGAAGTCGCGTGCGCCGGGCGTGAGGGCGGGCGAGGCCGGCGGGTAACGCGTGCTCGCGGGCGGCGGGGGCTCGGCCCACTCCGGCGGCGTGAGCCGGGCGAGCGTCACGGCCGCCTCGGCCGTGGTGCCCACCCCGAGCTTCCGCCGCAAGGCGCCGAGGTGCTTGGCGGTCGTGGACCCGGAGATCTCGAGCCGCCGGGCCACCTCGGCGGCCGACACACCCCGGGCGAGCAGGGCCGCACACGCGGCCTCGCGTACGGTCAGACCGAAGCGCTCGCGCAGCGATGCCGGGAGCGACACCTGGCCGCTCGCCGTGCCGTGGAGGCTGTCGCGCTGTCGCACCCGCTTCATCGCTTCCCGAGCGTCCAGCTCCCTGCGCCCAGGGCGGCAGGCTACACGAGCCGTTCGTCGCCGGCGCCGTCGCGTGTTGCGCGCGCGGCACTTCCGGGGGGACGGAGTCCCCGAACGCGGGAAGCGTCACGGGCCTCCGGGTGGAGAAGGACCCCGCCCAGAACACGCTGAGCGGCCGGGGGTTGCGCAGACACCCTCAGGTTCCTTCGGAGGGGGTGCCCGCAACCAGGCGATCGATCACCTCCCAGAGCCGGTCGATGCCGGCGCCCGTCTTCGCGGAGGTCGGGACGAGCCAGTCGGCCTGGACCGGCAGCGCCTCCTCGATGGCGCGCAGGCGCCGCACCTTCTCGCGGGCCTTCAGCTTGTCGAGCTTCGTCACGGCCACCGGCGCCGGCACGCGGCGCTCGGCCAGCCACTGGAGCAGGAGCACCTCGTCCTCGGTCGGATCGCGGCGCGCGTCCTGGAGCAGGATCGCGGCGCGCAGGGTCGGGCGGCCGCCCAGGTACGCCTCGATCATCCCGCGCCAGCGGGCGCGCTCCGCCTGCGAGACCTTGGCGTAGCCGTAGCCGGGCAGATCGACGAAGCGCACCACGCCCCCCGGCCGCTCGATGCGGAAGAAGTGCAGCAGGCGCGTCTTGCCCGGCGTGCCGCTCGTGCGGGCCAGGGCCTTCCGGCCGACGAGGCGGTTCAGCAGGCTCGACTTGCCGACGTTCGAGCGGCCCATGAAGGCCACCTCGGGCGGCCCCTCCTCGGGCCAGCCGGCCCGCCCGGCGGCGCTCGTCTCGATCTCGGCGTTGAGGATCTTCATGGAACTGGTCGCGGAAGTTCGCGGATTCCAGGATAATCCGCGCCTCCCATGATCCCCGTCCACATCATCGGCGGCTTCCTCGGCACGGGAAAGACCACGCTGATCCGCGACCAGCTCGCGCAGCGTGGGGACGAGAACGTCGCCGTCATCGTGAACGACTTCGGCGAGGCGTCGCTCGACGAGGCCACGCTCGCATCCTCGGGCGACGCGCCGTTCGCCATCACGAACATCCCCGGCGGCTGCGTCTGCTGCACGGCGCCCGAGGGCTTCGTCGACGCGCTGGGGGCCACGCTCGAGACCGGGCCCGACCGGCTGCTGATCGAGCCGACCGGCCTGGCGCGGCCCCAGGACCTGGTCGACACGATCCAGCGCTCGCCCCACCGCGACCGG
>JAKSBN010000414.1 GCA_022361175.1 Pseudomonadota bacterium | reverse complement strand
TGTCGAAGAACCGGATGTCGGAGGGGCCCGGAGGCGCGGCGTCTGGGCCCGCCACGACGAAACCGGCATAGCCGCAGCGAATGGCCTGGTTGCGCTGCACGTCGCCATCGCGGGTGTGGTTGGCGAACTTGTAGCAATAGGAATCCGCATCCGTGATCACACCGTCGGTCACCGAAAAGCCGACGACCGCCTCGGATCCCGTGAGGTCGATGCCTTCACCCACGAAAGAGATGCGCGGCTCCGTGATCTGCAGCCCCTGCACGCCCGACACCGTGATGCCGTCCGTCTGAAACGGCTCGTCCGTGTCGGTTGCGAGGATCTTGCCCGTCAAGTTGTGGATCCGCGGCAGGTGGATCCAGACGTCGGCGCCACCCGACACCCAGACACCCACCAGCTGCTCCGTCGCGGGTGCCGACGCGGCGAAATAGCGCATGTGGTGGACGTGGGGCCGGATGACGTCAACCTCCGTCGATTCGACGATCCGAATGCCGGTTCCCTTGAGCTCACCCGCGACTTCGACGTCCTCGAGCCGTACGCCGTCCACATTGGCGATCCAGACGGCCGCCGAGTCCTCGATCGACCCCACCTGCGTCTTGTCTCCGGACGGCAAGTCCGCCATGGCGATGGTGACGTTGTTGAGCTCCAGGCCGCGGCCTCGAGAGGTAGCCGTCGCGAGGGGGCCCAGCTTGCTGATCACGCGGATGGCCAGACTCTCGTGGAGCGTGTAGCGGAGCACGGCGTTCTTCAGCAGCACGTCGTCCGCGACGTGGATCGTGTCCGACACGAAGTAGGTGTTGCCCTCGCCGTCGAGGATGCGCGCGGGACGCGCAGCGGCCCGTTGCAGCAGCAACGTGTCGTTGTCGGGATCCTCGGGGACGAGCACCGGCCGCAGCGACTCGAGGGTCTCGTATGGCAGGCCTTGCGCACTCGAAGGACCGGCGTGCAGAAGCGTCGCCGCGGCGATGGCCGCCACCGCCCAGCGAGCTGTGGGATTCAGTCCGTCCATGCGAGCCGGAATACCCGACTGGGGCGACTGTGTCTGTAAAGCGCTTTACGGAAGACGAGCCCACGGGTTCCCTAGCGTAAAGTCCTGCGCTTGACCAGCGACCGGGAGCCACTCGGTGCCGCGGCAGCGCATCGGGCACGGGCGCTCGGCTTGCCCCGCATGACGCTCGCGCCGTCGGCACCGCTCGGCTGGACGCCGGCGAGGCCGTTTCAGCGGCGCGAACGCAGCTCGCGCCGCGACCGGATGCGCTGCAGTTCGAGCAAGAGCTCGTCACCCGTAAAGGGCTTGCTCAGCATCGGGTGCCTCGTCGGCAGCGCCTGCAACGCGCGGTCGTCGCCCTTCAGGTAGCCGGACATGAAGAGCGTCCCCATTTTGGGGTATGCCGCCTGGAGCCGCTCGTGGAGCTCGGCCCCGGTCATTCCCGGCATCACGAGATCGGTCAGCAGCAGGTCGATGACGCGACCGCGTTGCATCGCCAACTGCAGCGCTTCGCTCCCGTCCACGGCCTCCAGGACCCGATACCCGCCCTCTTCCAGGCTGCGCCGCACGAAGCGCCGGACCGCCGCGTTGTCCTCCACGACCAGGACGGTGACCTCGTCCGCAGCGGGTGTCGTGGCCGACTTGGCCGCCTGGGTGGGAGCGCGAACCGTCTCGTGGGTACGGGGCAGGCGAATGCGAAACACCGTCCCCTCGCCGCGCTTGGTCTCCACTTCGATCGAGCCGTCGTTCTGGGTCACGATGCCGTGAACGGTGGACAGCCCCAAGCCCGTGCCCATCCCCTCGGCCTTGGTGGTGAAGAAGGGATCGAAGATCTGGGTCACCGTCTCTTCGTCCATCCCCTCGCCGTTGTCGCGCACCTCCAACAGCACCGAGTCTCCGCTCTCGCCCTCGGGACCTCGGTTCCGCGTCGAGACCAGGATTTCGCCGCCGTTCGGCAGCGCGTCGCGGGCGTTGACGACCAGGTTCACCAGCACCTGCTCGATCTGGAAGGGATCGCTCTTCACGCAGGTGGGCTCCGGCGTGAGATCCAGCTGGATGGCGGTGGTCTCTCCGATCAGGCGCTGCAGCATCCCCTCGAGCCCGCGCACGATGTCGCCGACGTCCACCACCCGGGGCCGCACCGGCTGCTGGCGGCTGAACGCCAGCAGCTGTCGGATGAGCTCCGTACCCGACTCGGAGGCTTCGGCCACCTCGCGCAGTTCGTCGCGATCGCTCTCGTTCCGGAGCATCTCCACGTAGCCGCGGATCACCGTCAGCAGGTTGTTGAAGTCGTGGGCCATGCCACCGGCCAGGCGACCCACGGACTCGAGGCGCTGGGACTGATGCAGCCGCTCCTCCAGCTGGCGACGCTCCGTCACGTCGCGGGACACGGTGATCGTGCGCGGGGCCCCTTCCGCCGTCTGGAAGGTGTGGCTGTTGGTCTCGATCCAGCGCCACGAGCCGCCGGCGTGGCGAAAGCGGAACAGGCGTTGATTGGCTTCTTCACCGCGGGCGAACCGGTCCAAGAGGCGCTGCTGGTCCTCGGGGTGGACCAGATCGAAAGCGCGGCGGCCGCTGAGGTCGACCGGGCGATAGCCCATGACGGGCTCGTGGTTGGGGCTGGCGTAGACGATCCGCCCGTCCTGGTCGAGCTCGGCCACCAGATCCCGGCTGCCCTCCGTCACGGCCCGAAAGCGCTCCTGGCTCGTGTTGAGCCGCTGGAGCACGAGTCGAACGCAGTAGTTGGCGATGCCGACGAGCCCCGCGGTCCCCGCGAAGTAGAGTGCCCAACCGGCCATCGTCGCCACCCCGTTGGTCTGGGTCAGCGCGGCATCGCCCGCCCAGTTGCCGATCAGGATGCCGAGCCCGGCGCTGGCGGCCGCCACCACGAAAGCGGCCCGCGATCCCACCAGCAGTCCGGCAGCCACCACCAGGCCCAGGAAGCCTCCGAAGTCCGCACCCACGATGTTGGGCTGCACGGTGACCAGGACGGCGTGGCCGACCCAGACCGTGCCCAGCAAGGTGCTGCCCGCCACTGCTACGTGACCCCGCCGCACCAGAGCCAGGCAGGCGACGCAGGCGGCGAAGGTCCCCGCATTCAGCGCCCATTCGACCGCCGTGGGTTCGGTGAACAGGATCGCCACTGGCTGCCACACCAGGACGATGGCCATCAGGGTGAGCGCCACGTAGTGGACGTAGAGGGCGCGCAGCGTCTGCGACAGCTCCGGGAAGGTCGGAGCAGACAGCGCCGCGCGCACCCGATCGAGCCGCGACATCCGAATCTCCCGCCACGGCAGGGGGTTTCCGAGCCGTTCCCCATGGTCTGGACCACACTGGGCCGTGTCAACACTGCCGTGGGAGGGGGATGGCAGGCCGCTGAGGCAGAACCCATACACACGACGGAGAGGCCAGAAATCGTCCGTTTTGGACGGAAAGCTGTCACCGGGTCTGAGTTGCCCGGTACTCACCTATGCAGGGGTGCGGAGCGGAGCAGACGAGGAAATGACGCGAAACAACAGGCGCTTCTGGAGATTGATCGCGACCGGACTGCTGCTGGTGCCAGTCGCAGGACCGGCGGCAGCGGCCATCTTTGCGGTGGACACGACCCTCGACGCGGTGGACGCCGCGCCGGGAGACGGCGTCTGCGCGACCGCCGCAGGAGACTGCGCCCTGCGCGCTGCCGTGCAGGAAACCAACGCCCTGGCCGGCGCGGATACCATCCTGCTTCCCGCAGGGACCTACACGCTGTCTGTGGCGGGCCAGGGCGAAGACGCGGCCGCGACCGGGGACCTGGACGTCGAAGGCGATCTCGCGATTGTTGGAGAAGGAGCCCCCGTCACGATCATCGACGCCCAAGGGATCGACCGGGTCTTGGACCTCTCCCCAGTCGTCTTCCACCCCAGAGACCAAGTCGAACTTCGGCAGCTGTCGTTGACGGGCGGAGACCTCCCGACGCCTGCTCACGGAACCGGGCTTCGCGCCGGCCCGGTCTCCCTGACACTCGACGGCGTGCGCGTGTTCGAGAACGCCGGGGCGACCGCCGTCGACATCTGGGACTCCTGGGTGGCGGTCACCCACAGTCGCGTCGAAGACAACGACGCGACGGGCTTCCGCACCGACTCGGTGAACTTGGATCTCAGCCACACGGCCATCGCGCGGAACCGCGGAACCGGCCTCCAAATTGCCGGCCCGTCGGCCAACGTGACTCTCCAACACTGTGAGATCCGAGACAACGACGCCTCGGACCCGGAATTCCCACGCATCGGCGGACTCTCCATCGGCGACACGAACCGGGTCTGGGTGCTCGACTGCGTGATCGCCGACAACCGCGGAGACTTCGCAGGAGGGTTGGCCGTCTGGCCCGATTCCGACGTGACGCTGGAACGCACGCGCGTCACCGGAAACCACGGGCCGGAAGCCGGTGGGCTCTACGGCTCCACCGAGAGACCGATGTTCATCCGAGATTCCACCTTCGACGACAACCACAGCACGCTCGGGGTCGGCGGATTGAATCTCGGGTTCGAGGGCTCCTATCGCGTCTCGAACGCGACCATCTCGGGTAACGTGGGCGCAACAGCCGGTGGCGTCTTCGCCGTGTCCGACGGGAGTCAGACGCAGGTGTCCCTGCACAACACGAGCATCGTCGACAACCACGGGGGAACGGCAGGTGGGCTCCAAGCGGCCGACCCGCTCGGGATTCCGGTCGAGCTGGAGCTCCACCACACCCTGATCGCCAACAACACGGCCGCCACAAGTCCCGACTGCAGGCTCCTGGCGGCCGACATCGAATCCCTCGGCTTCAATCTGATCGGCAACGACGCGGACTGCAGCTTCCCGGCGGTCGCCAACGACCAGGTCGGGACTCCCGGCAGCCCGATCGCCCCGAAGCTCGGGCCCTTGACCGACAACGGCGGCCCCACGCCCACCCACCTGCCGCAGACGGGGAGCCCGGCCATCGACGCCGGTGAGGCGGGACTCACGCTCTGCCTGGCGACGGATCAGCGCGGGGTGGCGCGGCCGAACGGGGCGGCGTGCGACGTCGGCGCGGTGGAGGCCGCCCCGCAGTGCAGCGACGGCATCGACAACGACGGCGACGGCGCCATCGACTTTCCCGAAGACGCCGACTGCCGCTCGGCGACGTGGCGCAACGAGCGCCCGCGCGGCTGCGGTCTCGGGTTCGAGGTGGGCGCGCTGGCCCTCTTGAGATTGCTGCGGCGGCGCCGGAGAAACGCCCGCCGCTAGGCGTCCGGCTTGCGGGCGTGGAAGAAGAACATGGGCGTGAAGATGCCCGTCTCTCCCCCGGCCACCAGCGCGTCGGCCGCCCGGTTCAGGAAGTCGCTGACGTCGGTCGTGCCGCGGGGTGCCAGGCGCACCGCTTCCAGCGCGCGGGTGGCGGCTCGGGTGACCTTCCGCCCCAACGGAGTGCGCGGCAGGCCGCGCAGCGAGCCGTCGTTGCCCGAGAGCGAGTGGTACCAGGGGGTCTCGGGTGCCGAATCGTGGGCGCGGTCCTCGCTGCGGACGATGTCGAAGCCCGCCTTCTGGAGCGACTCCAACACGGCGCCCGTCGACAGGATCGGCGGCAACGCGTTGCCCTCTTCGATGTCGGCCACGATCTGGCGATGGCCCGCATTGCCCGCGTCGAAGCGGTCCGTCACGCACCACTCGTAGCCGACGAACTCGCCACCGGGGCGCAGCAGGCGCTGGATCTCGCGAAACACGGCGACGCGGTCCGGCGCGTGGCAGGTGGATTCGATGGCGTAGGCCGCGTCGAACGTGGCGGCCGGCGCGGGGATGTCCATGAAGTCGCCGCGCAGAAAGGAGCAGCGGTCGGCCAGACCCGCGCGGCGCAGGTAGCGCTCGCCCTTCTGGATCTGGTAGGCGCTGTTGTTCAGGCCCACGATCGCAGCTCCGGTGTGGCCGGCGATCTCCAGCAGCGGCCCGCCGACCCCACAGCCGGCGTCGAGCACCCGCGACTCGCGCCCCAGACGCAGGGCGTCGGCCAGGTAGTGCTCGTGGCGCGCGATCGACTCCGGGAAGCTCTCGCCCTGCTTCCGGGGCGCGAAGTGGAAGGAGCGTCCCCAGCCGTACTCGTAGAAGTCCGTCACCAGCTCGTAGAACTGATTGACCAGGTTGGCGTAGGTGACGGGCCGTTCGGACAGCCCCTCGCCCGCCGCGTCACTGCGCAGCGTGTGGTATTCGTCGAGGCTCACGCGTTCTCCCCCCCTTCGTCTCGACCGCGCCGGTTCGGCGGGGCGCGACGGTCCTTACTCTTCCGAAAACGTCGCCAGCGGCTCCTTCCGCCGCTGGTAGCGCGCGCGGCAGGGCGCCTGCGGTCCCGTCACCCACTGCCCGTAGTCGGGCGCGGGTGCCGGCGAGCCCAGCTCCAACGCGTAGTTCGCCAGCACGTAGGTCCACAGAGCCTTGATCTGCACGTAGGCGAAGTTCATCCCGATGCAGGCGTGTTTGCCGCCGCCGAACGTGATCAGCGAGTAGGGCTGGCGGCTGTCTTCGCTGCGCGGCGGGGCGAAGCGGTCGGGGTCGTAGCGGTGCGGGTCGGCGAAAACGCGCGGGAGACGGTGCGCGAACCCCGGAGAGACCATGGCCAGGCGGCCCGCCGGAATCCGGAAGCCCTCCACGTCGAAGTCGCGCAGCACCTTGCGCACCAGCAGGGTCAGCGGCGGGTGGAGACGCTCGGCCTCGCGCACGGCTCGCTCCAGCTCTTCCTGTTCCTTCAGGCGCGCCAGCGTGATGGGGCCGCCATCGGCGTAGACGCGGCGGATCTCCTCGACCACCCGATCGAGGATCGAATGGTGCTGGAGCAGCTCCACGCCCACCCACGCAGCCAGCACCGCACTGGTGTGCTGGCCGCCGAACAGCGCCGTCAGCAGGATGCCTACGATCTCGTCGTCGGGCACCGGCCGGCCGCCGCGGTAGCGCGCCTCCATCAGCGTCTGCAGCATGTCGTCGCAGCGGGTGCCCGTGCGGCGCCGCTCCTCCAGAATCCCTCCGATCAGCTCCGAAACCAGCCTGCGCGCCCGATCGCGTCGCCGGTGCTTGGGCGTGGGCAGACGCGGCGCGAAGAAGCCGATGGTGTTGATGCCGCCCTGCAGGTCGTGGTAGAGCTCGGCGAAGCCGCTCTGCAGGCGCTCGCGAATCTCGGGGCCCAGCAGGCAGCGGCTGGCGATGTTCACCGTCATCTCGTTGGTGGCGTCCGGCAGCTCCAGCTCCCCGGTGTCGCCCCAAGCCTCGGTGTAGAGCGCGAGTTCGTCGCACATGGCCCGCGTGTAGCCGCGCATGCGCTCTTCGCGCAGCGCCGGATGCAGAAACGCCACCTGCTCCGCCATCAGGTCGCGCGGCGCGTCGTAGGCGACGTTACGACCGAAGATGGGGATCGTGAACTGGTAGACCTCCTTCGCCGAGAGCTGGTCCTCGGGTGCGCGGAAGTAGGCCTCGTGGGCCCGCGGGCCGGCCAGGAAGACGGTCCGCCGCCCCGCCAACACGAACTCGAAGACCTCGCCCAGCTCGCGCCAGCCGCGTTCCAGCACGGCCATGGGGTTCTTCCCGAAAGCCAGGCCTTGGCCCAGCACGGGCAGCCCGCCACCGAGCTTCGGAACTTCTCGCAGCTTCCGCAGCGGCGTGGCACCGGTCGTCGCGACGCTCGTCACGCGCCCTCTCGCTGGGCGCTGGCCTCTGCCCGCTCGAGGTGCTCTTCCCACTTGCGGACGGTCAGCGTCTGGAACGCCCTTACCGCGGGGTTGAGCTCGAGGTTCGGGGCGTCCCAGCAGGCCTCGTAGCCCTCCTGTTCCGCCTCGAGGGCGAAACCGTCCTGGCCGAGCAGAGGCTTCACCATCAAGCGGTTGGCAACGTGCAGCAGTGGGGTCATCAGCGACCGCGGAATCCGGACGCGCGACCCGGGGACCTTGAACGACTTGAAGTAGAAGAGGAAGAACGCCGCGGTGGTGCGCTCGTCGACGGGCCGGACGAAGAGCCAGTGCTTGATCTGGCCGTCGGTGTCGGACCACTGATACGGGTACTCGTAGCAGAGCTCGATCTGGCTGGTGTCCACCTGCTTGCGGTCCACGAAGTGCTGCGAGATGCGGCCCCCGCCCACGTGCGTGTCGTACGCCACGTAGACGCGGTCGTCCTTGGCTTCACAGCGGGTGAGGACCGCGTCGGTGAAGGGGCGGTACTTGCGGTGCAGATGAGCGTGGCTGAAGTCGCTGACGTTGTCGATCACCATCGAGTGGTGAGCCTGCCATTCGAAGTGAATCGGCACGCACGCCCAGCGATCCGGCCCCTCCAACTCGGGAATCTCGGGCAACGCGCGTTCGGCGGCGCGCTCCGGGTCGCCCGGAAAGACCCAGACGAGCCCGTAGCGAACCTGGACGGGAAAGGCGGGGATCCGCAGCCGCGGCTGCTTGCGGCCGTAGAGCTCGTGATCCACGCGGACCAGCTGGCCCGAACCGTCGTAGGCCCAGCCGTGGTACGGGCAGACCAGCTGGCAGCCTTCCACCGAACCGCTCGAGAGCTTCAGCTGGCGGTGGGCGCAGCGGTTGTCCACCGCCCGCGGCTCGCCGTCCTCGCCCCGGAAGACCGCGATGGAGCGGCCCTGAAAGACGATCTCCCGGACCTGGCCGCGCTTCATGTCCTTCTCCAGCACGGCGGGATACCAGTAGTCCGGGTCCATGCCCGCCGCGCGGCAACGCTGCCGGAGGTTCTTGGCTTCGCGGAAACGGGGCGGGTGCGACGTGGAGCGGGCGTGTGCGTCCATTCGCGGTCGAGTATGAGCGCGCACCCGCGACCGTGCTACGCGGCTCGCGCCCGAATCAGACCCACACAGCCCTCGCGATCAGCGAAAGTCGAGGCCGACGCCTAGACCTTGCCCTGGCTCAGCTCTCGCAGCACCGAGGCGCCGTAGATCCGCAGCGTGCGCCACAGCGTCGGGAAGTCCAGCGTACTGGTGAACGTGTCGGCGAAACCGAAGGGCAGCATCAGCGGGATGGCGCCGCGGGCGTATTCGAGCGCCCAGCAGTGCTCGGGGATGCGGTAGCCCTGCGCTCGGCCGCGGGGCAAGCGGTGCATGTCTCCCGGCTTGTACACTTGGCGGACCAGCTCGCCGGGCTCGTAGGCCCACTGCTCGCCCTCCAGAATGTAGAAGAAGTCCTCCGCCCAGAAGCGCCCGCTGTGGCCCTCGGTGCCGATGGGCGTGCCGAACAGGATCACGTACTCGGTGAGGGACGCGTGGAGGATGGTCATGGCGCCCATGGCACCCCCCGCGTTGTTGAAAACCCACTCGTCCGGGCGGCGGATGTGCCCGGGGTAGGCGCGCTCCAACTCTTCCGTCAGCTGCGGCAAGAGCCGCGGCATGGGCTGGCCGACCACACCGCGTACGATTTCACCCAGGGTCTCCGGATCAAAGACGAATCCCATTGCTGCCTCCGGCTCTCCGCGTCAGGCCGTAGCGCGGTCCAAGACCGGCACCGGCGCCTTGGGCGCCCGCGCCGCGGGGTTCACGATGGCGCCTCGCTCGTAGAAGAAAGCGTAGGCTTCCTCGATGGCCGCCGCGATGGAAGTGGGGCGATAGCCGAGCTCCCGCTCGGACTTCGAGACGTCCGCGTGGCGGCGAAGCCGCAACAGCCGAATGGCGCCGGGCGTCAACCGCTGGGGGTGTCGGGGGAGCAGCCGGCTCAGCACCGGGCTCGTCACTCCCGCCAGCGCCGCGAAAAGCGGCGCGGGAAGCCGCCGCTGACGCCGCGGCACCCCGCTCGCGGACTCGAAGTGGCCGAGAATCTCGTCCAGGGTCGCGAACGCGGTACTGAAGATGTAGCGCTCGCCCGTGCGGCCCTTCTCCATGACCAGGCGGTGTCCCTCGGCGATGTCCCGAGCGGCCACGAACTCGAAGCCGCCGTCCACGTAGGCGCGCAGGCGCCCGTTGGCGTAGTCGCAGAGCGTCCGGCCCATGCGAGACGGCACGAAGTCGTTGCCGCCCAGGATCGCGCAGGAGGTCGCGATCGAGACGTCCTGACCGGCAGCCACGGCCTTCAGGCACTCGTGTTCCACCCCCACTTTCGACCGCTCGTAGGGCATGGCGTGCTCGAAGGGATCGAAGGGAATCGAACCGTCGCTGGCCGCCGACGGGTTCGCCTTGTCGTAGCCGACGGCGCTGAACGAACCGGTCACCACCACGCGCTCGACACCCGCCGCGCGGGCACTCGCGAGCAGGTGCTTCGTGCCCAGCACGTTGCACTGGAAGATCTCGCGCCGGTGGGCGGCGTTGCCGTAGATCGTCGAGACCTTCGCCGCCGTGTGGTAGACCCGGCGAACGCCGGACAAGGCGTCGCGGAGCGATTCCGGCTGTCGCAGATCCGCGCGGCGCCATTCGACGTCCAGGCCGTCGACGCTGCCGGGATCGTCGCCCGGCCCGAGCAGCGCGCGCACGGGCTCGCCGTGCCGCAGCAGGTGGCGTATCAGGTTGGCCCCCAGGTGCCCCCCGGCCCCGGTCACGAGTGTCGGCGCTCCGTTGCTCATGCCGGCGCAATATGACGCGGCCAACGCGGAGCGCGCGAGGCCCACGCCCGCGGATCGGACCCAAGAAGCCGATCGGGTCAGCGAAAGCGAAGCCCGATGCGCCGCGGACGCTCGTGGAACCACGCCGCATCCGGTACCCAGACCCCGTGGCCGCCATCGAGTTCGCCCCGCTCGACTCCGCTTCCCTGCTGCGCGCCAGCGCCATGGTGCTCGGCTTCCTGGTCTACGTGTTCCTCGCCTCTGCCCTGTTGCCCGGCAAGCGCCGGCTCGGGCAGCCCCTGGCCGACGGAACCCGCCGCGAGTACAAGCTGAACGGGCTCTGGGTGTTCCTCCTCACCACGGCGCTGGTGGTGATCGGCGATCGCGTGTTCGGCGTGCGCCTCTCTGCCGCGCTGGTGGACTTCCCCGCGCTGCTGGTGGTCGCCAACGCCGTGGCCCTCCTCTGGACGGCCCAGCTCACCCTCGCGGGACGGCGGGTGAAGCGCGACCGCTGGTGGCGCGACGTCTGGTTCGGACCCGAGCTCAACCCCTCGTTGGGCCCCCTGGACGCCAAACTCTTCGCCTACCAACCCTCCCTGATCGGGCTCTGGCTTCTGGTGGTCGCCTTCGGACACTGGCAGTTCGAGACCCTGGGCCGGCTCACGCCGCAGATGTGGCTCTTTCAGGCGTTCTGGTGGGGCTACCTCTTCACGCACTATCTGCGGGAAGAGTTCATGCTCTCCACGTGGGACATCCTGGCGGAGAACTTCGGCTTCATGCTGGTGTGGGGCGATCTCGTCTTCGTCCCGTTCTTCTACTCGATTGCGGGTTGGTGGATCGCCACCGAGCCGGCGGCCATGGCCACCCCCGCGCTGGTGGGACTGGTGGGGCTCCACGTCGTGGGTCACTGGATCTTTCGCGAGTCGAACTGGCAGAAGCACCGCTACCGCAAGAGCCCCGAAGCGCGTATCTGGGGCCGGCCGGCGCGCGCCGTGGACGGACGTTTGTTGGTTTCGGGCTGGTGGCGCTACGGACGCAAGCTCAACTACACGGGAGAGATCCTGGTCTATCTCTCCATCTCTTTGTGCGCCGGGCTCGCCTCCTGGGTGCCCTATGCCCTGCCCCTCTGGTTGTTGGCGCTGCTGGTCCATCGCGCCGCGCGCGACGACCGGCGCTGTCGGGAAAAGTACGGTGACACCTGGGAGCGCTACTGCGCCCTCGCGCGCTTTCGCATGCTGCCCTTCGTGTATTGACGGCCAGCGCATCCCGTCAGGTCGCCGCCGCGCGATCGCGGTGGACGACGTGCGGCAAAGCGGCGAACATGCGAGGCGCCGAGCGATTGGAGAGCGGCTGACCGAAACCCGCGATCCGGTCAGCGCTGGCCCTTGGCACACCCGCCGTCGCCCTAGAACATCGGGACCAACCGAGGGGGGGACTCGAGTCATGACGCGCAAATCCGGTCCGAGGGCCGAGGGGGCGACCCCTCATCGGGGCAAGGCGGCAACCCAGAAGCGAATCCTCGAGTCGGCGGCTCGGCTCTTCGTGGCGCGGGGCTACGAACGCACGACGATCGCCGACGTGGCCAAGGGCGCGGGCGTGAGCCGCGCCACCGTGTTCTGGCATTTCGGCGACAAGACGGGTCTGTTTCGCGAGGCGTTCGCCCTGCTGCTGGTGCCCTTTCGCGAGTCGGTGGACCGCGACCTGCAGCACCTGAGTCCCGAGAAGCAGCTCGAACAGCGCGTGGCATCGTACTTGGACTTCGTCCATCGACACCACGAGATCGTGATGGGCTTCCTGGGCTGGACGGTCGAGTCGCCGGTCCTGCGCACAGAGGTCGTAGACGCCCTGATGAAGCTGCACCACCGCTACGCTCGAGCGCTGGCGGAGCCGCTACGCGATCTCCTGCCCACGGACCAGGACCCGAACGCCGTCGCCCGGGGCATCCTCTCAATGCTGCACGGCAACCTGCTGCTCGGCCTCTTCGACCCGAGCGAAACCGCAGAAGACGGGCGGCGCGCCAGTGCGGCGGCCGTACTGGCGCTCGTCCGCCGGAAGTAGTGCCCGCCGATCGCGGCGCTGTCAGGTGCCGGTGCCCAACAGTGAGGACACGGCGTCCGCGAGGTCGGTTGGACGGTACGGCTTCGGCAGCATCCGGACCTTGGGATCGGCGGCCAGCGCCGCCGGCAGGTGACGGTCGCTGAAGCCCGACGACAACAAGATCGGAACCTCCTGGGCGATCGCGCGAATCCGTTCGTAGACCTCGACGCCGTTCACCTCGGGCATCGTCAGATCCAGAACGACGAGACGAAAGTCCCGGGGACGGCTCTCGAAGAGAGCCAAGCCCGCAGCGCCGTCGGCCGCTTCCTCCACCTCGAAGCCCACCCGCTCGAGCTTGCGACGCGCCAGGCTCCTCACCGCCTCTTCGTCGTCGATGACGAGCACCCGACCGCCGGCTTCGGCGGACGCGTTCGCGCCCGGACTCGGCGCGCGGCTCGGGCGAGCCGGCGTTCGCGCTTCGGTCGCGTGCAGCGTGACCTTGAACAGCGATCCCCGCCCCAGCTCGCTCTCGATGGTGATCCTGCCGCCATGGCTTCGGACGATCCCGAGCACCGCCGCCAGCCCCAAGCCACGGCCGTCTTCCTTGGTCGTGAAGAAGGGGTCGAAGAGCCGTTCGCGAGTCGCCTCGTCCATGCCACAGCCGGTGTCCCGAACCTCCAGCACCACCAGCTCGTTGCCCTCGGAGACTTCCCGCGCCACCCGCACCCGCACCTCGCCCGGCGCGTCGCCGATGGCTTGGGCGCCGTTCGTGATGAGGTTCATCACCATCTGACGCATCTGGGTGGGGTCGGCGTGAACGAAGTGCGAGTCGCCCGCGCTCTCGATCTCGAGGCGGACACCCTTCGGGATCGACGCCCCCAGGAGCGAGCGCATCTCCCGGACGACGGCCTCCAGGTCGCAGGACTGTCTCTCTGACTCGGCGCGTCCGGAGTACGTCAACATCTGCTGGGCCAGATCCGCCGCGCGGCTGGCGGAGGTCTCGATGGCGGCCAAGAGCGTCGCGATCTCATCGGTCTCGCCAACTTGCTCTCGGGCCAGGGCGGCATTGCCCAGCACGCCCGTCAACAGGTTGTTGAAGTCGTGCGCCACGCCGCCCGCCATCAAGGCGAGGCTCTCGGACTTCTGCGCTTCCAGGAAGCGGCGCTGCAGCTCCGCCTTCTCCGCCTCGTTGCGAGCGCGCTCGCGCGCGAACTGGATCCGACCGAGCGCAACCACCAGCGGGCCCGCCATGGCCTCGAAGTACTCCAGCTGCTCTGGAGTCGGGACGCGACCCCCCTCTTCGCCGAACGTGCCGGCTCCCAGTACGCCCAGATACTGGTCCATCAGACGCAGCGACATGTTGAGAATCGTGCGGTTCTGCATGGTCTCGACGATGCGCTTGTCCGTGCGCGGGTCGGTGCGCGCGTCCACGACCAGCACGGGCCGCTCGGACTTCCGAATTTCCTGGAGCATCATGTCGCTGGTCTCTCCGGCGAGAACGGGGACCTCGCGCATGACTCGCTCGCCCGCAGAGCCGGCCGCCATGAGGAGACGCCACTGGTCCGTCGCGTCGCCCGGCAGGCTGTAGAGCCAAGCCGACGTGAAGCCCAGGCTGGCCTCGACCTCTTCCACGACCGCATGCATCAAAGAGCGCTCGTCGTCGCAGTCGAGAAGCTTGCGCGACCAGAGCAACAGTCGCTGGCCCAGTGCTTCCCGGTGCTCCAGCGCCGCCAAGCGTCGCTGAAGCTCTCGATAGGGCACGTCTTCTTGACCCATGGCCGACACGAATAATATCCGGAAGGAGCGTTCGGTTTCCCCATCAATCAACGTGCGCCCCGCCCCCAGCGGCTCGGCTGCGTCAATTCTCTCAGCGTTCCTGAGGAGTCCGGGCCCGTTCTGCGCAATCCCGTGGAATCCCCCAGCTGCCGATGCGACACGCGGAGCCCCCTCCCCCTCGGCAAGCCCCCGAGTCGGCCAACGCGATTCGGCTCAGGACGCGGGCGGCGGCAGCCGATGCCGTGCCTTGGCGGGGCGACGCCCTGGGCCGGAATCCCGACACCCCTCAACCCAAGGCGGATTCGACATGTTCAAAGGCCTCCTCAAGATCTTCTTCCTGTGGCGCCGCAACGACGCGGGCAGCATCGTCTTCAAGACGCTGGTCTTCGGCGTCGTCGCATGGTTCACCGTGGGGATGTTCACCAACATCCGTACGGCGGTCATCGCGGGCGCGGCCACCGCCGCCCTTGCGCTCGTCAAGTACACCGTGCAGCACCGCCGGGAGCGCGCCGCACTCCTGGAGATGCTCGGCGGCAACGAGCAAGCGCTGAAAGCCATGATGGAGAAGCTCGGCAAGGACGCGGGCGGGGCTCTCCTCATGGAGATGGTCCGGGCCGAGATGGAAGACGGCGACTACGAGGACGAGGAGCCGGTCAGCGAGGAACAGCGCGGCGAGAATCGCCGCGAGTCGCAGGAGCGGCTGAACCAGGTGCTCGCCGTGCTGCGGGCGACCCCCGGCGTGACGATCGAAGACGAAGAAGACAAGATCGCGGAAGTCATCGAGTACTTCTCGGACGGCGAGTACGTGATGGATCAACAGACCATGGTCGGCATGCTCCTGTCCGCGCACTCCGTCTACTTCATGTTCGAAGACTACTGCAACGACGACGACCACGCGGGCCTGGTGGAGCACTTCGCGGCGGCGAGCGGCGGCGCCTGGCGACCCAGCGGGTGCACCTCGTCCTTCGACGAGGAACGGGACCAGTGGGTCGTGAAGTTCAGCGATGGCGGCCAGCCGGTCGAGTGGCGCTTCAGCCAGTCCGGGGACTGCCTCAGCGAGAACTTCGTCCACCAGCTGACGAAGCACCTCGAGAACCGAACCGACCGCAAGATCGTTCCGCTCGACAACGAGGACTGCTTCGAGGGACTGTGCCTGCCCGTCGCCGCCTACCAGACGCTCGTCGAGCGGGGCTTTCTGTCCGAGGGCTGAGGCATGCTGAACGTCCCCTGGTATGGATGGCTCAACGTTCTGGGGCTCCTGATCCTGTGGGCGTTCTACTGGATCGAGCACCACACCGAGTCGACGACGTCGCTCCAGCGGGGCCTCCACCATCTGGTGGTGTTCGGCTCGCTGGCGTTCATCCTGGCGGGCTGGAACGCTCCGCTGCCGAGCTCCCTCGACTACGCCGTGGCCGGCCTGGCGGTGCTGGTCGTCCCCCTCGTCGGTCGGGAGCTGCTGGGCTCCTTCGTGGGTCTCTTCTTCGCTTCAGAGGAGGACGGCGCTTCGGAGGAAGATGCCGAGGCGCCCGCCGCCCCGGCCGAGGAGGTCCCGGCGACGCCCGCCCCCGCCGCGGCGGACCGAGCTCCCGTCCCCGACTACGCCGTCGACTTGGACGAGGGCACGCTCCAGTCGCGAGAGAACCGAGAGGCGGCGAGCCAGGCCATCCAGACACTCTTCGCTCCGGACTCCTCGGACGGAGACCGACTGCGGGGCCTCGGCGACCTGCTGAGCCTCGGCGAGAGCGAAGACGAAGAAGAGGAGGCGGCCACGGAGCGCATGGCGTCCGTCCTCACGATGGTCCTCGTGCTCGCCGTACTGGTGCCGCCCTCCTACCTCGCCATCCGGATGTTCGCACGCACGGCCTTCACCGGCTGAGCGCGTCCTCGCGAATCCCCATGCACGCGGCGTAGAACGCGATCGTGGCCGGACCTGCGCCGACGAGCCCGTCGAACCATCGGACGGAACGTCAGCGCCCTCGGCGGGGACGCGAGCGTGTGCCCGAGCGCCCCCGGGACGCCGTGCCACTGGAACCGCCACGGCGCGGCCGGCGGCGGCGGGCGCCGGAGCCATCGGAACCCTCGGAGCCGGACCGCGGCCGACGCGATCGGCTCGTCCCCGACTTGGGGCGATCTCGGCGGGACCCCGAGCGCAGGTTCTCCGGCTCGAAGCCCGGCAAGGTGCGCTGCGGAATGGGAGCCCCCAACATGCGCTCGGTCTCCCGCACCCAGGCCGCGTCTTCCCGAGTGACGAAGGTGCACGCCTTGCCGTTCGCCTCGGAACGACCCGTGCGCCCGATGCGATGCGTGTAGGTCTCGGGCGTGTTCGGCGGGTCGAAGTTGATCACATAGTCGATGCCCGCCACGTCGAGGCCCCGCGCCGCGATGTCGGTGGCCACCAAGACGTCGAACCGTCCCCCGCGAAAGCCCCTCATGGCGCGGTCTCGCTGGGGCTGGGACATGTTGCCCTGCAGCGACACCGCCCGGACGCCCTGCTTGGCGAGCTGCAGCCCGAGGCGCTTCGCCCGATGCTTGGTCCGGGTAAAGACGATGGCCGTACCACAGTCTTCCTCAGCGAGGATGCGATCGAGGAGGGCGCGCTTGCTCCGCTCTGCGATCGGGTACAGGGCGTGATCGATCCGCTCCGCCGGAGCCGAAGGCGCCAGCTCAACCACGTGGGGCTCGAAGAGCATCCGGTCGGCCAGCTGCCGAATCGCCTTGGGCATCGTGGCCGAGAAGAGCAGGTTCTGTCGGTCGCGCGGCAGCGCCGCCACGATCTTTTGGATGTCGGGCAGAAAGCCCATGTCGAACATGTGGTCCGCTTCATCGAGGACCAAGGTCTCGATCTCGGACAGATCGAGCTGGCGCTGCTGCAGCAGATCGAGCACCCGGCCCGGGCAGCCGACCACGATCTGTGGCCGCCGGCGCAGGGCCTGGACCTGGGGGCGCGCGGGAGTTCCGCCGAACACCGTTGCGGTCCGGATCTTCGTCCGCTCCGCGAGCATGCGAAACTCGGCGTCGATCTGGACGGCCAACTCACGCGTGGGCGCCAGCACCAGGACGAGCGGACCGGGGCCCGGCTCCTCGATCAGCCGCTGCAGGATGGGCAGCGCGAAGGCCGCCGTCTTGCCGGTACCGGTCTGGGCCAGCCCCAAGACGTCGCGGCCCTCGAGACCAGCGGGAATCGTCTCCGCCTGAATCGGCCGGGGTTCGCGAAAGTCCGCCTCCCGGAGGCGACGGATGAGGGAAGGATGGAGGCGAAAGCGGTCGAAGCCGCGGTCGCCAGAGCCGCCGCCCGGTCGGGGCTGCGGTTGTGCACTGGACAAATCAGTTCTCCGCCGCGCGCACCGGTGCGGTGCCGCACGGCTCTTGGCTCTGACCCAGACAACAGGAAAGGGAAAGACTGGATTGTGGCGGCGCGACCTCGATCGGGGGAGCGAGAGGTCCTGTTGTTTGCCGCATCGGTGCGTCGCGTCCGTGGACACGACCCGTACTGATGGCGGGGGTTTAGCTCGTTCCGCCCCGGCCTGCCAACCCCCCGCTCGGGGACGGGCTGGCACCTGGCTCGGAGTCGTCGGACGCCTCGTCGGCTTCGGTGGGCTCGTCCGTGGCGACGCCGTAGCCCGCGAGATCCTCGGCCGTCGCCACCGCCGAGTCTCCCTCGCGTGCCTCGTCAGCCCGCTGCGAGCGAGCCTCCCGCTTCTGGGCCGCTTTCTCGGCCTTCTTCTTTTCGCGCGCCCGCTTTTCGAAGGAGGCCTTGCTCCGTCGCGCCATTGCCCATCCCCACTCCCACTCGACGAGACCGACGAATCCGAGGAATTCGTCGAAACGAGCAGCACATGTCGGTCCGAGACGAGACCCTAGCGGATCCGGTCGCAACCGCCGATCACCCAGGCCCCGGAATCGGCGCCGGGGCTACGGGCAGGGCACGGTACCCGCGCAAGCCAGACCCGAGGGCCCGGGGGGGAAACCAAACGCACCGGACATCTTCAAGAACTCGGGCCCCCCAATCGTCCCATCGCCGTCCATGTCGATGTCCGGGTCGTAACAGGCGTCCCCAGTTTCACAGCCGAACGCCCCGCTCAGGGCGAGGAAGTCCGGCCCGCCGACGACACCGTCACCCGGCGGAACCGAGCCGGGACCGACGAAGTCGGCGTCACAGATGGCCCCGTATCCGTCCATCTCGGGATCCCTCTGGTCGGCGTTGGGAACGTCGAGGCAGTTGTCCAGACCGTTCGCAACCCCGTCTCCATCGTCGTCGAAGGCGTTCGCGATCACCTCCACCTCGTCGAAAACGAAAGTGCGGAACTGAATGCACTCGAGGAACTTGAAGCTGCCGTCCCAGTGGAGATTCGCGACGAAGCCGAACTGGATCGGTCCCCCCGAGCTCGTGAAGTCAGGCCCCTCCGCGACCGCGGTGCTCAGGTCCGCGGTCACCACCCGGCTGAAATCGGACGCCGCCAGCGTGTGGAGACTGGAACCCCCATCGGGACTGAAGGCAACCCAGCCTCCTCCGACGTTTCCCGTCGCGCTCGCGTTCGAGATGTAGAGACTGCCGCCTTGGCGCGCGATCAAGTGAGCGCTCAACTGGTCGGCGCCACTGGCCAGGCTCGCGCCCACGTAGCGGAAGAAGAAGCGCGCGGAGACGCTCTCGATCGCGCCGCTCTGCGAGGGGTCATAGGCGTAGCCCGGCACCAGGTGCGTGCCGCCGAGTCGAAACTGCTCGACCGGGCCGGCGAGACAGGCTCCCTGCGAGTTGCTCCTCGGGTTGAACACCCGGTCCTGAGCGAAGAAGGAGTGCTCCGGCCCCGGGTCCGGGTTGATGTCGTCGTGGCTCTCGCTCGAAGACTGCCCACAGGGCTCGCCGCCGGACTCGTCGGGGTAGAGCACGCACAGGGGTGAGGGCGCCCAGCTGACGAGCTCCCAGATCGCGGTCTCCGATGAGGTCAGCGAATCGAAGTTCGAATCGAAGACGATGGGACTCGGCGTCGTCTGCCCCGTCGCGACACCGGACCATCCGAGAACCAACACGAAGTACGCCAGTGACCACGAGCGCATGCGAACCCCTCCTTCCCATACCCGTAGTCTACCTCGCCGCGTCCACCCCGATCCGTGTGCACCGCGAATCGCAGCCTACACGCGCGACCCGTGCAAGAACCGGCGAGAACTCGCGGAATCCGAGGAACCCGAGCGAGCGCCAAATGGCCGTTCGGGCACCGCATTCCGGGTTTCGGGTGCCTTTCGCAGAAGAATCTTGCGCGAAAGGTAAATGGATCGTAGGCTGGATCTCCAGGGAGGCGCGATGTCCTGGATCGATGATCTCTACGCGGCCTGGGGTCGGGAGTACCCGCACCTGGACGTCTCGGCGCTGCCGCCCATGGTGCGCCTGGCCCGACTCTCCATCCTGATCGACGCCTTTCAGCACGAGGTGCTGGAGCCTTTCGAGCTGACGCCCGGCGACTACGGCGTGTTGGCCGCGCTCCGACGCGCGGGGTCGCCCTACCAGCTGTCGCCGACCCTCCTGACGAGCCGTCTGCAGCGGTCGTCGGGCGGCATCACGAAGATGTTGAAGCGCCTCGAGGACCGCGGATTCGTGAAGCGCGCACCCGATCCCGACGATCGCCGGGGCTCGCTGGTGCGGCTCACGAAGTCCGGACTCGCGGTGCAGGAGCGCATCTTCAACGCCTTTCTGACCGCCAGCGACGACGTCTTCGCGCCGCTCGGCAGAAAGAGCCTGCGCACGGCCGACCAGGGCCTCGCGCAGGTCTTGGAGGCCTTCGAACGCTGGGCGAGTGCGGAGGAGTCGTCGTGAGCTTCGACCTGGTGATTCGCGGCGGCACCGTCGTGGACGGCACCGGCCTGGCGCGCCGCCGCGCGGACGTGGGGATCGCGGCGGGACGCATCGCCGCCGTCGGCCATCTCTCGGGCGGGATCGGAGACGCCCAGGTGATCGACGCCGAGGGGCAGATCGTGGCTCCCGGCATCATCGACCTCCACACCCACTACGATCCCCAGCTCACCTTCGACCCCTACGCCACCTCCTCCTGCTACCACGGCGTCACCACGGTCCTGGCGGGCAACTGTGGCTTCTCCATCGCCCCCACCCACGAAGCCGCCCGCCCCTACACCAAGGCCCTGTTCGCCAAGGTCGAGGGCATGTCGCCCGCGGCCCTGGAAGGCGTCCGGTGGGAGTTTCAGTCCTTCCCGGAGTACCTGGCCGCTCGCCGCGGCCAGCTGGGCGTCAATCTCGCCTGCTACGTCGGGCACTCGGCCGTACGACGCCACGTCATGGGTGTCGCGGGATCGGAACGGGAGGCCACCGCCGAGGAACTGGCGGAGATGTGCGCGCTGGTGCAGGGAGCCATCGCGGCGGGAGCGGCCGGCTTCTCGTCGTCGGACGTCCCCACCCAGGTGGACGGCGACGACCGCCCCATCCCGAGCCGCTTCGGAAGCCGGGAAGAGCTCGAGGCGCTGGTCGAAACCGCCGGCCGCGCCGGCGCCGGCAGCGTCGCCTATCTGCCCGAGAGCGTGATCGGGGGCGTCAACGCCGAGGACGAGGCCCTGCTGATCCGGCTGGGCCGCGCGGCCCGCGTCCCCATCGTGCTCCAGGGCATCGGCGGCCGCGACAAGGTCGATGCTCCCACGGCCGGCTGGGACCACGCCCGGGAGTTCCTCGATTCGGCGGCCGCACAGGGCGCGGCCGTGTTCTCGATCTTGCGCACCCATCCTTTCGATCGGCCGATCGACCTGGCGGCCGGTTGTCCACTGTACGCGGGCGTCCCCAGCTGGGCGGCGCTCATGGACCTGCCTCACCGCGAGAAGCTCGAGCGCCTGCGCGATCCGGCCTATCGCGACCGCATGCGCGGCGCCGTCGAGTCGCCCAACCGGGATCCGAAGGCCGGCTCGACGCTGCCGCCGCCCCAGTGGCACGTCACCTTCGTGGAGGAGGTGCGGCGGCCCGAGCACGAGGCCTACGTGGGCCGCTCCATTGCCGAGATCGCCGCCGAGCGGGAGGTTGCTCCGGCGGACGCCATGCTGGACCTGGCGCTGGCCGAAGATCTCGGCACCCGCTTCCGCTGGCAGAACCGCACGCCGGAGTGGGAGCGCGCGGTGCGCGAGAGCATGAAGCACCCGTCCATGCTGATGGGCATCTCGGACGGCGGCGCGCACCTGGATCGGGACGACGGCAGCGACTGGTCGAGCTTCTTCCTCCGCTACTGGGTGCTGGACCGCGGCGAGTGGAGTCTCGAGGAGGGGATCCGCCAGCTCACCCAGGTTCCGGCGGCGGTGGCCGGACTGTCGGGCCGCGGAACCCTGCTGCCTGGCCAGGCGGCGGACATCATGATCTTCGACCCCCAGCAGATCGGGCCCGGCACCAAGCGCATGGTCCACGACCTGCCGGGAGGCGAGGGACGCTTCTGCGCCCTGCCCAAGGGCATCGGCGCCACGATCGTGAACGGTGCCCCCATCGTGCGGGACGGCAAGCTCACCCGCGCTCTTCCGGGCCAAGTGCTGCGCCCCTTCGCGGCGAACGCGTAGGGCCAGCAGGAGAACACCATGGGAAGATACGGCCACTACGTGATCGACGCGGACGGGCACGGCGGCGAACCGCGCGGCTGGCGCCGGCGCATCGAGAGCCGCTTCATGCCGCAGATGCGCGACTACGTCGCCTCGATGCGGGAGAAGTACAAGACCGTTCCGGGCGCCGGGCAGCGCGCCAACTTCGAGGACGGGGGCGTCGGCGCGGCCGTCGACGACGAGCTCGAGTTCGACGGCGAACTGCGGGCGGGAATGACCGACCCGGCCAAGCGCCTCGAGGACATGGATCTCGAGGGCATCGACGTGGCCGTGCTGTTCCCGCCCGGCTCCGGGGAAGAGTGGGCGCTGGGAGATCCCGCGTTCGCCGCCGCCCTGTGCCGCACCTTGAACGACGCCCGCGCCGAGTACGCGAGCCACGCGCCGGATCGCATCAAGCTGGTGGCCAAGCTGCCCATGATCGACCCGGAGCGCGCCGCCGAGGAGCTGGACCGCTGCGTCACCGAGCACGGCTTCGTGGGCATGGTCACCGCCACCCACATCCAACAGCGCAACCTGGACGACCGCGCCTTCGACGTCGTGTGGGAGACGGCCGAACGGCACGGCGTCGCCGTCTGCACCCACGGCGGCGGCCAGGCACCGGGACAGGTGCCCTTCGGCATCGAGCGCTTCCCCACCCGCCTCGGCGTCCACGCCATCACCCATCCGCTGGGCGCCATGCAGGCCGTCTACAACTTCACCGTGGGCGGCATCCTGCCGCGCTTCCCGAAGCTGCGGGTCGGGTTCATGGAGGCGGGCGTCGGCTGGCTCCCCTTCTGGCTGGAGCGCCTGGACGAGCACTGGGAGATGATGCCCGAGCAGGCGCCCGACCTGGATCGCCCGCCCTCGGAAGTCTTCGCGGCCCACGGCTTCCTGACGATGGAGCCCACGGAGACCATGGTCCCCTACGTGCTCGAGCAGGTGAGCCCCGACGTCATCTGTTACTCCTCCGACTACTGCCACTGGGACTGCGACTTCCCCGACTCCGTTCGGCTGCTGGCGGAGCGCGACGACCTGAGCGACGAGAACAAGGCCCGGGTCTTCGCCTCCAGCGCGGCGCGTCTGTTCGCCTTGGAGCTGCCGAGTGACGCAGGAGCGCCCGCGTAGTGCGTTTCTCCGCGCAGCTTCCCACGGATCGCGTCGAGCAGGGCGCCGAGTTCGCCACCGGCGCGGCCATCGGCGAGATGGCCCGATGCGTCGAGGCGGCCGGCTTCGACGCCGCCTACGTGACGGAGCACCCCTTCCCGCCCGACGCCTGGCTCGAGAGCGGCGGCCATCACGCCCTCGATCCGTTCGTGGCGCTCTCGGCCGCGGCGGTGGCGACCGAGCGGCTGCGCCTCCACACCAACATCCTGGTGCTGCCCTACCGCAGCCCGTTCCTCACGGCCAAGGCCGTGGCGAGTCTCGACGTGTTGTCGGGCGGCCGCACCATCGTGGGCGTGGCGGCCGGCTACCTGGAAGGCGAGTACGCGGCCCTCGGCGGCGACTTCGAGCACCGCAACGACGTCACCGACGAGGCCATCGGGGCCATGAAGCAGGCCTGGCGCGGGGAGAGCGTCAAGCTCTCGGGCCGCGGCTTCGAAGTGGCGGGCAACACCATGCGGCCGCGACCGGTGCAAGAGCCGCATCCGCCGATCTGGGTCGGAGGCAACTCGAAGCGCGCCCTGCGGCGCGCCGCCCTTCACGCCGAGGGCTGGAGCCCGTTCCCGCTGCCGGCGGCCTACACCGCTCGCACCCGGACCTCCGCCCTCGAATCCGTGGCCGAGCTGGGCGAGCGCGTCGACGCGCTCCAGAGCGCCGCGGCCGACGCGGGCCGCGGCCCCCTGGACGTCAACTTCGTGCCCTTCGGCCGCGGCATGAACGAAGCGGCCGACCTGGACGTCGACGATTTCTGCCAGCAGCTGGAGGCCCTGGCCGGAGTGGGCGTCACGTGGGTGAGCGTCGGCATCCCCTCGCCCAGCCGCGCCGGTTACTGTGAAGCCGTGGCGCGCTTCGGCGAAGAAGTGATCCGGAGGCTTCGATGAACGAACTTCGCGTGGAGCCCGTCACCCCCGCCGTGGGCGCCCAAGTGAGCGGCGTCGACCTGGGGAAGCCCCTGGCTCCGGAGATCCGCGCCGCCCTCGAAAGCGCGCTCCTCGAACACGGCGTCCTCTTCTTCCGCGACCAGGACATCAGCGTGGACGAGCAGGTGGCCTTCGCCCGCCAGCTGGGCGAGATCAGCATCCCGCCCTTCGCGCCCAAGTACGGCGACGATCCCGAGGTGGTCGTGCTCGACCAGGTCTCGCCCAAGGGCGAAGGGGCGGACGAGTGGCACAGCGACAACACCTTCATGGCCGAGCCTCCCATGGGCTCGATCCTGAAGGCCGTGCAGCTGCCGCGCCAGGGCGGCGATACCTGCTTCGCCCACATGGGCGCGGCCTACGACGCGCTGTCGGAGCCGCTGCGCCGGCTGGTGGAGGGGCTCTCGGCGGTCCACGACATCACCAAGCCCCTCGCCAAGGCCATCGCGGCCGGCCACAGCGAGGCCAACCTGGCCGAAGTGCAGGCCAAGTGGCCGCCCGTGGTGCACCCGGTGGTCCGGACGCATCCGGTCACCGGCCGCAAGGTGCTGTTCGTGAACGGCAACTCCACCACGCGGCTGGTGGGGTTGTCGGACCGGGAGAACGAGGCGCTGCTGCGTCTCCTGATCGACCACGTGCGCGACCCGACCTTCCAGTGCCGCTTTCGCTGGGACACGCACTCCGTCGCCTTCTGGGACAACCGCCTGGTGCAGCACTACGCGGTCCCCGACTACACCGAGCGGCGCGTCATGCACCGGGTCACCCTGGTGGGCGACCGCCCGCGTTGAGTGGAGAAGAGCCATGCCCGAAGTCAAGTTCCGCCACGCCGACCAGGAGAAATGGCAGGCCGTCCGCGCCCTGGAGATCGAGGGCCGGCGCGCCTGCGTCTACGAGAAGTGGCTCGAATTCACGCCGAACCTGCTGACCCTGTACGCCAAGTGGGACCCGGGCATGATGGTCCACAAGCACGGCCACAACAGCGACCACGTGGTCTTCGTCATCGAAGGCGAAATGACGTGCGGTGACGTCGTGTGCACCCCCGGCATGCACATCACGCTGGAAAAGGGCGCCGCCTTCGGCCCCTTCGTGGCCGGACCCGAAGGCGTCGTGCTGTTCGAGGTGATGATGGGCGACCCGCGCTCGTGGGCCGCCGACCCGGAAGGCTTCCTGGAGCTCTTGGCCGAGAAGAAGGCCAAGAAGCTCCCCAATCCCCCCATCGAGCTGCCCGACTGGCTCGAAGACACCCGGAGCGAGTGAGAGCCAAGCTCTCACTCCGAGCCGACAACAGGAGATCCCCATGCGCAACGGCTTCAAAGTCTTCGACGCGGACGCCCACGTGGTCGAGCCCAAGGACCTGTGGGAGCGTTTTCTCGACGCCCCCTACCAGCACCGCGTGTCCTGGCAGCAGCCCTTTCCGGGCATGGACCGCTTCCGCCCGGCCACCGTCGACGGCCGCTACACCCAGAGCCACAAGACGCTGTACGGGCGCCAGCAGGAAGCGGTGCGCTGGACCACCGAGGCCATGGTGGCCAAGTACGGCGAGGTGGTGAACAAGGGCTTCGACGGCGCCAGCGTGGCCGAGAGCATGAAGGTGGAGGGCGTCGACCTGATGGTCCTCTACGGCCCCGGCTACGACATGTGGATCGACGGCATCGACCCGGACCTGCAGGCCGCCATGGCCCGGGCCTACAACCGCTGGGCCGAAGAGATGCGCGAGACGTCCGGAGGTCGCGTCCTGGCGGCGGGCCCGGTGCCGCTCTCCGACATGAAGCGCGCCGTCGAGGAGGTCCGCTACGCCTACGAGAACCTGGGCATCCGCTGCTTCTGGGCGCGCCCCAACCCCTTCAACCACCGCACCCTGGGCGACCGCTACTTCGACCCGCTGTGGGAGGTGCTGCAGGATCTGGACTGCTCGTTCGCGACCCACGAGTTCATGGGCCTCGTCGGCCCCTCCGCGGGCGCGGACCGGTTCTCGAGCTTCGTGGAGTGGCACAGCTGCGTGCACCCCATGGAGGCGCAGATGGCCATGCTGGCCATGATCGTGAACGGCGTCTACGAACGCTTCCCGAAGCTGCGCGTGGCCTACATGGAGGCCGGCTGCGGCTGGCTGCCCTTCTGGCTCCACCGCATCGAGGAGCACGTGGAGCTGGCCGGCTGGCTGGAGACGCCCGAGTGCACGAAGGAGCCCATCGAGTACTTCCGCAACAACTGCTGG
>JAKSBN010000073.1 GCA_022361175.1 Pseudomonadota bacterium | reverse complement strand
GGCGAATGGCTCGCTTGGGGGGCGGAGAACGTTTCTACCGGGGAGGCTTCGTCAAGAGGGGGTGGGCTGCGCTTGATCTCGCCTTCGCTCCCCTCGCCGTCCCTGCTTGCGCGATGCAAGTACGGGCAGGAAGAGGGGAACGGGAAAAGTTCACGGGCACGGCGAAGCTCAGGGCGGCGGAGGAGGTGGGGCGGCCACGGGCCGGGGTCGCCGGCAGCGTTTGCAGAGGACGTCGGACACCGGTTCACCCGTCGCCACCTGGCCCACCCATTCGCGCAGCCGCACGCCGTCCACGATCAGCGTGTAGAACTCGTCGGAAGTGAGGGTGTGGTGGTCGCGGCCCGGCGCGGTGAAGGCGCGGAACTCGGGCACCTCGGCGCGGATGCGGCGCTGGCCCTCCGCGAAGAGCTCCAGGGCGCGCACGGCCTGGCGCCCCAACAGGCTCGGGAAGAAGATCTGCACCAGGTCGTCGGATCGGTTCACCTGGGCCCAGGTCCGCTCGGACAGCCCGCGGGCCGCGCCCGCGAAGAGCGCTTCGAAGTCGAGGGCCTCGGGCGGGATGTCGCCGAAGCCGGGCGTGTCGGCCACCACGCGGTCGACCCCCCAGGTCTGCATCAGGTCGGGCACGGCCGCCGCGCGCAGCGCCCCGGATCCGTCCGAGAGCTGCGTGACCTGGGCGCGCCGTCCGTAGTGGTGCGCCACCCAGGCCGCGTACACGGGCGCCGCCAGACCACCCGCGCTGTGGCCGGCCACGAAGACGCGCTCGACGTCGGGGAAGTGGGCGTACGTCCACTCGAGGACGGCGCGGCCGTTGGCGGCGCCGCGGTGCGCCACGGAGAGGTTGGCCACCACGCCCCCCTCGCCCACGACGGGATACGTCCGGTCCGCCTGCCCCAGGTGAACGTCGCCCGAGCAGTAGGGCAGGAAGACGGCGCTGTACTCGGCCAGCGGGTTCTCGGGACGCGACAGATCGAGGATCCCGCGCCCCGAGACCGCGGGCGAGTCGCTCTCCTGGACGTTCGGGTCGTAGGTGGGGGCGCCCGTCAGCCCGCAGGTGGCCGCGGACCAACAAGCCCCACCGCCCTGGAGAAAGATCAGCAGCCGGTCGGATGCGCCCTCGCGCCAGAAGAAGGCGTAGGGCGAGCCGTCGCCGCAACCCGTCTCGCCGCCGGGCTCGATGCGGCGCCACTCGACCGGCGCGGGCGCGGCCTCTTCCTCGGCGACCGCCGAGGCACCCGCCAACGGGCAGAGACCCGCGGCCAGCACCACAGACAGCCCCGCGGACAGTAGACGTCGTCTCATGCCGGCAGCCTAGAGCAGTCCGCCCTCCGGCGCCGGGCGCGCGCGCTGGTTGTAGAGAAGCTTGCGGAGCCGCTCGATTTCCTCGGGCGAGAGGCTGCCGTAGTCCACCGAGAGCTCGGATCCCGCTTCCATGCCGCGCTTCAGCGCGGGGCGCTCGGACAGCTCGGTGAACCAACGCTTGAAGTACGGGAAGTCGTCGATCTGCTGGCCCTGGTTCTCCCAGCCGACGCACCAGGGGTAGGAGATCATGTCGGCGATGGTGTACTCGTCGCCGGCCAGGTAGCGGCGGTCGTAGAGCCGGTTGTTGAGCACGCCGTACAGGCGGTTGGCCTCGTCCGTAAAGCGACGCACGGCGTACGACTGGTCGCCCTGGGAATCCTTCAAGCGCCGGAAGTGGCCGCACTCGCCCAGCTTGGGGCCCTGGTTCGCCATCTGCCAGATGAGCCATTGGTTCACCTCGTGGCGGCCGCGCACATCCTCGGGATAGAAGCGTCCGGCCTTCTCGGCGATGTACAGCATGATGGCGCCCGACTCGAAGAGCGCGAGGGGCTCGCCGCCGTCGGCCGGCGCGTGGTCCACCATGGCGGGCATGCGGTTGTTGGGACTGATCGCCAGGAACGAATCCTTGAACTGGTCGCCCTGGCCGATCGAGCACGGCAAGAGCTTGTACGGAATTTCGCACTCCTCGAGCAAGATCGTCACTTTCTTCCCATTCGGCGTCGGCCAGTAGTGCAGATCGATCATGAGAACCTCGGGGGTTGTTGCTCCACAATTCTACCACCCCGGTCCGGGGGCCGAGCCATCGACGCTGGCGGCGTTGGGCTTCACTCGCCGTAGCGCTGCTACGACTTCGCTTGCCCGCCTTGCCAGCGCCGCGTCTCGGCGTCCGGACCCAACTCCGGTGATGCGCGCGCAGCGTGTGGTCGTTAGCTTCGGCCGTGGCGGTGGATCGGAACTGGAGAGCTTCATGGCGGAGCTGACGCTGCGGGGCGTCGGGAGGGCGGTGGCTTGGTCGAATGAGTTCACCGAGGCGCACATGGATGGGGAAGCGCTGGTGCTGCAGGCGGGCGCGGGGACCGACACGTTCAAGGATCCCAAGGGCGAGTACGAGGCGGCGTCGGCGCCGGTCGTTTGGTTCGCCGTGCCGGAGGGCGATTTCGTGTTCGGGGCCGAGGTGGCGGCCGCCCTGGCGAAGACGTTCGACGCCGCGTGTCTGATGCTGCGCGCCGGCGACGACTGGTGGGTCAAGCTCGCGCACGAGCTGGCGCCCCCGCACGACCCGACCATCGTCTCGGTGGTCTCCACTCCCTGGTCGGACGATGCCAACGGACCGGTCGTGGCTGCCGACTCGGTGGGCTTGCGCGTGCTGCGAACGGGGCCGGGCATCGCCTGCCACTGGCGCCGGGAAAGAAGCCCCTGGAACCTCGTGCGCTACGCCCGCGCCCCGGCCTCTCCCGCGCTTCAAGTCGGGCTCAGCGTCCAGTCGCCCCTCGGCCCCGGCTGCGAAGCCCGCTTCTCCTCCCTCTTCCTCGAGCCCGGCGCCCCCGTCGACATCCGCTCGGGCGACTAGTCCCCCCGCACGAGCCACACACCTAGCTCCGGCACGCGCCCACCCGCACAGCAACCCCGTCCCGAGCGGCCGTCGAGACGCGGCGCCGGCAAGGCGGGCAAGCGAAGCCGTAGTCCCCTACGGCGAGCGAAGCCCAACGCCGCCAGCGCCGATGGCTCGGCGGCCGCCCTACAAACTAATTTTCTACGAAGGACTTGAGCATCCGACTCCGACTCGGGTGCCGCAGCTTGCGCAGGGCCTTGGCCTCGATCTGGCGGATGCGCTCACGGGTGACCTCGAAGTCCTGGCCCACCTCTTCCAGGGTGTGGTTGGCGCGCTCGCCGATGCCGAAGCGCATCTTCAGCACCCGCTCTTCGCGCGGGGCCAGGGTGGAGAGGACGCGCCGGGTCTGGTCGGCCAGGTTGGAGTCGATCATGGCGTCCTGGGGGTCGAGGGCGTTCTTGTCCTCGATGAAGTCTCCCAGGTGGCTGTCGTCGTCCTCGCCCACCGGCGTCTCCAGGCTGATGGGCTCCTTGGCGATCTTGAGCACCATGCGCACCTTGTCGACGGGCAGCTCCATCTTCAGCGACAGCTCCTCGGGCGTGGGCTCGCGGCCGAGCATCTGCACCAGGTAGCGCTGGGCCCGCACCAGCTTGTTAATCGTCTCGATCATGTGCACGGGGATGCGGATG
>JAKSBN010000319.1 GCA_022361175.1 Pseudomonadota bacterium | reverse complement strand
CCCTCATCGATGCGATCGTGAAAGGACGCACCGGGCGGCTCGGCCCCGAACAGCGCGCGACACACCATGTCGAGCGCCAGCCGCGAGAGCTCGGGCATCAGGTCGAAGGTCTGGCCGCCCGCGTGCCGGCGCTCCCAGCCGTCCAGCACCTCGTGCATCAGCCGCCCCATCGTCGGCACCCCGTTCTGCACGGTGGAGCGCTGGAAGACGGGTCCCACCCAGCGTCGCTCGCGCCGCCACTTCTCGCCCTCGCTGAAGAGCAGGCCGTCGCCGGCCACCGGCTTGAGCTTGGCGAAGAGGTCGCCCTTCTCGTAGCGGCGGTGGTGAGTGACCATCACGTGGTGCACGTGCTCCGGCCGGCTGAGCAGCAGCGTCCGCAGCGGCCCCAATCGCACGCAGACCACGTCCCCGAACTCGCGCTGGAGCTCCGCCAGGAACCCCAGCGAGTCCGCCCGCATCCGGCGCAGAAACGGAAACGGCGTGGCGTAGCGGGGCCCGGGAGCCAGCGGCGCCGGTTTCCCGGCCGCTCCGGCATCGGGTCTCTCCGCAGCCGTGGCCATGCGCAACCTCCGACGACAGGCCGCGACCCTACACCCTCCGGCGTGGCGCCGCGTGCCACACGACGTTGCATCGGTCGGTCTGTCCGCGGTCTGGAGGAACGCCCGCACTGGGGCGAAAACCGGCCCCAGCTCCACGGTTTTCCGTGTCTTACGCCAAGCGGGCCCGGAACAGGGGTTGGGGCTCGGCTTCGCCGTCCGCCGCGCTGCGAGGGTGCGGCTCGAAGGCGAGGCCCGATCCGGTCACCAGCTCGCGCAGCGTCCGAGAGACGACGACCTCGCCCGGGGCGGCGGAGGCCAGCATTCGCTCCGCGAAGCGCGCACCCGGGCCGTCGATGTACAGGGTCGGTTCGGTGCCGTCGCCGGAGGGGCGCGTGGAGCATTCGAGCTCGCTGCAGTGCAGGACGCAACGCACGCGGCGCTCGACCAGGGCGTGTTGGATGGCCAGCGCGCAGCGGATGGCCAGCGCCGGACCGTCGAAGACGGCGCACCAGCTACCGCTCGCGTGCTTCGCCAAGCGGCCGCGGTGCGCCGCCACGCGTTGGTGGAGGGCGCGGTCCACGTCGCCATCGGTATCGGCGGGCCAGTCGCCCAGCAGACAGGTGGCCAGGACCCGCTCGGCGTTGCGCGGCGGACGGGCCTCCGAGACCCAGCGTCCGAGGGCCGAGAGGATGGGATCGCAGAGCGGCGGGTAGAAGGGGACGTGGTTGCGGCCTTCCAGCTCGCAGTACTCGGCCCCCGCGATGTCCTCGCCCAGCTGGCGTCCGTGCTGGACGTCGATCACCGGATCGTCTTTCGCATGGACCACCAGGGTTGGTGTGTCCAACACGGGGAGGACGTCGCGGACGTCGATGTCCTGGTTCATGCGCCAGAGCTCGAGGGCGGCGCCGGGGCTGCCCCCGATCTGCTCGGCACGCGCCGCCCACTCGCGCACGGAGGGCTCTTCGGCGTGCGACGCCACCGCCGCGGCGAGGCTCGCGCCCTCTCCCCAGCGGCCGCGAATGTACTCCTCCAACCGCTTGGCATCGGAGTCGGTCCACCCGAAGGGCTGCGTCGCATCCCGCTTCATCCGCGCGAAGCCTCCCAGCAGCGCGAGCCCGCGCACGCGCTCCGGGTGACTGGCCGCGTACAGGATCGACATGGGCGCCCCTTCGGAGACCCCGACGACGAACGCGCTCTTGGAGCCCACGGCGTCGAGCACGGCGCTCAGGTCCTCCATGCGCTGGGCCAGGCCCGGCAGATCCTTGACTCGGTCGGAGAGGCCGGTGCCGCGCTTGTCGAACAGGATCAAGCGGCACGACTCGGCCAGCGTGCGCAGGAAGCGGCTGGCGCAGGGCTCATCCCAGAGCGATTGCATGGAGAGCGTCCAGCCCTGGACCATCACCACGTCCACCGGGCCCCGGCCAACCACCTGGTAGGCGATGTGAGTGGGGCCCGCCTTCGCGTAGGAGGAGACCGTGGACGTGTCGTCGCGCACGGCCGCCGGGTGCGGCGGGTCGGCCTGCTCTCGCAGCTCGCCGGTGAAGCGGTAGCCGACCCGGGGATGGGTTCGGATCAGCGGGGCGCGGCGGTCGTCGTCGCCGATCGCCCGCCGGGCCAGGCTGATCGCCCGCGCGAGCGAGGCTTCGGTGACGTTGCTGTCCGCCCAGAGCGCGTCCAAGAGCTCCTGCTTGGTGACGACGCGGTTGCGGTGGCAGACCAGGTAGAGCAGCAGCTCGAGCACCAGGGGCTGCACCCCCACCGACTCGCCGCTGCGGCGGAGCTCGCGCTGGGCGGCATCGAGCTCGAAGTTTCCGAAGCGATATCGCACGGTTCGGGAGTATGGCACGACTGGGGTGCGGGCCGCCCCGCGAGATCAGAGGATGATCAAAAACGGGTAAAGACCCGGCTTGGCGGGTGGCCTAGCTTGCCCCCGTTCAGCAACGGCGGCACCCCGGATTCGGCGCCCCGGAACGCCGCAGGGAGAGACGAGATGACGATCGACATGAACAAGGTTGAGGCCTTCGCAGGCCAGATTCTGGGCGACCAGGGCGCGGCCATCACGGCGCTGCTGGTGCACATCGGCGACAAGCTGGGGCTCTACAAGGCGCTGCAGGCCGGCGGACCCATGACGTCCATCGAGCTGGCCGACAAGACCGGCACGGCCGAGCGCTACGTGCGCGAGTGGCTGGCCAACCAGGCGGCCTCCGGCTACCTGGAGTACGACGCCGAGACCACCCGCTTCGCTCTGCCGCCCGAGCACGCCATGGTGCTGGCCGAAGAGACGAGCCCCGCCTTCATGGTGGGCGGCTTCGAATCCATGGCGGGCCTGTTTCGGGACGAGCCGCAGCTGACCGACGCCTTCCGGACCGGAGACGGCGTGGGCTGGCACCAGCACGACGCGCGCCTGTTCCGCGGGGTCGAGCGCTTCTTCAAGCCGGGCTACCTGGCCAACCTGACGAGCAGCTGGATCCCGGCGCTGGACGGCGTCGAAGCCAAGTTGGCGGCCGGCACGCTCGTGGCCGACGTCGGCTGTGGCCACGGGGCCAGCACGCTGGTGCTGGCGCGCACGTACCCGCAGTCGAGCTTCGTGGGGTTCGACTCCCATCCGGAGTCGATCGAGGTGGCGCGTCAACGCGCGGAGGAGGAAGGCCTGGCCGATCGGGTGCGCTTCGAGGTGGCCTCGGCCCAGGACTTCCCCGGCAGCGACTACGGGCTCATCTGCTTCTTCGACTGCCTGCACGACATGGGCGATCCCGTCGGCGGTGCGGCGCGGGCACACCAGACCCTGGCCGACGACGGCGCCGTCATGCTGGTGGAGCCCATGGCCGGCGACCGGCTGGAGGACAACCTGCACCCGGTCGGGCGGCTCTACTACGGCTTCTCGACGGTCTGCTGCACGCCGGCCTCGCTGAGCCAGGACGTGGGGCTGGGGCTCGGCGCCCAGGCGGGAGAAGCCCGCCTGACGGAAGTGTTGAACGAGGCGGGCTTTCGCCGGGTGCGGCGAGCCACGGAGACGCCTGTCAACATGGTGCTCGAAGCGCGCAAGTGACGGGCCGCGGGCGGGATGGGGTCGCGCCCGTCCCGCCCGCGCTTGCAGCGAAGAAGCTTGGAGCGAGAAGAGGGGACGCGGGTGACGTTCACCAACGTCCCCTTTCCCAGTTCTCCACCACGCGCCCACGAGGTTGCGAACACATGTCTTCCGTCGCCGAGTCCCTCGCCCGCTTTCGCGAGCAGGGCTTCGTCATCCTTCGCGATGTGCTGGATGCCCCGGCGGTGGACGCTCTCCGCCAGGCGCTGCAGCCGTATCTCGACCTCGGGCTTCGGGGGCGCAACGACTTCGAAGGCGAGCTCACCCAGCGGGTCTACTCCCTGGTGGGGCGGGGCCGCGTCTTCGAGCGCACCGTGGAGCACCCCGCCGTGCTGGAGCGGGTCGACGCGCTGCTTCACCCCGGCTACCTGCTGACCGCCAGCCAGGCCATCTGCATCTACCCCGGCGAGTCGGCGCAGCCGGTGCACTACGACGACACCTTCTACACCCTGCCGCGGCCCCGTCCGCCGGTCAGCATCTCGACCATCTGGGCGCTGGACGACTTCACGGCGGAAAACGGCGGCACCGAGGTGATCCCCGGCAGCCACGAGTGGGGCGACGAACGGGTGGGCGCCTACGCGGACGGGATCGCCGGCGCCGCGGGGCCGGTGCCGGAGGGAGCGCTGGTGCCGGTCGAGATGGCGGCCGGCTCGCTGGTGGTCTTCTCGGGCACCTTGCTGCACCGCGGCGGCGCGAACGGCTCGGCAGCCCCGCGCCGCGCCTTCAGCCACCAGTACTGCGAGCCCTGGGCGCGGCAGCAGGAGAACTTCACGCTGTCGATCCCGCGCGAGCGCGCGAAGTCCATGTCGCCGCGCGTGCGAGAGCTGCTGGGCTACTCGATCCACCCGCCCTTCATGGGGCAACTGGCGGCGCGCCATCCCGAAAAGGCCTTGGCGGACGACTACGTCAACTCGCTGGTGGCCGACGATGCGGAGATCGCGAAGCGGGAGAGCTCGCGCCCCTAGCTCGCCTCGGCCAGCTTCGAGAAGCGCGCCAGCAGGGCGTCGACGCCGGGCGGGATCTCGATCTTCGCCGGGTCGTAGCGCGGGCTCCACGTGCGCAGGTAGCGGCGCAGGGCCGAGCGATGCATGGGCGAGCGGGGGCGCCGCAGTTTGTGGCCGAGCCCCTCCGCCATGCAGCGGGCGAAGCGGCTGGTGTAGCGGAGATAGTGAAGCTGGGACCAGGTGCCGACGGTGATCCGGTAGGGGTAGCTGCCCACCAAGTGCTCGTAGACTTGAAACGCCACCGTGCGGTGCTCGATCTCCTCGGCCATGTGCCAGGCCCAGATGTCGCCGCCGGGCAGCATGTCCGGCCGGTCGAAGGCCCCGTACTCGGCGGCGGCCAGGGCGCCGGCGCAGGTCATGGCCTCGAAGCCCTCGGCATAGGTGACGTTGAAGCGCAGGCTCTTCGACCGCGAGAAGCGCTGGTAGTCGGCCTCCAGCGCCTCCTCGATGCCGCGCAGCCGCTCTGCGATGGAGGCCGCGAACTGCTCGCGGATCTCGTCGTTCAAGAGCGCGTGGTTGCGGAAGTGGTGCCCCTCCTGCTGCGAGAAGCGCCGCACGTCCTCGGCCAGCACCGGATCGCCGATCTCCTTCAGGGCCACCTTCATGGTCCGGATGAGGTAGGGCTCGAGGTACGGCATCGTCATGGAGAGCGCCAACGAGGGGAGGATCTCGTCCAGCTCGGGGCCCGGCCGATCGAGATTCACGGATCCCGCGAACGGGAAGCGAATGCTGCGCACGGTGATCTCGGCCATGGAAGCTCCCTTCGCTCGTCGCAAGCTCCGGCGAAGATAGCTTCCGCGTCCGACGCGATCACGCGCGCTTCACGATCACCTTCGAGCCCTCCTCCAGGAACGCCTCCGCCGCGTCTTCCCAGGCGGCGAGGGTGGTGGTGACCCGCTCGGGCTGCAGCACGCCGCGTTCGATCAGGTCCAGGACGACGGGGATCTCGGACGCGGCGTTGATGAAGCCGGTCTTGAGCGTGACGTTCTTGAGATACATCTCCTGCAGCGGGATGGCCGCGTCTCCGCCTCCCACGACGATCGTGCTCGTACACACGCCACCGGGCGCGGTGGACCGGAGCGCGCACGCGAGGCCTTCCTGCAGGCCGCTGGTGTTGACCGTGACGCGGTGACTGCCCAGCCGCTCCGGCAGCGGGCCGGAGAGCGGGTTCGCGCCCAGCGCCGCGGCGTGATCCAGTCGCTTGGAATCCGTGTCGAAGTAGTCCACCTGGGCGACGCCCAGCGCGCGGGCGATGTGGACGGCGTACAGGCCGATGCTGGCGCTGCGACCGGCCACGATCAACACGGAGAGGTCGCTGTAGCGGTGCGCGTAGGGGCCCACGCAGCGCCACGCGTCGGACAGGTTGTCGCTGAGGCTGGCCAGCTGGGCGGGATCCAGCCGCGGGTCGGCGCGGGTCAGCATGGCGTCGGCGTGGGGAATCCGCACGCTGTCCGACAGGGCGCCGCCCCACGGCGCATCCACGCCGAAGAGCCCGCGCGTGGTGTGTCCGTAGAGCGCCTTCGGCGTGTGCGCCGTGCAGCCGGCCGAGATCTGCATGCGGCAGGCCGCACACGTGCCGCAGGAGATCTGGAAGGGGACCACGACGAGGTCGCCTACCTGGATCCGGCGAACCGCTTCGCCCACGGCCGTGACCTCGCCGACGCACTCGTGGCCGAACGCGAAGGGGGCGGGAAAGAGCGGGTGCCCCTGGATCATGGTGACGTCGAAGTCGCAGCGCCCGGCAGCCAGGGGCCGGACCAGGGCCTCCTCGGGCCCTTCGAGACGCCGCTCGGGCACGTCCCACCACTCGAGCTTGCCGGGGCCCACCAGGGTGAGCTGTCGCATTGTCCATCTCCTTCGGCCCGCTTCAGGGCCCTGTCGGGCGGCGCAGACCGATGCTACATAATCAGTAGCTATTCGCTACTTTTTCTGTAGCTGTCGAGATTGGACGCGATCGAGCCCTCCCCAAGCGCCGGCGGAAGCCCCAAGCTGTGACCATGATCCGACAACGCCTCTTCGCGCTGGCTTCGGTCTGGCTCGTGGCCTGCACGGCGACGGCACCGGGGCCCGTTCCGGCCGCCGAGCCGTGGCGCCACGGCGGCATGGTCAGCGCCGCCAACCCCTACGCCGTCGCGGCGGCGGCTGAGATCCTGGCCGCGGGCGGTCACGCCGTCGACGCCGCCATCGCGGCGCACGCGGTGCTGGGCTTGGTGGAGCCCCAGAGCTCGGGGCTCGGGGGCGGTGCCTTCATGCTGGTCTACGAGCGCGCGAGTGGCGAAGTGCGCGTGTACGACGGCCGCGAGACGGCGCCCGCCGGCACCACGGCCGAGCTCTTCCTGGAAGACGGCGCCGCCCTGGGCTTCGTCGACGCGTGGCAGAGCGGCCTGTCGGTCGGCGTGCCGGGAACCGTCGCCCTCTACGCCGCGGCCCATCAAGCCCACGGCCGACGGCCGTGGGCCGAGGTGCTGCAGCCGGCCATCGCGTTGGCCGAGGCGGGCTTCGTCGTTTCGCCCCGGCTCCACGGACTGCTGAAGCGCGTGGCCCGCGTGAGCCAACTGGACGACCACCCGGAGTCGGCCGCCTACTTCTATCCGGGTGGCGAAGCACTGGCCGTCGGTGCACGGCGCAAGAACCCGGACTACGCCGAGACGCTGCGCCGCGTGGCCAGCGAGGGCGTGGACGCCTTCTACACGGGTCCCCTGGCCCGGGCGATGGCGGCCGCGGCCCAAGCCCCTCCGCGCGGAGGCCGCCTGACGGCCGAGGACATCGGCGCCTACCGGGTGCGCGTACGCGAGCCCGTCTGCGGCGACTTTCTCGCCTACACCCTCTGCTCGGCTCCGCCGCCTTCGTCCGGCCTGGCGCAGATCGCCATCGCCGGCCTCTACGAACGCTTCACCCGCGGTTCGACTTCCGACGACGAGGGCGAGCGCCTACGGGCCTTCGTCGACGCTCAACGCCTGGCCTACGCCGACCGCGACCACTACGTGGCCGACCCGGCCTTCGCGGCGGTCCCCACCGCGGAGCTGATCGACCCCCGCTACCTGGATCAGCGCGCCGGCGAACGCTTCGCGCCCGCGGCTCCGGCGACCCCTGGCGACCCGGGGCGCGCGCTGCGCGACGCGCCTTTGGCAGAGCACTTCGGCCGCGATTCGACCCACGAGTTGGCGGGCACCACACATCTGTCCGTGATCGACGTCTATGGCAACGGCGTCGCGTTGACCGCCTCGGTGGAGGCGCCGTTCGGCTCCGCGCGTTGGGTGGGCGGATTCCTGCTGAACAACCAGCTGACCGACTTCGCCCGCGACCCCCGCGCGGAGGGCCCGCCGCCCGCCAACGTCCCCGCACCGGGAAAGCGCCCGCGGTCGTCCATGTCGCCCACCCTGGTCTTCGACGCCAATCGGCGCCTGG
>JAKSBN010000297.1 GCA_022361175.1 Pseudomonadota bacterium | reverse complement strand
GACGGCCGGGTCCCAGACGACCTCGGCGCGACCGCTCAGCTGCAGCACGCCGCCCGACGCGAAGTCGACGAAGAGGAGCCCCGCACGCGGGTCGAGCTCGAGGTTGCCCAGGGTGTTGAAGTGGTTGTTCCCCGCGTAGTCGGGAACGAGCAGCGTCGCGTCGTCCTCGATCTCGACGAAGCCGCGCGGCCCGCCGCGGTGCGAGACGTCCATGCCGAAGCTCTCGTGCTCCCCGCGTGCACGGTGGCCCGTGGCGATGAAGAAGGTGTCGGCCTCCTCGATCTGCCGGCGAGCCGACTTGCGGAGCCGGTTGCCATGTCGCGCGTCGGCCAGCGGCGCCGCCTGCGCCAGGTGCCAGCTGCGCTCGGTGATGTGCTGCGGGCAGTTGCCGAAGCTCTGGCCGACGGCGAAGACGATCGCCCCGGCCGCATTCCCGGCGACGCGGCCGTTCACCCGGTTGCGCCGGCGCGTCGCCGGCTCGATGCCGAGAATGCCGACATCGGCCCCGGCCCCGAGGCTCCCCTCAAGCGCGTCTCCAAGAACGGGCTGTGCACCGATCATCAGGGTCCGCGGGTCGGGCGAGGTGACGAAGCCGTCCGGGCCGGTGAGCAGCGTCACCCACGGGCGCCCACGGGCATCTCGGGCGGCGGCGACCAGGAAGGGCAGCGCCGTGTGGAAGGCGCGGTGCTGCTCCGGCAGGTAGGGGCGCACCACCTTGCGCGCCCAGTCCTCGATGTCGCGGACGCCGAGGCGCGCCTGCACCTGCCGCTCGCCCGGGTGGAACGGCGACTCGCTCTGGCTCATGATCGTGTCTCCCCTTGGCATATCGGTCCGGACCTAGCTCGCCGCGACGAATTCGGCGACGAGCCGCGCGACGTCTTCGGGCGCATCCTCGGGGCTGTAGTGGCCCACGCCGGGCAGGCGATGCACCTGGCCCTCCGGGAAGGCCTGGGCGAACAGCGGCAGGAAATGTTCGGCCCGCAGCGTCCGGTCGGCCTCGCCCCAAACCGCGAGGGCCGGTTTTCCCGCCAGCTCCGCCTTGGTTGCACTGTCCGGACTCTCGAACTCGTGCGCCCCCATGGCGAAACCCTTGGCCCAGCCGATGGCGCCCGCGGCCTCAGCGGGCGTCGGGAATGGCGCGCGATAGGCCCGCAGCCAGGTCTCGGTGATGATCTCGTTGCGCTCGAAGCCGTTGAGTTTCAGCGTCGAGAGGATGTTGTAGTCGAGCTGTCCGAGCACCTGCTCCAGCACGCCTTCCTTCTCGGCCTTCAGGATCCACTGGAACCAGGGCGCCGCGGCGACATTGGCGGTGATGCGGTCCACAAGGTTCGGCTGGCCGGCGGGCGTGGGGCCATTCACCGAGACGATCCGTTTGATCCGCTCGGGATGCCGGATCGCGAGGCCCATGCCGGCGGGGCCGCCGAAATCGTGCATGACCAAGGTCAGCTCGCGCAGGTCGAGCGCGAGCACGACACGCTCGAGGTTGTCGACATGGTCCTGGAGCCAGTAGGTCCGGTCCTGCGGCGCCGCGCTCTTGCCGAAGCCCATGTGGTCGAGGGCGATGACGCGATGGCGCGCGGCCCAGACCGGGATTTGCTGGCGGAAGAGGTAGCTCCAGGTCGGCTCGCCGTGGAGCAGGAGCAAGGCCTCCGGTCCTGAGCCCTCATCGACATAGTGCATGGGGAATCCCGGCGCATCCGTATGGCGCGCCGGGAACGGCCAGGTGTTATCGAAGGTCTCGTCCGGGGCGACTGCGGTTTCGGCCGGGTTCATTGTCTTGCCTCCCCTCAAGATGCTGTCGCCGGGCCGGGCGCGGCTCAGGCGGCCCGCGCCCGGGTGGGCTCGACCTTTGGGAAGGCGGGCGCGGGCTGGGCGACGGGGGTGAAGTAGTTGGGGAAGATGTTGGCCGCGACATTGGCCACGATCTCGGCGATGGCACCGTCGTCGTGACCGGCGCCGCGCACCGCGGCGAGGTCGTCGTCGCTGACCCGTCCACGCGTCTCCACGATCCGGCGCGCGAAGACCAGGGCGGCGTCTAGCTTGGTATCGCTGGCGTGCCCGCGCAGGCGCAGCCCGATCTCGGCGTCATCGACCTTCAGGCTCCTCGAGAAGGCCGTATGGGCCGAGGCGCAGTATTCGCAGGTATTGGCGCCGGCCACGGTGAGCGCGATCGCCTCCCGGCTCTTGGCATCGAAGCGGCCGCCGGCGAGCGCCTCGCCGAATCCGAGATAGGCCTTCAGCACGGCCGGCGCGTTGGCCATCGTGCGGAGGATATTCGGCGCGATGCCGAGCTTTTTCTGCACCGCGTCGAGAAGCGTCTTGGCCTCGCCGGTCGCGGCGGTTGGATCGAGGGCGGGAAGTCGGGTCATGGTAGGTCTCCTTGTCTTTCGATTGGTATGGGCTTGGGGCGCGCATGTCGGCGCCGTGGCCGGCCCTCGAGGGGCCTGGCCCCGCGGATCGCGTTGTCCGATCCGGGATGGGGTGGCGAGCGGGCCGCCTCAGGCGGCGGGCGCGATGAACTCGACGCGGATGCCGCCGGGGATGTTGCACATCATGTGCGTGGTCGGCCCGCCCATGAGCGGCTCGGGCGCGAACT
>JAKSBN010000068.1 GCA_022361175.1 Pseudomonadota bacterium | reverse complement strand
GCTGCAATCCCTGCTCTGCGTTCATGGTCTCGCCCTCGCGCTCAGAAGCGCAGAGGCGCCAGCGACGCCTCGAATCGAATGAAGAAACGGTACCGCTCAAAGGTGGAGGTCTGACCCACGTCGCCGGTGCTGTCCTGGTCTCGATACAGGAAGTCGGCCCCGACGTTCGCCCAGCGCGTGACCTTTCGCGTCACGATCGCACGCGCGACGAATTGCTCGATGTCGATGGCGCGATCGCTGCGGCGCTCGCGGACTGACTCGATCCGCGTGAATCCGTCCACCGGCGTCGTGAGCGCGCCGAGCGTCGTGCTGCCGGGCGGGTCCTGAGGACGGGCCTGGGTGATGCCCCCTTCTCCCGTCGTATCCGCCCCCAGCACGGCAACCGGTGGCAGCAGCGACTCCGAAACCGATTCCCGCTTCGACCAGGAGCCAATCACGCGCAGCGTCCAAAACTCATCGACCTTCCAGTTCACATCCGCGGTCACGGTGTCGAGTACCGTGCTCGTCCCGAGCCCCGAAGCGCCGCTCTCGGACCGCTGGTACGTCAGCCCCGCTTGCGCCGTCTTCCAGCGCTGTCTCAGCGAAGCGCTGCCGAAGAAGGTCGTCCGCGAATCGTCCGGCCCGTTGGGCACGTTGCCGTTCTCGTAGGTCACCACGCGGGTCAACTGCTGAAATCCCACGGGAGAGCCTCCCGGAAAGACGTCGTTGTAGGGGGGGCCTGTATCGAGAAACAAGCGCTCGCCGGTGTCCGGCTGGAAAAACGCGATACGGGTCGGGAAGTCGACCACCTGCGCCGACGCGAGGATGGGAACAGGAAACTCGTCCGCGGGATCTTGCTGGTCGGCATCGATGAACGTCGGGCCACCCTGAAGCGAGAGCTGGAGCTGTGGGGTGATCTGGTAGGCCAGGGAAGCGATGCCCTGATAGAAGAGCGTGGTGCTCCCCGGCTGGCTTCGCAGCCCATCGTCGGTCTCGTCGAAATCCTGATACGTGAAGCTCGCCCCCACGCCTACGGAAAGCCGGGGCGATGCGAAGTAGTTGAGCCTCCCCATGGCCGAGACGACCTGCTGGTCGAAGCGCTCCTCGTCGTCGAACTCGTCAATCCGGAAGGTACCAAGCAGCTCACTCGCGAGCGTCGGTGCAAACTGGTAATTGAGGCCAACCTGGAGGTTGTTCCGAATCCTCTTATCGCGCCCGACCTCGAGCGTCGAATCGAAGTCCTCCTCTGTCGAGAGGTTCTGCAGATCCCAGAAGCGGTTCTCCATGAAGACGGCGAGTCGGGGCGAGACCTCATAGCGCCCTTCGAGCTTCAGAAAATGTTCGAACCCGTCGGTCCCGCCGACGTCCGCGAACGTCTCGTAGGTGGGGCGGTAGAGGACGTCGTACTGGAGCCGGGCGTTCTCTCGGCGAGCCCGCAGCGACGGCCCGATACGAAACGTGAAGTCGTTCACGGCTTCGGACGACCGCGAGAGCGCATTCGTGTCCCAACCAACCGTACCGATGAGTCCCAGCTGAGCCTCGTCGGCCGAGGCGAGCGACGCCCATAGGAGCGCCGAGATCGTGACCAGAATGCGTTTCACGCCCGCCCCTAGTCCGGAACCACGATGGTGTCGCCCGGCCGCAGCACCAAGTTCGATTGGGGCGCCTTGCCGGCCAGGTAGGCGCCGTAGTTGAAGCGGTACTCGACGATGCCCTGGGGCGTGCGCCGCAGAATCCGCACCTGGTTCTTCTTGGCCCAGGTGCTGAAGCCGCCCATGGCCGCGATGGCGTCGAGGACGCGCATGTCGCGGTTGAGCGGCACGAGGCCCGAGCGCATCACGCCGCCCATGACCGAAGCCGAGTTGCTGTTCATCTCCACCACCAGCACGGTCACGTTGGGGTTGTTGATGAACTCGCTGAACGACTCGGTGAGAACCGCCTTCAGCTCCTCGGGCGTCAGACCCTCGGCCTGGATGTCGTCGAGCAGCGGCACCGAGATCTTGCCGTCCGCGCGGACGGGGGCTTCCACCGCCAGCTCGGGGTTCTTCCACACCGTCACCCGCAGCCGGTCGGTGACCCCGATCGTGTACGTGTCCCGCTCCATGGGGGTCGGGTCGGGCGGCGGCGGTGCCCCGCCACCGACGCAGGCGCCGAGCGCCAGCAGCGTCGAACAGAGCAACGCGCGTCCCATCGTCGTGCTAACGGCCTTCACTGAGTCCGTTCTCCTTCATCTTGTAGAGGAGCGCCTTGTAGCTGATCTGCAGGCGCTCGGCGGCTTCCTTGCGGTTCCAGCGCGTCAGTCCCAGGACGCGCTCGATGACCTTCTTCTCCGCGATCTGCGAGGCGCGCTTCGAGATCGCCTTCAGGTCGAGCTCCTGCCCGTTGGCGAAGTCGGCGCCCAGGGCCGCGAGATCGACGTCCTCCTCGTCGGCGACGGAGACGCTCGGGGCCTCCTTCTGGCGCAGCTCCTGCACCACCGTCTGCTCGCTTCCGAGCACGACCATCCGCTTGATCATGTTCTCGAGC
>JAKSBN010000426.1 GCA_022361175.1 Pseudomonadota bacterium | reverse complement strand
TGGTGGCCGCGATCCGCCGCTTCCTGGGGCTCGCTCCGTCGCCGGAACGGCCCCCCGCCTGAGGGGGAGCGGGGACGTTGTTTGAACACTCAACTCGGCGTTCCTGGCTGTCGAGAGGCGGCCGTCTGCGCCCGAGTTGAATGTTCAACAACGTCCCCGTTTCTCGCGCGCTCGCCTCTCGCGAGCCGGAGGCGCCGAGCCCGCCGCTTGCGCGGCTAGGGCATGTTGCCGAGCGACTCGGTGGCGTCGGGGTAGCCGGCCTCGGGCGGCAGCTCGAGCACGGGCTGGCCGTCGTCGCCCTTGGTGACGGTGGGGAGGACGGTCACCACCGGCTCGCGGCGCGCGTTGTCGAGGGCGGCGGCCACGCTCTCGGCGCGGCCCAGCTTGCGCAGGTTCATGAGCGTGGGGAAGACGATGGTGCGGCGTCCGGCCTCCTGCTCGGCCACGGCGCCGAGCGGCGGGATCCAGACGGAGTCGATGGATTCCGCGCCGTCGTGCACGGCCAGCTGGTGGGGCGGCGCCTCGATCAGGAAGAAGTGGGTGTCGAAGCGCTTGCGCATGAACTCGGGCGTGATCCAGTGCGCGAAGGGCACCAGCGCCTCGATGGCCAGCTCGAGCTTCTCGCGCTCGGCCACGGCGGCCACGCTGACGTCGCCCGACTGCAGCGGCACCCGGTAGGCCGCCTCCAGCTCGCGCAGGCGTTCGGCGCTCACCAGCTCGCGCTCGCCGCGGGGGCGGGCCAGCAGCACACCACACTCTTCGAAGGTCTCGCGCACGGCGGCCACCCGCAGCGTCTGGGCCTCGTCCGAGAGGCCCTCCGCGGGCGAGCAGAACTCCAGCGCCTCGGCGTCGCCCGGATCGACCTTGCCGCCGGGAAACACCATGGCGCCCTTGGCGAAGTCGATCTGGTGGTGCCGCTGCACCATGAAGACCTCGAGCGCCCCCGCCGCGTCGTTGCGCAGCAGCAGGACGGTGGCCGAGAGCTTGGGGGGAACGGGGGCGTCGGGCATGGGACCTCCGGGCGCGCGGCGGGACAGCATGGCACAGTACCGGTCGGCGCGCGCGATGGCGCCTTCGGAGGGGCTTGGTGGATCTTCACGTGGAGGCGCGCGGCGCCGGCCCGGTCGTGGTGCTGGCCCACGGCTTCGGCGGCAGCGCCCGCAACTTCCGGCCGCAAGTGCGCGCGCTCGAGGCGAACTACCGCATGGTCACCTACGACGCGCGCGGCCACGCCCGCAGTCCGGCGCCCGCCGAGGCCGAGGCCTATACGCTGGCCGCTTTGGTGGACGACCTGGCGGGCGTGGTGGAGGCAGCGGGCATTGATCGGGTCGTGGTGGGCGGCCTGTCGCTGGGCGCGGCCGTGGCGCTTCATTACGCCGCAGCGCATCCCGAGCGCGTCGCCGGACTGGCGCTGGCGTCGCTGCCGGCGGGCCGCGGCGGAGCCGGCGTGTCCGCCACGGCGGAGGCGTTTGCCGACGCCATCGACGCGGACGGCCTCGAGGCGGCGGGCGAACAGTTCGTGTGGGGAGCGCGGTCGGGTCTCGACGAGCAAGCGGCGCGCTTCGTGCGCCAGGGCTTTCTCGAGCACGCTCCCCACGCGCTGGCGCACCTGCTGCGCAACGTGCTGGCGCCGCTCGAGCCGCCCGCGCGCGTGGCGGCGCAGTTGGCGGAGCACGCTCTCCCCGCCCTGGTGGTGGCCGGCGGCGACGACGCCGCCTCGCTGCCGGCGTGCCGGGCCGTAGCCGAAGCGCTGCCGGGGAGTCGCCTCGAGGTAGTGCCCGACGCCGGTCACGTGGTGAACCTGGCGCAGCCGGCCGCGGTGAACGCGCTCTTGCGCGAATTCCTGGCCACGCTGGCCTAGAAGGCCATCTCAGTACCTCTCGGTCGCCAGAGTCGCGTCTTCGAGCTCTGCGTTGCGAAATCTCGACGTAGCGACTGTTATGCCTGCGATTTCGTGCCTTGCTCTCGGTCCGAATCCACGTCTCTGGCTCGGTCGGGGTTTATGAGATGCCTCTACAGGTCACTTCTCTCGGTCGTCCAGCGACGCCGTCTGCGAGCCGCTCTCCGTACCGCGAGATCTCGTCGAAGCCTCCACCAAGCCCGCGCTTCGCTCGAATTTCCTCGGTGCGAGTCCACGCTTCCGGCTCGATCGAAGTTCGCGAGAGGGTCGTCTGACGGCCCGCTACGCTCCGCCCATGCAGGTCCAGCCCCTGTTCTCGGCGTCGGAGGTCGCCGCTGCCATCGGTCGCGTGGCCGAGGCGATCTGGCGGGACGACAGCGACGCCGATCTCGTGCTCCTGTGCATCGCCGAGGGCGCGCGCCGCTTCGCCGACGCGCTGTGCGAGCGCCTGGTGCGCTGCGGCCTCGAGCCCGAGCTGCGCAGCGTGCGCGTCCGCCGCACCGTCGGACGCACGCTGGGCGCGGTCCAGGTGGGCGATTTCGATCCCCTCGGCCTGGCCCACCGCGATCTGGTGATCGTGGACGACATCGCCGACGAGGGCACCACGCTGCGGGCGGTGCTCGATCTGGTGGAGGACGTCGAACTCCGCAGCCTGCGCACCGCCGTGCTGGTGAACAAGACCGCCGCGCGCCGCCACCCGCTGGCGCTCGACTACGTGGGTTTCACCGTCGAGGACGGCTGGCTGGTGGGGTTCGGCATGGACGTGGACGGCGAATTCCGCGAGCTGGACGAGATCGGCGTCGTGCTGGACGAGTGAGGCTCAGCCGGCCAGGCTGCGCAGGCGCTCGAAGGGGTAGATGCCTGTGTCGTGGCCGTCGCTCCACTCGATCTGGATGGCGTAGCGGCCGACGGACGAGATGCGCACGGGGTGGACGTCCTCGGGAACCGACTCGGGATTCAATCGCCCCTGGCCCGTCCACTCGTCGATGCACTCCGCGCAGGCGCAGGCCAGCCGCAGCGAGCGCACCGGGTAGACGTGCTTCACCCCGTCGCCCCAGGTGATGGCCAGGTGGCGCGGGCCCTCCTGCTGGATGGCGGTGGGCGTGTTGGCCGTGGCAACCATGGCGGTCAGGGTAGCGCCGGCCTCGAGCCCGCCCGAGGCCGGCTGGCGGAATCGTACGGCGTCGATTGGGGAACCCGTTCCCCTTTCATCCGGCTCGCGACATCAGTACCCCCGGCGCCCTCGGAAGCCCACCCCGAGGCCCCCGACGACGAGACGGGCGACGCGCCCCGGTGAGGAAAGCGGGCTAGAGTTCGCCCCCCATGTCCATGCAAGACGACGCCATCGCCATTCTCGGAGGCACCGGAGATCAGGGCCTGGGCCTGGCCCTGCGCTTCGCCAAGGCCGGACGCCCCGTCGTGATCGGCTCCCGCAAGGCCGAGCGGGCCGTGCAGGCCGCCAAGGAGGTGCAGGAGCAGGTGCCGGACGCGCAGGTCGAGGGGCTCGAGAACCCCGCCGCCACCGCCAAGGCGCCCGTGGTCATCCTGTCCGTGCCGTTCGAGCACACGGCCGGCACCCTGAAGTCCATCCGCGAAGCCTGGACGGCCGACCAGGTGGTGGTCTCCATGGGCGTGCCCCTGGCCACCGCCATCGGCGACGGCGCCGTGCGCACGGTGGGCGTCTGGCAGGGCTCGTGCGCCGAGCTGGTGAAGAGCCTGGTGCCGAAGGACGTGCACGTGGTCTCGGCCTTCCAGAACGTGGCGGCGCACCGGCTGCGGGAGCTCGATCACCCGGTGGAGTGCGACGTGGTGGTCTCCGGCCCGAAGGCGCCGCGCGAGCGGGTGATGGCCCTGTGTCCGCTGGTGCCCGGGCTGCGGGCCGTGGACGGCGGCCCGCTGGCCAACGCCCGCTACGTGGAGGGTCTGACGGCCCTCATGATCGGGCTCAACATCCGCTACAAGGCGCCCGAGGGCAGCGGCCTGCGCTTCACCGGGCTGCCGGGGCTCGACTAGGGGTCCCACCCGCCCGGCCCATTCTTCTGTAAGCCTCGTCACGCCCGTGGGGCCTTCCAGTCGTCAGCCTTTTGAAATCAATGGGTTGCGCGGACGTCTGCCGGCCGGTGAGAGGTCTGGTGATTCATCCGAGACGAACGTGCGCATTCTTGCGCAGCACCCAAGTGGTTGAAACTCAACCACTTGTGTTTGGGCTCCCTGTTACACCCCACATTTTGTGGATTATCGGTTGACGCTCGTTTGGGCCGGGGGTATCCACAGCTTACGGGGATGTGATGGTCCCTTTGACGGCCTGGGGGGGTTCGCAAACTAGGCGGTCGTCAGAGGGAACGCGGGCTTGAGAAGGGATGGAGGACCCGACTCTTGCTCGGGGGCGCCGGGGGGACCCGGCGCCTCTCTCGTCTCCGGACTTGGATCGCGGCCGAGAGGCGGACTCGGGCGGGATCCACGCCGACGCCGCGGATGTTGCGCTCCGCGGTCTTTGCCGTCGAGTCGGTCCGCCAGCAGCGGCGGATCCACAGGCAGCGAGCACGGCGCCCCGGTGGGCGTTCACGAGTCGGCGCGATTTCGAGGAACGACACGCGAAGCAACATCGAACACAATTAACAGGGCCAGGACAGAGAGGCGGGGGGCAGCGTGAGCGACGAGACGAAGACGGTGGGGGCAGAGAAGGGACGGGCCGGACTGCGATCGGTGGGGGAGAGCCGAACGCGCAAGCCCAAGTCCAAGACCAAGGGAGTTCGCGTCCCCCGCCACTTCACCAAACCGGGTGAGGACCCGTTCGACAGCGTCGAGTGGGAGCTGCGCTCGGCCAAGATCACCAACGAGCGCGGCGAGACGGTCTTCGAGCAGACCGACGTCGAGATCCCCAAGACGTGGTCCCAGCTGGCGACCAACGTCGTCGTCTCCAAGTACTTCCGCGGTCACGTCGGCACGCCGCAGCGCGAGCGCAGCGTCAAGCAGCTGATCGGCCGCGTGGTGGGCCGCATCCACCAGTGGGGCGAGGAGAACGGCTACTTCCGTTCGACCGCCGATGCCGAGGCCTTCCGGGACGAGCTGGCGTACCTGCTGGTGAACCAGAAGGTCGCGTTCAACAGCCCGGTCTGGTTCAACCTGGGCGTCGAGAACACGCCCCAGCAGGCCAGCGCCTGCTTCATCAACTCGGTCCAGGACACCATGGAATCGATCATGGACCTGGCCAAGACCGAGGCCATGCTCTTCAAGGGCGGGTCCGGCACCGGCTCCAACCTCTCCAGCATTCGCTCTTCGCGCGAGAAGCTGGCCGGCGGCGGCGAGGCCTCGGGCCCGGTCTCCTTCATGCGCGGGTTCGATTCCTTCGCCGGCGTGATCAAGTCCGGCGGCAAGACCCGGCGCGCGGCGAAGATGGTCGTGCTCGACATCGACCACCCGGACGTCGAGCACTTCATCTGGTGCAAGGCCGACGAGGAGAAGAAGGCGGCGGCGCTGCGCGACGCCGGCTTCGACATGTCGATCGACGGCGAGGGCTTCACCTCGATCCAGTACCAGAACGCCAACAACTCGGTGCGGGTCACCGACGAGTTCATGGAGGCGGTCGAGGCCGGCGAAGACTGGCACCTGACCGCGCGCACCACCGGCGAGTCGGTGAAGACGCTGGACGCGCGCGAGCTGATGAACCAGATCGCCGACGCCGCCTGGCGCTGCGCCGACCCGGGCGTCCAGTACGACACGATCATCAACCGCTGGCACACCTGCCCCGAGTCGGGCCGGATCAACGCCTCCAACCCCTGCAGCGAGTACATGCACGTCGACGACTCGGCCTGCAACCTGGCCTCGCTCAACCTGATGAAGTTCCGCCGCGAGGACGGCAGCTTCGAGGTCGAGGACTTCGAGCACGCGGTCGACACCGTCTTCCTCGCCCAGGAGATCGTCGTCAGCTTCTCCAGCTACCCGACCGAGGAGATCGCCGAGAACGCCAACCGCTTCCGCCAGCTCGGCCTCGGCTACGCCAACCTCGGCGCCCTGCTGATGTCCGACGGTCTGCCCTACGACTCCGATCAGGGACGCAACGTCGCCGCCGCGGTCACGGCGCTGATGACCGGCCGCGCCTACCGCCAGTCGGCGCTGATCTCCGCCGGCGCGACCGGGCCCTACGCCGAGTACGAGCGCAACCGCGAGCCCCACAACGGGGTGATGCGGATGCACCGCGACGCCGCCTACGACATCGACCCGACCGGGATCAAGGGCGACCTGCTGGCCGCCGCCCAGCGCGCCTGGGACGAGGCGGTCGAGCTCGGCGACGAGCACGGTTACCGCAACGCGCAGGCGACGGTGCTGGCGCCGACCGGGACGATCAGCTTCCTGATGGACTGCGACACGACCGGGATCGAGCCCGACTTCTCCCTGGTCAAGTTCAAGGAGCTGGTCGGCGGCGGGCAGATGACGATCCCCAACCGCTCGGTGCCGCTCGCGCTGACGACGCTGGGCTACTCCGAGGCGCAGATCGACCAGATCAACGCCCACATCAAGGAGAGCAACGCGATCGTCGGCGCCCCCGGGCTGCGGGAGGAGCACCTGCCGGTCTTCGACGTCGCGGTCGGCGAGCGGGCGATCTCGCATACCGGCCACATCGACATGATGGCGGCGACCCAGCCGTTCATCTCCGGGGCGATCTCGAAGACCGTCAACCTGCCGCAGACGGCGACGGTGGAGGACATCGCGGACGCCTACACCCGCGGCTGGAAGGGCGGCCTGAAGGCGCTGGCGATCTACCGCGACGGCTCCAAGACCGCGCAGGCGCTGCGCACCGACGCCCAGGAGACCGAGGAGGCGACGGAGCCCGAGGTCGTGGTGCTGCCGCCGGAGCGCAAGCGGATGCCGCGCGAGCGCGAATCGATCACCCACAAGTTCTCGATCGCCGGCCACGAGGGCTACATCACCGCCGGCAAATACGAAGACGGCTCGGTCGGCGAGATCTTCCTCACCGACATCGGCAAGGAGGGCTCGACGATGCGAGGGCTGATGAACGCCTTCGCGACCGCGATCTCGCTCGGCCTCCAGTACGGCGTCCCGCTCGAAGAGTACGTCGACGCGTTCGTGTTCAGCCGTTTCGAGCCGAGCGGTCCGGTCCAGGGCAACGACCGCATCAAGCTCGCGACCTCGATCATC
>JAKSBN010000019.1 GCA_022361175.1 Pseudomonadota bacterium | reverse complement strand
GTGTCCCACGTGACCCCCTCTCAGCGCAGCGTCGCGCGCAGGGGGCCGCGCGACGCGGTTTCCGATCTGTTCCGAACGAGCACTCCGTATAGTAAGAACAGTTCATCCAAACTTGAGGAGCGATCAGGAGAAATCCGGATAAGCGTCGGTTTTCGACCTGATGTTCGGTGTAGGCAATTGACGCACGTCGAGCGCCGCATCGCGCTGCCCGCGCCCTCCATGAGATGCAAGTTTGCTTGCATCCCATGGATCTCTCTGCGTTCTCGCGGCACGCTCTCTTCGTGCGAGTGAACCGAGCCGGAGGCTGTGAAGACGCTCTCCCCGGAACGGACATTCCCCCTGAAGGACGTCCCCTCGCCCGGGACGAGACCATCCGGAGGATCCTTCCCATGACCGTTCGTACGAGCGACCTGACGACTGGGCCGGAAGCGCCCGACCCGGAAACGGGGCCGGAGGACGGCTACGAATTCACCGGCTGCCTCGACTACACCGCCTACCTGCTGGAGCTCCACGTCCGCCCACGAGATCGCTATCTGCCGCTCGGCCCCTACGACGAGACGACCTGACGGCGCGCGACCCGAGGCCCGGCGGCGCTAGGGCGTGCCGGTGATCGGCGGCGGGGCGTCGTGGGGGCGTGCCCGCTTCGCGGCCAACTCGCGTCCGAAGATGCCCATGTAGACCGACGCGATCAGTCCCAGGCCCGGCACCACGGCGAGGAGGCCCCAGTACACGCCCTTCACGAGGGCCCAGATCGGCGTGAACAGAAACGCGACCCAGTTCCAGCGGTCGTCCTCCGGTGCCAGCGAACTTCCGTCCGCCGCCGTCCCGGGCTCGCGGGCCGCCAGCAGAACCGCGAAGACCTGCAGCGCCAGCGTGACGACGCCGATCATCTGTATCAGGACCATGGTGGCCATGACTTGCCGCAGCCTCTCCGGGTCCGACAAGGACTCCCGCATCGAGGCGCTGTTGACGGCTCCCACCAGCGTGACCGCAACGCTCACGGCCAGCCCCACCAGCAGATAGAGGCGCGCTCGCGGGCGCCTGCGCAGCGATCTGTCCAAGGCCGCGACGACCAGCAACGCCAGAGACAGCGTGGCCGGCCACGCGGACGCGAGAACAGCGACCCAATTCACTCGGAAGCCCCTCCGTGGACCCGCACGGCCCGCGTCTTCATCGACGGCTTCGGCGCCGTCCTTGAGCCTCGGCTTGCGCCGCGCCTGGACGCCGGCCCCGAAGTGGACTCTGGAGGCGTGGAGAGCCGCGGCGCGGCCCGATCCGACACGACACACGAAGGCGTCGAACCGCTGCGCGCTAGTCCAACGGGATGTCTTCGCGGGTGTGCCGACGCGCCAGCGCGGCCTGGCCGACGCGGCGAATGGCGAGGACGAAGGCCGCGGTGCGAAGGTCGACCTGCTTCTCTTTGCCCACGTCGCGAACGGCGGCGTAGGACCGCCGCATGATCTTCTCGAGCTCGCCGACGACGCGCTCGAGCTCCCACTGATACTGCTGGATGTTCTGCGCCCACTCGAAATAGCTGACCGTCACTCCGCCCGCGTTGGCGAGGATGTCCGGAACGACCGTGATCCCCCGTTCCAGCAGGATCTCGTCCGCCTCGGGCGTCGTGGGCCCGTTGGCCGCCTCGATGACGAGCCCGGCGCGCACGTCCCGGGCGTTCTCCGCCGTGATGACGTCCTCCAGAGCCGCGGGGATGAGCACGTCGCAGTCCCAGGTGAGGACCTCCTCGCCGGCGAAGGAGTCGCCCCCGACGAAGCCGTCCACGGTTCGCTTCTCGCGGGCGTGGTCGAAGAGGGCTGAGACGTCCAGTCCGTCCGGGTTGGAGACGCCGCCCAGGTGATCCGCCACCGCGACGATCTTGGCCCCCTGCTCCGCGATCAAACGGGCGGCGTGACTGCCCACGTTCCCGAAACCCTGCAACGCCACGCGCAGGCCCTGCATGGATCGGCCCTGGTCCTTCAAGGCCTCTTCCAGCACGTACATCACGCCGCGCCCCGTCGCCTCTTCGCGCCCGGGCGAGCCAAAGAGCTGCAGGGGCTTGCCGGTGACGACGCCGGGCGAGAACCCGTAGTGCTTCGAGTACTCGTCCATGATCCACCCCATGATGGTGGCGTTGGTGTTCATGTCCGGAGCGGGGATGTCGATCGTGGGCCCGATCACCTCCTTGATCTGGGATACGAACTCGCGCGTGACGGTCTGCAGCTCGCCCGTCGAGAGCCCCGCCGGATCCACACTGATCCCGCCCTTGGCGCCTCCGAACGGCACGTCCACCACCGCCGTCTTCCACGTCATGAGGTTGGCCAGCGCCGTCGCGTGATCTTCGTCGACCGCCGGGTGAAAGCGCAGACCGCCCTTCATCGGGCCGCGAGCCGTGTTGTGCTGGACCCGAAACCCCACGTGCTTCAGCAGCTCGCCGGCGTCGCTCTCGGTGACGACCTCCACCTTCACGACCCGCCGCGGGGTCAACAGGATGTCCCGAATCTTCTCCGACAACCCGAGGGCCGCCGCCGCCTTCTGAAAGTAGTGGTGACTCGCCTCGAGCATGGAGCGACTCCTCCGACGCGGGGACCCGTCCATTCTACGCCGCAGGCGTTCGCGTGGAGTCCCATTTCGGGGCGCCCGCCACGCCGAGGCCGACGAACGGCGCCAGACACGGGGAGTGGGCCCGGCGCCCCGGCCAGGCCGATTCCGGCCCCGGTCCGCGTCGACCGCGGCGTTCGGTCACTTCGCCTACGCTGTGCGGGTGAGGACCGGCTGCTCGAGGGCATCCCGGCAGCCCCGGAAGGAGACGATGTTCAACCAAAGCCCGCTCTCCCGAATCGCACGCCCCATCCTCGTCCTCGGCCTCGCGACAGGTTTCTCGGCGTGCGGGACGAACTCCGAATCGGCGCGCGATCTCCACTTCAACTCGATCGTCGTGGACGGCCATTCGGACACGACGCCGCGCTTCGAGGACCCGACTTGGTCCTTCGGCGACCGGCACGACGCGAGCGACGGAGACATGGACCTTCCCCGCATTCGCGAGGGCGGGCTCGACGTCCAGTTCTGGTCGATCTACATGGGCAAGCGGGAGACCGCCGGCGAAGCGATCCGCGAAGCGCTCGAGCGGATCGACGCCGTGCACGAGATGGCCGAGCGCCACCCGGAGGACGTGGTCGTCGCGATGTCGGTGCGCGAGGTCCGAGACGCCGTCCGTGCGGGGAAGTTCGTCAGCCTGATGGGCATCGAGGGCGGCCACATCATCGAAGAGAGCCTGCCCGCGCTGCGGAACTTCCATCGCCTGGGCGTCCGGTACATGACGCTGACGCACTCGTTCCACACGACGTGGGCCGATTCCTCGGGGACCACCGAGACGCCGGAGCCGCTTCACGGAGGGCTCACCGACTTCGGCAGGGAGGTGGTGCTCGAGATGAACCGCATCGGCATGCTCGTCGACGTCTCCCACGTCTCGGACCAGACCTTCTTCGACGCCGTCGAGGCCTCTCGGGCCCCGGTCATCGCCTCCCATTCCTCCGCGCGCGCCGTCGCCGAACACACCCGCAACATGACGGACGACATGCTGCGCGCGCTGGCGGAGAACGGGGGCGTCGTGATGATCAACTTCTACCCGGTGTACATCGACGAAAAGGCGCGCGACGAAGCGCGCATCTACTTCAAGGAGCACGGGGAGAAGGTCCGGGCACTCTACGCCAGGACGGACGACGGCCCCCAAGCGCGGCGCGCCCGGCTTCGCGAGCACTTCGCGAAGCATCCAGTCCCGCAGACTTCGCTGGACGTCCTGCTCGATCACTTCGATCATGCGATCGACGTCGCCGGCGCCGACTACGTCGGCATCGGCGCGGACTGGGACGGCGTGCCGAGCATGCCGGTGGGAATGGAGGACGTCAGCCGGTTGCCGTCCCTCACCGCGGGACTGCTGGCGCGCGGCCACTCTGCGGAGACCGTGCGCAAGGTGCTCGGGGAGAACGTACTGCGCGTGCTCGAGGCCGCGGAGGAAGTCTCGCGGTCGATGCGCGAGGAGGATCTCACCCGCGAACGGTGAGTGATCGACGCCGTCGGGCAAGAGGCCGTCGCCATCACACCCGAGACGCGACGACCGTATAAGCGCGAACGTCCATCACGACGTTCGGCGATTCGACGGCGGCCATGAACGCCTTCGTCGTCGGCACCTCTTCCCACCGGGCGTCGTCGCGGCAGGCCAGATAGTCGCCTTCGGTCCGCCAGCGAACGATCTGAACCAGTCGCCGACGATCGAGGCTCACGTGCAGCTGACCGCCGCAGTAGCCATCGAACTCGGCGAAGGCGTCGAGGCCGAATCTCGCGTGTGCTTCGAGCCGAGGCATGATCTCCGGCTCCGCGTCCACCGTCACGATCACGGTGTAGAGATCGTCGCGTGCAGGGTTTTTCGTCACATCGCCTCTCAACGCCGGCCCTTGGGCGCCGCTGCGTTCGACCAGGTTAGCCAGGACGACCCGGGGCGAAGTCGGGTGCCCCTCTTTGCTGACGACAACCCTGCTGCAAATCCAGCGGTGCGCACCGGGCCGGAGAGAGTCGGGCCTCACGACCACTCCGCGGCCCCACCCCCGGACTCCGCCGCAAGGGCTGCCGGACTTTGGCGTGTTGGAACCCGAGATCCGCCGCGATCGACCATTGGCAAGTGGGCGTGAACCCAAGTGAATCGGGCGCTGATGACGAAACGCGGGGCTTCCCAGGGCGACGTCGCGACGTCCTCTGCCCTGGTGGTCGACAAGTTGGGTGATTATTATCGTTTGTGGCAACAACAATGAAGAGGCCTTCCGCGATGTCCACCACCGACTCCGCAGAAGTGTCCGCAGAATGGTCCGCCATTCTCAAAGAGCTCGACGATCGCACCCGGGCCGCGCAGGGCATGGGAGGGCCGGAGCGCATCGCGCGCCAGCGAGAACGCGGCCGCCTGAACGCGCGCGAGCGGGTCGAGAAGCTCTGCGATCCCGGCACCTTCTTCGAGCTCGGGACGCTCGCGGGGGGAGCCCATCCCGGCGGCCACGCGCCGGTTCCCACAGACGCTCTCGTCGGCGGAACGGGGCGAATCGACGGCCACCCCGTCGTCATCGCCGCGGAGGACTTCACCGTCCTCGGCGGCTCCATCGGCCACGCCAACGCCGCAAAGCGGCTGCGCCTCGCGTCCCTCGCGCTCCAAGAACGCAGGCCGCTGGTCTTGATGCTCGACGGGGCCGGAGAGCGCGCCACCAACACGCTCGAGCGGTATCCGTTCGCGCCCAACGACCTTCAGGTCGTCGCGGATCTGGTCGGACGAATTCCCGTGGTGACGCTCGTGCTCGGCACCTCGGCCGGTCACGGCGCGCTGACCGGGATGTTCGCCGACCTGATCATTGCCGCGGAAGGCGCGTGTCTCTTCACCGCCGGCCCTCCCCTCGTTCGCGCGGCCACCGGCCAAACGGTCTCGGCCGAGGAGCTGGGCGGAGCCCGGATCCACGCGGAGGAGAGCGGGGTCGTCCACAACCTCGCTGCGACCGAGGACGAAGCGATCGAGATGGCGCGACGATTTCTCTCCTATCTCTCCGGGGAAACGCCCAACGGCACCGCGCGCGCTTCGGCTCGCCGCGAGCTGGAAGACCTCACCGCGGTGGTTCCCGCCAATCCGAGCCGCCCGTACGACATGCGCGACGTGCTCGAGCGGCTGGTCGACGCAGGCAGCCTCTTCGAGCTCCAGCCCCGGTTCGGAGCGGCGATCGTCACGTGCTTCGCGCGCATCGGGGGTCGCGCCGCGCTGATCGTCGCCAACCAGCCGCAGGTGATGGCGGGCGCCATCACGCGGGAAGCCGCGGAGAAGGCGACCCACTTCCTCCGCGTGGCCCGTTCGTTCGAGCTGCCGGTCGTCTTCCTCGCGGACAACCCCGGCGTGCTCTCGGGCCCCGAGGCCGAACGGGCCGGCACCCTGCGCGCCGCCGCCCAGATGTACTCGGCGCAGCGCGCCCTGCGCGGGCCGAAGATCCACGTCACGCTCCGCAAGGCGTTCGGGTTCGGAAGCTCCCTGATGGGCATGAACCCGTTCGACGGGCAGACGCTGACGCTGGCCTTCCCCGCCATCTCCCTGGGTGGCGTCCCCGCGCAGGGCGGCGCCGACGCGGCCCACGCCTCCCGCGCGGATCGCGAGAAGCTGCAGGAGCTCCAGGCGGGCGCCTGGCGCCCCGCCGACAACGGCAGCTTCGATCGGGTCATCGATCCGAGGCAGCTGCGAAACGAACTGATCCGCGCGCTCGAAGACTCGCGCCAGGGACTCCCGTAACGAAAGCCGGAGGCAAGCACGTGCCCAAGATCGTCGACCACGACTCGCGCCGCTCCACTCTCGCGGAAGCCGCCGGCCGCATCATCGCCCGCGAGGGGCTCGCGTGCACCAGCGTCCGAAAGATCGGCCACGAGGCGGGCGTGTCCCCGAGTCTCGTCACGCACTACTTCGGCGATCGCGACCAGGTCCTCCTGCACGCGTACCGGCAATCGAACCGACGTGCGGCGCGCCGGTTCGCCGAACGAATCGCGGAAGTCGGAGGCATGCGAGGGCTCGCGCTCGCACTCGAGGAGTCCCTTCCGCTGTCGGCCGAGACCGAGGTCGAGTGGCGCATCCGGCTCGCCTTCTGGGGGCACCCGGACGAATCCAGTTTGCCTGCCGACGAGCAACTCGAGTCGAACCACGCCTTCCTCGAGACCGTCGCGGCGAGCCTCCGGGAGGCCCAGGAATCCGGTGCACTGCGAACCGATCTGTCGCCCGAAGCGGTGGCCGCGCAGCTCGCGTCCCTGCTGATCGGAGTGAGCGTGGGCCACCTCGTCAACCCGAACGTCTTCAGCGAGGAACGCGCTCGCGCCGTGCTGCGAGACTATCTCGGAACGCTCGAATAGAACCACGTCGCTTAGGCCCCTTCGCCGAGCACCATCAACGACGGGAGAACGCAGATGGAAATCACGGACGGCTTCGAACTGGTCGACCACGCGACCTACGGACGCGAGGGCCCGCCGCACGCCCTGTGGGCACGCCTGCGCGCGGAGTCTCCCGTGCACCCCTGCCGGCCCCAGGGCTACGAACCCTTCTGGGCGATCACCCGCCACGCCGACGTCAGCGACATCTCGAAGCGACCGGACGACTTCCTGAACGCACCCGGCATCGTGTTGATGAACGAACACCAGCAGAAGCTGCGCGCGAGTGGTGACGGCGTCGCTGCGATGCGGACGATCATCGAGATGGACCCGCCCGAGCATCGCAGCTACCGGAAGGTGGCGAGCCCCTGGTTCTCGCCCCGGGCCGTCGGACGCGTGGACGAGGAAGTGCAGACCAGCGCGCGAGAGATCGTGAATCAGCTGGCGGGGTCGACGGGCGAGGGGGAATGTGACTTCGCCACCGACGTCGCCACCGCGCACCCCCTCCGAATCCTGTCCGCCATCCTCGGACTGCCGCGCGAGGCAGAGCCCAAGATCCTGCGTCTCACCAACGAGCTTTTCGCCGCCGAGGACCCGGACCTGCAGCGGGCCGGAGAGGACCGGCAGAAGGCGGCCAAGGAGCTGGGCCTCGAGATGTTCCAGCTCTTCTCCGAGATCATCGAAGACCGCCGCGCCAACCCCCAAGACGACCTGGCCACCGTGCTCGCCAACGGCAAGATCGACGGGCAGCCCATGGGCCCCATGGAGACCGTCGGCTACTACCTGATCACGTTCACAGCGGGCCACGACACGACCAAGAACGCACTGGCCGGCGGCATGCACGCCCTGCTCCAGCACCCGGACGAGCTCGCGAAGCTGAAGCGCAACCCCGAGCTCGTGAAGCCGGCCATCGAGGAGATCGTCCGCTGGACGGCGCCCGTGAACTACATGAAGCGCACCGCGGCGTGCGAGGCGGAGATCCGGGGGCAAAGGATCCAGAAAGGCGACAATCTCGTGCTCTTCTACGCCTCCGCGAACCGCGACGAAGAAGTCTTCGAGGACCCCTTCTCCTTCCGCGTGGACCGCAAGCCCAATCCCCACCTCGGCTTCGGGATCGGCGAGCACTTCTGCCTGGGCGCAAACCTCGCCCGCAAGTCCCAGATCGCCCTCTGGCAGGAGCTGGCCCCACGACTGGAAGCCCTCGAACCCGCCGGCGACCCCGAGTACATCAGCTCGAGCTTCGTCGTCGGCCTGAAGAAGCTCCCCATCCGCTACCGCATCACACCTGCGCGGTGAATGCACGGCGTCGCTGAATCACGCGGTCTGGTCGCCATGCTCCGTCCAAGCAGGTAGCCACGAATTGTCGAACCGCAACCGTGCGAGTGATGCTCCTCGTAGTGCCCGCTAGCCACCTATCGCGTTCTTCAACTCCGAGAGCAGCAACTCAAAGAACCTCTGCACGTCGGATTCCTGAACGTAGAGGTCCGCGCCCGATGCGTACCAGACCTTGGCCAATTCGCCTGCGCTCGGCTTGCCCTCCGTCACCTCCATCAGGAATGACAGAAGGTCTGACCGCTGAACATCCGACATACTTGCGAAAACGAACCTAAGGCCACTTATGAGGTCGGGGTAGTCCTCAAGGAAATCCTGGTGAATCTGCGCCCCCAGAAGCAGCCAAACCTCAACAATCTCCACCCCGCTCCTAGTCATCTGCTTGGAAACGCGTCATGCACCCGGAATCCATGTGTAGAACTACTCCGGAGAGTCGGACATGCTCACTCATCACGATACTCTACTGACAATCCGCGGGCGTTAATCAAGAGGGGCCGGGCGATTGCTTCTCGAAGGGCAGTGGAGAAGCGACTCCAGAACGGCCTGCCACACCTGCTTCGCATCCGCCGCGTCGCCTCTCGGCGACGCGCGCGGGCCGGCTTCGGGTGGCGTTCCCTGCCTCTCCCAGTAGCGAGTCTCGTAGGTTGGCGGCCCCAGACGGCGAAGCAGACCACACACCTCAGCGAACCGGGCTGAACCGAGCTGGAGCGCCTGCTTCACGTCCGCAGCAAATGCGATTCGACTGCTCTCCGGAGCCTGCCAGAGCTGCGCGTGCAGGACAGCGATGGCCATGTCCACCTGATCGCGTTCCGCCCGTCGCCGATCGAACTCGGCGTACGCCTGCGCCACGGTGTGAAGCAGCGTCGCCTGGGAATAGCGCTCCTCGCGCAGGCACTGCACGATCGCCGGATAGAGATCCTCCGGAGTCCGACCGCTGGTGATCTGCGTCGGCTCGAGGCAGGGCGCGGCCTTTCCCGCCGGCTCGGCGCTTGCCTGGCCGATCCAGGACATCGTCAGCATCGCGCAACCGCACAGGAACAGTCGTCTCACGTCACCGTGCGTAGCTCATCGCCACCCCATCCGCTCCATCGATTCTCGTGAACGCGACTGAGCCGAAGGAGCCCAACAGGTGGAGCGAACGCGGTCGGGGAAAGCTGACGAAAGACCGCTGCGGTGCCTGCTTCTGTCGCGGCCTGCGGATCGCACACGTGGCCGGCCACATGTCTCGCGAAACGGTGCTCTCTCCTCGTCTCGCCGTCAGAACCGACATCGCTCGCAGCGATGATGGACAACGGCGGCGCTGACGGACCGACGAGGCACGTCTCCGATCGGTGGATCAGATCTCGGATTCCGGCTCGATCCGAAGCGGCAACTCGCCGATCAGGCGGCGCTGGTCTCGCTCGTCGAACTCGACGAATCTCGCCGCGAGTACCTCGGAGACCTCGTCCCGGCTCTTCATCCGGAGCTTGGCCTCCACTCCGACGCCTCCATCCAGCGAAGCGTGGATCTGGGGGAGTTCTTCTCGGATCTTCGAATCCAGCGCAGCATCGAGAGCCAGGCGCGGCTCGTCCGGCTCCGCACCGTGCGATTCGGTCAGGTAGAGACGCCCGCCCCGCCTCTCGATCACGGCGTAGTGCGGTGACATGACGCGGCCGTCGAACACGTGCACGTAGCCCGGGGCGTCGAAGGGGCCGCAGTCGATGTTCTCCAGCGAGTTGTGCAGGTACTCGTCGCTGGCAGGGGAAGTGATCCACCCCTCCGGAATCTCGATCTCCTCGGAGGATTCCACCGCGTAGTACGCCAGGAGAATCGCCTCGTCCAAGCTGATTTGCATGGTGTTGTTCACCAGGCGCTGGTAGTAGCCATCTTCGCCCGAGTACAGGAAGAGCAGAAAGATCTCCGTCTCGCCGAAGATCCAGGACCAGGCGTAGCCCACGTCTCCATCGACGAGGAAGGTGCGCTCGAAGCGAATCTTCCCGTGCTCCGGAGGAAAGTCGGAAGTCTTGGCGATCTCGACGGCGAGGCACTCGTGATCCGGGATGTACCAGTCCCAGAACTTCCCCGCATGGGGAACCGCGACCCCGCGCCCAATGAAGTCGACACTCGTGCCCACTTGTTCCCGGAGCGGCGGCGAGGGTTCGTCCAGCGGTCTTCCAGCGGCGTCGAAGATCCCGTACTTCTCTTCGAGACTCGCGAGCTCGCCTTCGTCGATCGCCCCGTAGGAGACCGAACCCAGGCCGCGGTGCCAGAGCCGATAGGCCTTGAGCGTTCTCGCGTTCGGAAAGTCCTGCTCGGTAGCGATTCTCCACTTGGAATCCGCGCTGATGAACCAGAACTCCTCCGTGCCGTACTCGTCGCACGCGAAGACGCGCACCCACTCGTCCCCTTGCAGCAAGGACTGGCACAGTTCGACGAACTCATCCGCCGGGAAGTCCAGAGTCGACTCCGACCGGAGCTCCAACACCTCGCCGCCGATTTGACGAGATTGGATCTCGGATGCGACATGACGGCTCAGGAAGGAAGAGAACCGGTCGATGTGATCGCGCTGCGACGCCGTCGTCAGCACCGCGAAGAATCCCTCGGCCATGGCGCTTTCCTATCCTCTGAATGAACGCAGTGCCGTCAACGAATCTCGAGAAAATTCGAGATCCATCTTCAGCCCGACGTCCAACTCTCGACAGTCTCCACCCATGACTTGAACGAGCTCGGCCGATTGGCGAGCAGGGACGGTCACCCCCGATTTCCGCTCGGAGGTGGCGAGATTCCGAACGGCGAATCAGGCCTGTGGATCTTGTCCCGCGAAACCGGTCGCCGCACCGGGGTCGGTCGCTGCCGCTGGTCCCTGTCGGGCCCTCAACGTGCGGTCGTGAGCGCGACGGTGTCCCCGACGCGCACCGTCCCCGGGGTCTCGATGGAAGCGTAGACGCCCAGGTTTCCACCCGTCTCGCGGACCAGGGAGCGCATGATCGAGGGATCCTTCGGCAGGCCGTGGAAGCCGTGCGTCACCATCACACACCGCGGGCATTCCACGCTGACGCGCACGACGGCCTCGCCGATCTGGAGCCGGCCGCCTCGCCAGGCGAGTTCGGGCATCCGCTCGGTGGTGTCCGTCCCGGACGTGTCGGAGGGCACGGAGAGAAGGAAGTTCGGCCGAAAACGCCGGACGTCGAACCTCGAGCCCGGGGCCTTCTCCCCCATCGCCTCGAGCGCGCGCTCGGTGAGCAGAAGCAACGGGAAGGCGTCGAAGTACGTCCCCGGCGGCGACTCGAACTCCAGCAGCTCCGGGGGAAAGAGCCCGAGATCGGGGAGAGGCTCGCCGGGCTCGCGCCCGAACATCGCCCGGAGCTCGGCTTCGAGGTCGTCGTGCGTCGGTGCGCCGCGGCGGTAGTGGTCGAGCGCCTCGGCCGGGAGGAGGGGCCAGAGGCTCACGGGGTGATCCAGCGCCTGGCTCAACCGCTCGTTCACATCCGATGCGCCGGTCTCCAGAGTGGTGCCGTCCGGCAGTGTGATCTCCGCCGGGCTCGAGCCCTCGGCGGCAGGCGGCTTCGCGTAGCGCGCCCGCAGCCCCATCAGCTGCGGGATCTTCTTCGCGCCTCGGATGCCGCCCCGCTTCTCGTCCCGGACGGCCCAGGCCCGGTCTCCGGGCAGCCCCGACGTGCCGAGGCGCACCTCCTGCAGGGCTTCACCGGCCATGCTCTTCACGGGATAGCGATGAATCTCCTGAACGATTCCGACCTTCATGCAGAGTGGCTCCCTTCGCTCACCGATTCCGCCGCACCAGGCGCACGCCGCTCGCGGTGAAGTGCACGCGTCGCTGCGGGCCCTGGATCCGGTCGGGGTCGCCGCCGCGCGATTCGGCCTCGTAGTGACGCGCCTCGTCTTCGGAGAGTGTCACCACCGAAACCACGCCCTGGGCCCAGGCGTCGCTACCCAGGCTGTCCTTCGGCAGGAAGAAGCCGTAGTCCTCGAAGCGCACCCGGACGTGGGCCTCGCCGTCGCGCAGAATCGTCCAGCAGCCCTTCTTCTGGCAGACGTCCGAGACCCGCCCCCGCACCAGGACCGAGCGTCCCGCGAAGCGCTCGGGGTCGGCCACCACGGCGGCGAGCGGAGTCGTCTCGCGCAGGGTGAGGGCGGCGCCGAAGTCGTCGCCGGGCGGGAGTGGCTCGGCGGTGGAGCCGAGAGCGGCGCACAGGGGGACGACGAGGAGGAAGGGAATGATTCGCATGCGCCCAGACTACCGCAGGGCGCCCCGGAAGCGCCTACGCGCCGGGGCGGTAGGCCCCGGAAGCCACGCGCTAGTCGCAACTGGCCGAAGAAGGGGGTACGCCGTTCCCCCTGCTCGAAGGAGGCGGCGCCTCAGGCCGCGGTCGGACGCGCCAGGCGCCCGGGCCGCGCGCCCGTATCGCGATCGTTCTCGCGCGTCCGCACGCCGTTCACCCAGGTGCCCAGATAGCCACTCGCGGGCTGCAGGATCCGGCTCCCGCCGGCGGGCAGGTCGCGGTGGACCTCCAGGGCGCCCAGCGACAGCCCTTCGAAGTCGATCAGGTTGAGGTCGGCGCGCTTGCCGGGCTCGAGGGTCCCACGGTCGTGCAGGCCGTAGAGCTCAGCGTTCGTCTGGCTCTGCTTGCGCACGATCCACTCGATCGGCAGCCGTTCGCCGCGCGAGCGATCGCGCACCCAGTGGATGAGCTGGTACGTCGGAGCCACCGCGTCGAAGATCAGGTTCACGTGAGCGCCGGCGTCCGAGAGCCCCGTCACGGTGTGCGGATCGGAGAGCATCTCGTGGATGACGTCGTGGTTGCCGGCCATGTAGTTCGAGCCGAGCAGGATGGCGAACGAATCGCCGCCGTTCTCGAGCAGGAAGTCGTAGACGACCTCGGCGATCGGCTTGTTCTCCCGGGCGGCACGCCCGGCGAGCATCTGACTCGGATCGGGCTCGTAGTCGATGGGCAGCCCGATCGGGAAGAGGAAGGGGGCCACCTCGCCGAGCAGCCCGTGGATGTTCGCCATGGCACCGGGCTCGTTCACCGGCACGTCCGCGTCCTTCAGGATGGCGGCGCGCACCTCCGGCTTGCGCATCTCCTCGACGCGCTGCTCGAGCGGCAGATCGGCGATGCGGAGGTACGTCTCGCGGCGCTGGAACATGTGATAGGTCTGGAGGCTGGTCACGAACCCGATGGGCCGCGACGCCACCTGGGGTCGCAGATTCGCGCCCTTGGCGTTCTCCTCCGCGGCGCCGCGCAGGTAGTCGCGCCACGTGTCCGGGAATTCCGGGATCTGCACCGTGGTGAAGGTGACCGGCCGCCCGACGCGCCCGATCTGCTTGATCAGCTCGAACTCCTGTTCGAGCGAGTACTTCTCGCCACCGAGCGTCTCCAGCGAGCCGATCGTGCTGGCGGGAATGAGCTCGAAGACGCCCGAGCCCGCGCGCTCCATGGCCTGGGCCAGCGCCAGCAGCTCGTCGGCCTCGGCGAAGGTCCCGGGCACCGGATCGCCGCCGATGGAGCGGTGCCCGATGGTGCGGGACGTCGAGAAGCCGACGGCCCCGGCCCGCATCGCCTCCTCGACCAGCTCACTCATGCGGGCCAGATCCTCGGCGGTGGGCGCCTCGTTGTCGCGACCGCGCTGCCCCATGACGTAGTTGCGGAGGGCGCCGTGCGCGAGCTGGGCGCCGATGTCGAGGGCGTACGTCCGGCTCGCGAGGAAGTCGAGGTACTCGGGAAAGGTCTCCCACGCTCCCCAGGGCATGCCTTCGTGGAGCGCCGTGCCCGGAATGTCCTCGACGCCCTCCATCAGCTCGATCAGCTGCTGCTCGCCGCCCTTCGGCACCGGAGCGAAGCCCACGCCGCAGTTGCCCATGACCACCGTCGTCACGCCGTGGGAGGCGGACGGATCGACCGTCTCGTCCCAGGTGACCTGTCCGTCGTAGTGGGTGTGCACGTCGACCCAGCCGGGCGTCACCAGGGCTCCGTCCGCCGCGATCGTCTCGCGGGCCGGCTCATCCACTACGCCGGTGGCGACGATGCGCCCGTCGCGGATGCCGACGTCTCCCGTGGCCGGCGGGGCCCCAGTTCCGTCGACGACCTTCGCACCCTGGATCTTCGTATCGAGCATGGCTTCCTCCTCGGTGGCGGCGAGAGGATAGGGCCTTCGCGCAGGAAGAAGAACGGGGGGCGCTTCTGCGCCCGAGAAGGCACGAAGCAAAATCCCTTCGGGGATGCTCATGGGCCGGCGAGGGGGGCCTCGTGCCGGGGAGTCCGTGGCGAACACCTCGGCCGACTAAGCGGCGGCGAAGCGCCTCCGAATCGCGCGGACGATTCCACCGAGGATCGGGATGCGTTCGTACAGCAGTTGCCCGAGATCGAAATAGTCCCGCTGGTGCGTAATCCGCCCCTGATCGAAAGTGAGATGCGAGATGCCGTCGACTTCGACAACGAGCTTCGGGCGGCGGACGTTGAGCGTCATTCGCCAGGGCAAGGCGGCACATCCCTCACTCACGACGGCGGGTGCGAATTGGAATCGACCCGTGACGAGTCCGGCATTGAGCTTGTCGAAATAGGCTTCGAGTGCAACGACGCCTTCCACGCGATGGGCGGGGTCCTCGAAGACGATCGACGGCGCGTAGATTTCGCGGAGCCCCATCTCTACCCCCGGGTAGAGCTCGTGAAATGCAGACTTGAATCGCTCGATCAACTCGTCTTGATTCATGACAGTCCCTCGGTCAGGGGTTCGCCCGCACCATCCGTGCCGACGAGGATGTCCGAGCAGCGGCCGGCGGCAATGCAACACTTCGCTGCGCGTGGATCGACCGACGTTCTCCGGAGCCAAAAATGCAAGAAGCCCCCCAATTGGGGAATGGGGGTACGGGATTTCCGTGTGTGGAGCACGCCACCCGCTTCGAACTGGCGCCCCCGGGTCTGGGAGGCCCGGAATCCCCGGAGAATCGCCTAACAGGCCTGCACGAGGCCGCCCCTGGCGCCGCGCCGTCCGGCGGGCGCAGCCGGCTCATCTCGACGCTTCGGCGATCTTCTCGAGCACCGCGGCGACGAGGCGGTCGCAACGCTGTGCGCCAAAGGGAAAGGCGTCGACCGCGGCGGAGTCGAAGTGGCACGCGAGCCGCTCCCGGAGGAGGCCTCGGGCTCGGTGGAGACGGGTCTTCACGGTGGTCGGGTCGAGCCCCATGGCCTCGGAGGTCTCCTGGATGTCCATGCCCTCCAGCTCTCGGAGCACGTAGACCCCGCGATAGATGTCCGGGAGCGCGTCGATCGCCTCCTCGAGCAGGTGGGCGAACTCGCGTCGGGCGCTCTGCCGCTCCGGATTCAGGTCGTCGGCGCTCGTGGCCGGCGGGTGGTCGTACTGCAAAAAGACCTCCTCCACCACAGCGCGCCGCCGCCGGTCGAGTGCCCGGTTGACGGCGATCCGCGTCAGCCAGGTGGAGAAGCGGGCGCGCCCCTCGAAGCGGGCGAGATTGCGGTACGCGGACAGATAGGTCTCCTGGAGAAGGTCGTCGATCTCGGCCTCGTCGCGGAGGATGGCCCGCACCGCGCGATACAGCCGCTGGTTGTGGCGCCGCATCAGCACTTCGTAGAGCGCCACTTCGCCCGCCCGGACGCGATCCGCGATCTCCTCGTCCGGGGGGAAGGCATTCCACCTCTCCGCTCCGTCCCAATCCTGCAGGGCGCTCGACTCGTTCATCGCAACTCACTCTCTTCCTTTCATTGGACGCAGGAGCCCGCACGAGGTTCCCGGAAATCCACCCCGGCCCCGGTCATCCATGGGTTTCGGGTCCAGGAATCCGAGCCCTCGCGCCCGAGGAGGGTCCGATCGTGCTGACGATCCTGACGACCCCTATCTCGGTCGCCACGTACGTCTGCTTTGCCGACGACCGCGTACGACGAGCCGCCGTACACGGCGACGGCAAGTTGCTTCGCGAGGCCTGCACCAGCGAGCCGCGCTGAGCGCTCCCAGCCCCAGGCAGGCGACCCCGCCAAAGACGGGAACCCTTGGCCTCCTCGCCCGTCTGTTGTGTAGCCGACGACAACCAAACCGGGCGCGGACCTGCGCTCGATAGGAGGAAGATCCGATGGGAATCGCAAGGAACCAGCATTTGCACCCGGAGCCCGTGTCGGGGCTCTCCAGGCGGGTCTTCCTGCACCGAGGCACCCTCTCGGCGGCCGCCATCGGGCTGCTGGCCGGGGCGCCGGCGCTCGTGGCGGGGAGACGCGCCGAGGCGGCGGCCGGGCAAGACGTGCGAATCCTCAACACGGCTCTCTCCGCCGAACACGAGGCGGTGGCCGCCTATCAAGTCGGCGCCGAGAGTGGTCTCCTCAAAAAGCCGGCCCTGGACCTCGCGGTGCAGTTCCAGGGGCACCACCGGGAGCACGCGGATCTCCTCGCGGCGACCGTGAAGAAGCTGGGCGGAGAACCGGCCGCAGAGAAGCGGCGCTACGCCTTCCCGGTCGACGACCTTCGGACGCAGGAGGACGTGCTGCGCTTTGCGGCCGGCCTGGAGAAGGGAGCCGTCGGCGCGTACCTCGGCGCGGTTCCGATCCTGGGAAGCGGTGAGCTCGCGAAGGCTGCAGCCAGCATCCTGGGCGACGAGGCGATGCACTGGGCGGTCCTCCGCTACGTCCTGGGTGAGAACCCGGTGCCGCACGCGTTCGTCTCGTGATGCGAGTCGTGGTGTCCCTGGTCGCGGCGTCCTCGCTGTGGGTCGCCGCGGGTCTCGTGGTGGCGGCGGACGGATCGCCCCCGCCCGAGGACGTCGCAGCGGGCCGGGAGATCTACGAGCGCTGCGCGGCCTGCCACTCGCTGGAGCGCGATCGGACGGGCCCGCGTCACTGCGGACTCCTCGGGCGCCGCGCGGGGAGCGTGCCCGGGTTCCCGTACTCGGAGGCGATGCGGACGTCGGGGATCGTCTGGAGCCGGGAGACCCTGGATCGATTCATCGCGGATCCACTGGGAAGCCTGCCCGGCACCTTCATGGGCTACGCGGGGATTCGCGATCCCGAAGAACGCGCGCAGCTTCTGGCCTTCCTCGAGGTGGCCACGCGTGGCGACCGCTGCGGCGTGGAGGCCGAGGCAAAGCCCTGATCGGCCGCTTGGCGCTTCTCATCCCATGGACGAATCCGGAGAAGGACCACTAGCAGAACCAAGCACTTGGGCGAAAGCGGCCGAGCCGGCGCTGAGGCGGCCTCCAAGGGCCGCCTCAGCTCCGAACGGGGTCGCCCCCGCGGCGTCCTCGGACTCGGAACGAAACGCGTTCACCCCATTGAACATGTTAAAGTTGTTTCCGGCGGTGCGGGGACAACTTTGGGGGGGCCGTGAGCGCCGCAGCGCACTACCAGCAGCGACTGGCCCGGGAGGTCGCGCAGCGCAAGGAGCGCATTCTGTGCGCGGCGCGGCAGCTCATCGCCCGGCACGGCGTGAGCGGCGTCACCATGCGGGATCTGGCGGATGCGGCGAACGTGTCGGTGCCCACGCTCTACAACCTGTTCGGGAACAAGGAGACGCTGCTCTCCGCGGCCATCGAGGACGTGGTCGCGAGCTGTCTCCGCACGGCGCCCGAGAGCGACGGCACCGGACTGAAGCGCGTCTGGGCGATCCTCGGCTCCTGCTGCGGGGCCGCGCTCGGCCAGCCGAGCTACACGCGATCGGTGCTGCGCGCCTTCCTCGCGCCCGACGACCACACGGGCCTACGCGAGAGCCTGGCAGAGGAGCTCACGGCCGGGCTGGCCGCGGCACTGGCGGAGATGCAGGCGCGGCGGCAGCTGGCCGAATGGATCGATGCGCGCGAGGTCGCTGAACGCGTGGTCTCCCATGCCGTGAGCTGCTTCTTGGCGTGGGCCAGCGGCGCCCACGACCCGGAGCGCTTGCGGGCGACCATCATGCGCGGCAGCGCGCTCATCCTGCTCGGGCTCGCGCGCGGACGCGCGCGCACGGCGTTGGAGACGACCCTGCGCGACGACCGCTGGACGGCCCTTTGAACGGGAGACGAATCGGTTAAAGGGAATTGACGATCTCCGTCAGTGACGGGCAGGTTTGCGCTCGGCCCAGCACTCGTCACGGGGGAGATGCCCAATGCTTCGCACGTTCGCCTGCCTGTTCTCGAGCTACAGCCTGCTCGTCGCCACCGCGTACGCCGAACCGCTCGTGGCCCCCGAACCCGGAGCCTTCTTCGGCGCACCCAGCGGGCTTACCGACAACGCCGCCGAGACGCGCGATGTCGGCGGCTTCGACGAAGTGCTCGAGTACGATCGCCTGGTCGACGAGAACGGCATCACGGCCTGCGACGTCTACTTCGGATGGGCGGGACAGGTCCGCGAGACCTCCGAGGCCCAGAAGCTCTTGTGCGGCAAGTACCAGTTCTTCTACGAGCACTGGGGCACACCCGGCATTCCCAGCGATCTGACCGACTTCGCGCTGCGCTGGTTCGGCGGCATGCAGGGCCACGAGATGGCGAAGCTGGGGTTCTATCCGGACGCCAACCCCCGCCGTCTCGTCACGGACGTCGAGCCCATCCAAGCCGGCCAGTGCGTAGAGACCGAGCGCCAGTGCACCTCCTGGTGGTGGTGGGGCAGCTGCCGCCGGCACGAGGACGTTTGCGTCCGCACCGCGCCCGAGGACTCTTGGCGCGAGGTCTACACGCTGGGAGAGGACAACCTGCCCATCGGGCTCACGCGCTCGCCGGGACGCGCTTTCGGGCTCGAGAGCTCGGCCCTCACCTGCGCCAGCTGCCACTTCGGTGCGATGCCGGACGGGCGCTACGCCGTGGGCATGGGCAACGTCAACCAGAACTACCAGACCCTGATCGGTGGCCTGCTGGCGCCGATGCAGGCCACGCTCTCGGCCGTGACCGTGCTGCTCGAGAACCCCGTCATCGAGGGGGCCCTCGATCTGATCGGCGGTGCGATTCCGCAGCTGCAGAACCTACTCGAGCTGCTGCCGCTGCTGTCGATGCACCCGGCGGCGCAGTTCAACGACCCGGCCACGCAGATGGCCCTGGGCGGCCCGGCGCTCGAGGACGCACTCGACGACGTCAAGGTGGGCACCTGCTACTACAAGGATCCCGCGCGCACCGAGTTCATCTTGTGCGACCAGGGCCACGAACAAAAGGGAACGGCGGCCGCCCGGGCGGCGGCCGGGGCCTTTCGCGCGCGCCTCGAGAGCCAGCACGGCACCGTCTACACCCAAGACTGGCCCTGGGGCATGAAGGTGGTGTTCGGCGACACCTACTGCGTGCCCTGGCCGTCGCGCCCCTCGTGGTACGGCGGCAGCAACGACGTCCCGTGGAGCAGCTACGCCGTGAGCCTGTTCCCGTCGCGAACGCTCGAGAACATGGCCGAGGCGTGTGAAGGCGCGCGCTGGAACGTCGACTACTGGCTGGACTTCACCGGCAACATGGTAAACCTGCTCCTTTCGATGTTCAGCGGCGGTGGATCCCTGCCGCCGCTCACGGCCACGAACCAGGACGCCTTCTTCACGTTGAGTCACGGCACGCAGGACTTCCTGACCTTCCCGCTCTCCGAGGACGGCGTCTGGACCGTGAGCGCGATCCCGTCTCTCTTCGGCGTGGGAGACGACTCCGAGTACGACGCCCACCCGGGAACCCACACGGGCAACGGCGAGCTCACGCACCTGTTCGGCCACCTGGGAGGCGTGCCGGGGCTGAAGGAGTTCGCGAAGAGCTTCGTGCTGATCGGCGGCGGTACGGACCCCCGCTACGTCGAGTGCACCACGCCCGACATCGTGGGCAACTGGAATGCGCGACCGGACGAGACCTGCACGGTCTCCGACGAGGTCGTGGCCCCGCTGGCCGCCTATCTCTACAGCCTGAAGACGCCCCACCCGCTGGAAGCGCCGGGCCCGCAGGCCGAGGCCGGCCGGCAAGTGTTCGCGCAGAACTGTCTGCAGTGCCACAACGGGCCGCGGGCCGAAAGCCCGGGCGTTTTCGCCTTTGCAGAGCCGTCGGTGGAGGGGCTCCAGCTCTTGCCCGTCTGCGCCCCCGGAGCGCGATCGACCGAGTGGAGCGACTCCCCCCAGGCTGTGCCCACCTTCAACGAGTGCATCCCCGCCTACATGCAGGACCAACGCCCGAACTACCTGGGCGTGATCGGAACCGAGCCGTGGTACTCGCGGATCTTCAACCCCGACCCCGATACGGGCCTCCTCAACGAAACCCTCATCCGGATCGACGGCATGGTGACCCAGGGCGTGAAGGCCCAGCGGCTCACCGGCGTGCGCTACCGCAACCGCTTCCTCCACCACGGCGCCGTGGACTCCCTGGAGGAGCTGCTGTGCATGCCGGGGACGCGGCGGGCGTCGGCGGCAGAGCGCAACGCCGAGAGCTGCATGTTCCACGACCTGGACTCGCCAGGAGCCGAAGAAGCCTACCGGGCGGGGACGCCCATCTGCGCCGAGAACTGGGCGCCGCTGCGCGGCCACGAGTTCGGCTGCGACCTCGGCGCCGCCGACCAGACGGCCTTGATCGAGTACCTCGAGAGCCTGTGAGGCAAGGGAAAAGAGCGCTCAATGCACCCTTCCCGATCGCGACTCGGTCCTACGCGCGGCGCTTGCGATATACGACGAGCGCAAGGCCGAAGCCCAGCAGAAGCCCCGTCGAAGGCTCCGGTACCACGACCGCCGCGAAGCCGAACGTGATGCCTTGGTCCGCAAGACTCGAGATCTCAAAGATCGCGCGGATCGAGGAATCTCCCCCCGGGCTCACGATATCGGACGGTACGCTGAGCAATGACGCAAAAAAGGCGTCCGCCTCTTCGACACTTGCAAAGGTCTGCTCTTCGCCAAGCACCTCGCCGAAGACCTCCAGCCGGAACGCGAGCTGCTCGAAACCTGCCCCCAGAACGCTCTCCGAGAAGATGGCGAGCTCGATGCCGGACCGGACATCCGCGGGCTCGGGGTCGAGTGCGAGATCAATGGTCTGAAGGCTGAGTTGGTCGTTCTCCTCACCTAGGGCAGAGACCTCGCCCAGCACCAAAACCCGCGCATCGGGCTCTGCCGTCAGCAACGTCTCCAAACCCTCGTGACGACCGCGGGCTCCTGCAACGAGCTCGTCACTCGGGCGCCCGACGACCTGTGCGGTACCGAGCGCATCACCTGGGAGCCCGGACAAGGCCGACCCCATCGAGGCCGTGGCGATGACCTGCGAAGCTGCGAAGAGGCCACGATGCACACTGGCGCCGACCCGGAGTCCGCGGTCGCCCGCCGTGCGCGCCGTCGAGCTGACGAGACCACTCGCCCCGCTGGCGGCGGCGGAGACCAGCACATCGCCCCCACCGCGAGAGATTCCCTCGGCATCCGCCCGAACGGGCCCCGTTCCCGAGGCGACCCCCGCGGACGTCGCGGAAACTTCGACCTGGCCCGATCCCATGCCCTCCCCATAGGCCACGGCGACCG
>JAKSBN010000261.1 GCA_022361175.1 Pseudomonadota bacterium | reverse complement strand
CTGTCGCGACGGCGAAGATCTCGTCGCTCAGCTTGCTGCCCGCCAGATCGTCGCTCTGATCGAAGGTGACGACCCGGACGCCCTGGTCGAGCGTCTCTACCATCACCTTCCGGAAGCCCCGAAACTCGCGGTCCTCGGCGTCGAAGTAGCCCCCTTCGTACTCGATCGTCTGGACGATCTCGTGCCCTTGGTCGATGCAGGGGTTCGTGGTGCGGTCGAAGGGGTTCGGGCCGGGATCATCCGTGCACAGGCCGTCGGTCTTGCGAATGGCGCTCACCACCCACGTCCGCATGGGAAGACGCTGTACGTCATCGGAGGGCCCGCTGTTGTCGAAGTGGTTGCTGGGCCGGTAGACCACCTCCATGATGCCGCCGAAGCCGTTGTCGATGCGGGTCAGCAGCCCGGGCGGAATCGCGTAGAAGGGGTTGCCCTGGTTGTAGGGCGCCTCGATGCCGTGGAGGTGGGCCCCCCAGAGTCCGCCACCCGCTCTCGCGTTGACCGTGTCCAGATGCCCGTCCCCGTTCCAATCGAGGAGATCGTTCTGAGTCGAATTGGACGCGTTGCTGTACCGCATCCACCCGCGAGGCGACGGGTTGCCCCAGGTGACGCGATTGAGGAGCCCGAACGGGGGCATCAGGTTCACGTACCAGGGGGACGTGATCGACGCGTTGGCCACCATGCGGTCGGGTCGACCGTCGCCATTGAGGTCGACGATGTCGGCATAGGTCGCCCAACCGTCGTTGTCAGTCCGGGCCGTGCGGATGACCCCGCTGCCGATCTGAACGTACTCGTCGAAGCCGTGCCCGTTGTTGAGCGCGACGTTCATACCGAACCAACGATCGGGCAGATTGTCGCCGTTCCAGTCGAAGTGCTCGAGCTCCGAGAGCCGCTCCGAGAAGGTCGTATAGATTTGCGAGATCGGCCCGTCCGCGTCGAACTCCATCGGCGTGTCTTCGAAGCCAGAGCCCGTGTTGCGGAAGACCTGCCACGACCCTCCCGCAGGCGCGATCACGAGATCCGGCCGGCCGTCGCCGTTGACGTCGAGCGGTCCTCTTCGGACGCGCGTCCGGACCGCTTGTCCTGACTCCGTGACCTCGGTGCGATGGTAGGTGCGGAAGTCGATGTTGAAGGCTGCCCAGGGGGTAGGAACGCCCTCGAAACCACACACATATCGAGAGGTGCAGCGCCCCCGATACAGGTGCCACACGCCGTTGCGTTGCGAATCCAGAAAGTCGACGATGCCGTCTCCGTCCAAGTCGATTGCTTCCCGGATGGTCCTTCGGGTGCCGCCGTCTTGGGTGGTCTGCGTCAGGCGATCCTTGATCGGAATCCCGAACTGGCCTTCTTCCAGCGTCCATATGCGCGGCGTCGTCGAGAACCCCTCCGGCCCGCCGTAGTAGACATTCCACGCGTCGGTCACCTCCGTGGTGTCGACGACGTCGAGGTAGCCGTCCCCGTTCATGTCCATCACCGAGCGGGTCATGCGCCGGCCATTGTTGGCCGATCGGCGGATCGCGTTCTGGACACTGACGGTCGGCGCGGGCTGACTGACGGAGCGAGTGCTGTTGACACTGGTCTCCGAGTAGGAGAACCCCTGGTCCGGAAGCCCGGGAACGCGCACAACGCTCAGCAGCGTGTCGCCCTGGACCTCGCGCCGCTCGTACTCGAGCGTGTAGGTGCGAACGTTGGCGAAGGCTCCCCCCTCGGCTGCCTTCGCCTCCACGTGGATCTCCGTGATCGCCTTCTCAAGCCGCTGGAGCGCCCCCAAGAGATACGACTCCTGCGGCATCACACGCGTGGTGTCGGACGTAACCATCGTCACCCGGAACGGGTGTTCGAGGTTGGTCCCGAGGTTGCCGCCGTACGAGACGGAGGCGGGATAGAGGGTGTTCGCGTGCTTCTCGTAGGTGACGTCGACGTGGTTCCGGTGGGGGTCTTCGATCTGGTCCAGGGCCCAGAGCGTCGTGAACTCGCAGGCCACCGTGTCCATGAGGACCGCGGCGTTACCGCGCGCCACGCGGGTGTTCGGCGTAGAGCCGAGCCGAAATCGCACCCCACGCGAATCGATCACCTCCCAGGTGTTGGCCGCCGTGTCGAGCCGCGCCTCTAGGAAGGCGCCGTCGAGCCGCGCCCGGTACAGAGCCGTGCCGGCGGGCTCGTCCTCGATGAACCGCAGCTCTGAGCTCGCACCGGGCATGTTTACGACGAAGGCGTTCGTCCGGTGGTCCCCCACGCACTGGGGCACGCCGTTCTTCGTGTTGCGCTGGATCGAGCCGAGCGCGAGATCCCAGCCCTTGCCGAAGGGCCCGTCGCTGCCGCTGCTGGAGTAGGCCAGCTTCAGGTCGGGGGTCACGAGGGTGCGTCCGGGCGGGATCAGGATCGGAACCGAGGTCGTCATCGCCCCAGTGAAGAGGTTCGCCTCCGGCGCCTGCGCCAAACCGGTAAACGGCGTGGACCCCTCCCCCGTGTTCGTCCCCGTCGCCGTCGTCGTGTCGGCAAGCGCAGGGGGCGCGATCGACGCGAAGGTGAGAAGAACGAGACCAAGCGCTACCACGACAACTCGAGCAATCCATCGACGCATGACGCAACCTCCACAGGCAATCACGACGCAGTCTAGGAAGTGGTCCTGCCTCTGAAAACTCAAAGTTGTATCACGACAGAGAATTTCCACGGCATTTCCGCAAACGTGGACGCTTGTTCACGCGAGACTTGTCGGAGATCGTTGAACAGCGTCGGACACCGTCGATGAAACGAACCGAACTGTGCACGCTTGTTCTCGTCGCGGCGCTCGCGTGTTCGTCTGATGAGCGGTCCGCAAGCAGCCTTGCACCTGCGTCGTTCGAAACGGAAGTCGTCACCGTGGTGCAGCCGGGCGAGTCACGTCGAACACGCCAACGAATTCGCATTCGGGATGCGCATATTGAGGCGGTCGTGCCCGCCGAGACCGACATCGGAGCTCCCGCTCGCTTCGCACTGCCGGCGCTCGTCGACGCGCACGTGCACTTGCCGCCGTGGTGGATGCCGCGGCAGCGCGATCTCTTCCTCGCGCTCTTTCTGGCCCACGGCGTGACGACGGTCCGTGACGTGGGTTCGCTGGATGGGCGCTCGCTGGAGCTGCGCGCGGCCGTCGCGGCCGGGACCGTCGCAGGACCGCGCATCCGCGCCTGCGGGCCGATCCTGGACGGCGACCCACCGGTGCTGCCCGTGGCCGAGGTGGTGCGCGACGAGCGCGAGGCGCGGCAGGCGGTGGCCGAGCTCGCGCGCCGCGGCGTCGACTGCGTCAAGACCTATCGCCACCTCTCGCACGCGGCGCTCGCGGGCGTCGCCAGCGCCGCGGCCGAGCACGGCCTGCCCGTCGTCGGACACCTACCGTTGGCAGCCGCCTGGGACGAGACCCGCATCGCGGAGATCCAGCACGTCTGCGAACCGCGATGCGGGGGCGCTTCGCGTACGGAGATCGCGGCTTTGGTCGAGGCGGCGCGGGTGGCGGGCCTGCGGCATACGCCGACTCTCACCGCCTTCGCCGGCACTGTTCTGGAGACGCCCCCGGAGCGGGCCGATCTGATGCCCTCCGTCTGGCGCGACGTCATCTGGAATCCCGCGGAGCGGTTGGGACGCCTCAGCGCCGGAGGCCGGAGCGACTACCTGGAGAACCAGCAGAGGGCGCTGGCCGCTGCCACCCAGGCGGTGCGCCAGCTGCGGGAAGCGGGTGTTCCCGTGTTGGCTGGAACGGATCCGTTTCAGCCCTACGTGGTACCCGGCGCGAGCTTGTGGGACGAACTGGCGAGGCTCGAGGCGGCGGGCTTCCCGCGCGAAGAGGCCTGGCAAGCGGCATCCACGGCGACGGGCCCGGCGCTCGGCATTCCGCAGCTGGGGCGGATCGAAGCGGGAGCCCCCGCGGACTTCCTGATCTTCGAGCGCGACCCACTCGAGGACGCGTCCGCACTCGACAGCCTAATCACCGTCGTCGCCAACGGCCGCGTCTATTCGGTCGAGTCTCTGCGAGCGCGTGTTTCCGAGCTGCGCGCATCGAGTGACTCGCTGCCGATCCGCTGGATCCTGTACGCTCAGGCCCGCGCGCTGGCCTGGTTCTGGCGTTCGTGGTGACGCCCAGGCCGCGGTCGACTCCGTGGAAGGGGGTCAGGTGAACGGAATGCGAAGCTGGATCTCGAACGCAAGGGGGCGCCGCCACCAGTCCCTGCTGCCGCTCGTTCTCCTGACCTCGACACTGTTCTCCGTACCCGCCGCGGCCGACATGCCGGCCCTGGTGCTGGACAGCACCTCCTTCTTCCTCTTCCCGGGCGTCCAAGAGGTCGCGACCCTACCGGGCGGGGCCACCATCCCAATCGCCTTCAAGCGCCAGGGCGGCTCCGATTGGACGATCTCGATTCAGGTGGGGGACTTCGCGCTTCCCCCGATCGAGCAACCGAACGGAGCG
>JAKSBN010000408.1 GCA_022361175.1 Pseudomonadota bacterium | reverse complement strand
GGCCTCCGGGGCCCCTTCAACCAACCCGGGTCGACGGATGAGGGGACTTCCCAAAGGGTCGACGGATGAGGGGGATGTCCCAAAAGGTCGACAAGTGAGGGGATTTCCCAAAGGGTCGACGGATGAGTGGGATGTGCCAAAACTCCTCTGGCTCATGGCGGCAATTCAACAGGTGGTGACAAGACAGAGGCTCGCTCTTTAATTTGGATAGGATTTCACCGGAACGCCGGTTCGAGACAGAATCATGAGTCCGCCCCAAAAAACAAAAGGCCCGCCATATCGGGCCTTTCGTTCACCGTCACAATTTAAATTCACCGCGTTTGCCACGTGTCCAGGGCAATCACCGGGCGCATTTTTTCCGTCTTTTATCGGAGAGCACGTTTTCAGCCTCGCGGACGAGGATCCCTTCAACGACACGGCGCTGGAGGGCACGCAGGACGAGATCGACTCGGCCGGCAACTTCCGCCATCCGACCGTCGCAACTGAGATCAATTCCTGGGTGCTCTTCACGGCCGACGGCACGCCGCGCGCCATGCAGCCGAACGGCGGCGGCGCCAACATCGGCACGGTGGGCACCGGCGACGGCGCCATCTACGTAAGCGACGGGCGCCGGGACTACGCGGTCGTCGTCGCGCCGCTCGGCGGCATTCGCGTCCGCTCGTGGCAGACCGGCACCGGATGGAGGTAGTCGTGATTCGGAAACGATGCAGAAGGCGGGATGCCCGCCGACGCGGGTTCAGCCTGATCGAGGTGATGGCGGCCTTGGGCGTCCTGGCCTTCGGTCTCCTCACTCTCGCGATCATGCAGCTCTACGCCCTGCGCGACGGCGCCAAGGGACGCCACTTCGCGACGGCCGCCATGATCGCGCGCACGCAGATCGAGGAGATTCAGCGGGCGCCTTTCTCGACGATCGCGGCTACCGGCTGGGCCGGAACGCCCGCCTGGATCACGAACGCGGGGCTCACCGTGGGCGCCGTCCCCGTTCAGATGGTGTCGCCCGACTCCGGGACGTATACGGAGCAGACCTACAACGTCGCCTGGCAGGTGACCGCGGTCGGCGGCAATACGGACGTCTTCAACGTGGACGTCGAAGTGACGTGGACGGAGCGAGACGGTGTCACCACCAAGCCCACGCGAACCGGACTCCCGACGGTGGGGCTCTCCACCATCGTCGTGAACAACGACAGGTGAGCGCCATGAGACGAGCGGGATTCTCGTTGGTGGAGTTGGCCGTGGCCGGCGGACTGGTGGCCATCGTGATGCTCTACGTGATGCAGAGCTTCACGAGCAGCCAGCAGACCTACACGGTGGTCGAGCAGGTGAGCGAGGTGCAGCAGAACCTGCGCATCGTGGCGGACCTGGTAGAGCGCGACATTCGCCTGGCCGGCTACATGGTGCCCAAGCATGCGGGTGTCTGCGCGGTGGACAACGTCAACGCTCCCGACATGCTGTTCGTGAGCAGCGCCGACGCCATCCGAACCGTCGCGGCGCTCGAAGCCATCGGAATCGATGAAGTCACCAAGACCTTCGGTGCGGAAGCCACCGTCGGGACCGGCACCGCCATCGGGGGTGCTGGCACGACGACGACGCTGAACCTGACGAACAGCTGGGCCGACGTCTCGGCGGACGGTTCGGACTTCACGCGCGGCATGGGCGTGATCGTCGTCGACGCCAACGACGACTCGGGCGTCACGACGTGCGGCATCGTCACCGACGATCCGCCCACGGACCCGGCGGTCAGCCCGTACCCCGTAGAGATCACCTTCTCGACCGATGCTCTGCCGATGACGGTGGTGACGTCGGACATCCGCGTCATTCCCGCCCACGTCTACCAGATCGTCGACGATGCGAATGGGATCCCGCAGCTGCTGCGCGACGGCGTCTTGATCGCCGACGAAGTGGAGGACCTTCAGCTCGAGTTCTTCTTCGACGCGGACGACGACGGGCTGATCGATGCGGGCGAGTACATGGGCGATCTGGGCCAGACCGTGGGCGACGCGGTCTCGGTGCCGTACGGCTCGACGGCGGTGGACCATAACCTGGCGCGGCAGATCGGCTTCAGCCTGGTCGTGGCGACCCGGGACGACGATCCCAACGAGGAGGGGCCCCGCATGCAGCAGCAGGCGACGGGCAACCGCGACGTCGGCACCCTGGCCCCGCCCGACCGGAGACGCCGTCGCATCTACAGCGGCACCGTCCGGCTCCGCAACGTCTAGCCGTGGCTGAGGAAGGACCCGATATGGAGACGACCCGACATCGATCCCGAGAAGCCGGCGCGGCGCTGGTCGTGGCCGTGATGATGCTGGCCCTGATGGGCGTCATCGGGCTGGCGTCCATGAACACCGTGATGCGCGACCGCCAGGTGGCCGGCTTCCAAAGCCGGGCCCGGACGGCGCTCTACGCGGGCGAGGCCGGCGTGGCTTGGGCGCGCGGGATCCTGCGATCGCCCTCGGCGCCCGACGGCAACGGCCCGCCGGTGAAGGACGGCGAGGCAGGTCTCATCGCCTGGACGCCCATCTTTCCTACGGTGGCCTCGCCGCAGCAGCTCAACACCGGTGCGACCAACGACGTGCCCACCTTCTCCGTCGACCCGAATGCGCCGGTGGACGCCGGCGGCGACCCCGTGGCGATCCGGTATCTCGGCAGCGGCGAGGAGTGTGAGGGCTACGTCATGAGTTCCGAGGAAGGCAGCCCGAAGTTCAAAGAAGCGATCTGGGACGTTCGGGTGGAGGGCCAGTCGTCGGCCGGAGCCACGGTCACGATCCAGGTGACCGGAACCACCTGTTACGCCTACAGCGGCTAGACGCCTCCCGGGCTCGATCCGGAGGAGGGGGGGAAGAGGATGATTCGAAGACTCTGCGTGGGGATCCTGGTGCTGGGGCTGGTGGCCTGCGGCGGCGAGCCGGAGTCGGCTCCGTCGACGCAGCCGACCCCGAACGCGGGCGTGCCCGCCGCCTCGATCGGCGGCCCGAACAACCCGCCGGTCATCGAGTCGGTGCGGCTGGTACCCGAAGAGCCTCGCCCCGGTGAGCCGGCCCGCGTCCTGGTCGAGACGAGCGACGAGGACGGCGACCGCGTGTCGCTGACCTACATCTGGCGCCTGAACGG
>JAKSBN010000514.1 GCA_022361175.1 Pseudomonadota bacterium | reverse complement strand
GAGGTGGCGGCTGCCGCGCTCGACGCCGGTGCCCAGATCGTCAACGACGTGACCGCCTTGGACGATTCCGCTATGGCCGACGTCGTGGCGTCGCGCGATGCCGGCCTGGTGCTGATGCACATGCAGGGGGTGCCGCGAACGATGCAGGCGGACCCCCACTACGAGGACGTGGTCGAAGAGGTGGCGGCGTTCCTGGAGGAACGGGCCGCAGTGGCCGAGGATGCGGGGATCAGGCGCCAGGCGGTCGCCATCGATCCCGGCATCGGCTTCGGCAAGACGGTCGACCACAACTTGTCCTTGCTGGCGAACATGGATCGGCTGGTGGGGACGGGCCGCCCCGTCGTGCTGGGAACGTCCCGGAAACGGTTCCTGGGCACGCTGACCGGGGTGGAGACGGCCGCCGAGCGCGATCCGGCCACCGCGGCCACGGTGGCGCTTGCCGTGGCGGCCGGGGTGGCGGCGATTCGAGTACACAACGTGGCTATGTCGCTACAGGCGGCGCGAACGGCCTCCGCTATCGTTTCCATCTGATGGCAGGTCTCGAACCCAGGGACTTCACCTGGGTCATCAATGGCCAGCTAGCGACCGCGGAGCGGATCGGTGGCTATGGCTTCCAGCATCGACGAGTACGGCGGTCCGAGGAGATCGCGTGGTTGCTCGACGAGGGCGTCACCGCGGTGCTGTCGCTGATGGAGGCCAATCACAACATCGCCGCCTACGAGGAGGCTGGTCTTCGCGCCTATCACGAGCCCCTTCCCCCTGAGGTCGAGCCTGAGGACGCCGAGAGGGTGTTCGCGACCATCCAGGAGGCCCTGAGCGTGGAAGGCACGGCTCTGCTGGTGCATCGGGACACGCTCGACGATGTGGTCGCGGGCATCCTCGCCGGCTACCTGGTGGCGGCGGGATACCTGGATGACCCGATCATGGCCACGTCGGTCGTGCAACAGATCATCGGGCGGCCGCTGGGACCCCACGCCCGATCGCTCATCCCCGACGCATGACCGAAGCCTGTGTCGGGGTCGGGTCCAACCTTGGCGACCGGGAGGCCTATCTGGAGGCGGGCCTGAAGGGCTTGGCAGAGCTCGCCACCGTGGTGGCGCGGTCCTCGGTCTACGAGACGGCGCCTATCGGAGGTCCCCCTCAAGACCCGTACCTGAACATGGTGGCCGTCATCGAGACGGACCTCGAACCGGCGGCACTTCTGGAGGCCTTGCGGGCCATCGAGGATCGAAATGGGCGCGAGCGGGGAGCTCCGGCGGAGCCGCGTACGCTCGACCTGGACCTGCTGCTGTACGGCGAAACCTCGATAGACGAGCCCGGCCTGCGGGTGCCGCATCCCCGGATGCTGGCTCGGCGCTTCGTCGTCGAGCCCTTGCTCGAAGCTCGACCCAAGGCACGGCTTCCGGATGGACGCGAGGTGGCCGACTACATCGAGGTCGTCGCCCATCAGGAGGTGCGGCGCTACCCCGGCTCGGCCTAGGCTCAGCTGGTCGCGTACTGACGACGCGAACACACCATGAGCAGCTTCATCCTCGTTGGGCCCGGTAGGGCCGGGCTCTCCGTTGCCATCGCTCTCACCGGCGCCGGCCACCAGCTCGCTGCCGTGGCGGCACGGGACCTGCGCTCCGCCGAAGCCGCCACCGCACGTCTCGGTGGCCTTCCCGTGCTCTTGGGGGAGCCCATGCCCCCGGCCTCCCTCGTCCTGATCGCGGTCCGCGACGAGGCGATCACGCCCGTGGCCCAAGCCTTGACGGGGAGCGAGATCGCTGCCGCAGCTCACCTGAGCGGGCTCGCCGGCCTGGGCGCGCTCGCTCCGCTGGCGTCCGCCGGTGCTGCCGTCGGCTCCTTCCACCCGCTCCAGACGCTCCCCGACCCTGACCTCGGCGCGCGCCGCCTCTCCGGGGCATGGGTGGCGGTCGATGCCGACAGCGACAGCCTGCGTGGGGAGTTGCGCCGGCTCGCAGAGTCCATAGGGGCCATCCCCTTCGACGTCGCGCCCGAGGCTCGAGCCACCTATCACGCTGCCGCTGCGGCCGCCGCCAACTTCCCGCTGGCCGCACTATCGATGGCCGAGGATCTCTTCGTGGCTGCAGGCGTGCCCTTCGACGCCGCCCGCCCCCTCGTCGAGGCGGTCATCGCCAACGCCTTCGAGGTGGGGCCTCGTGCGGCGCTCACCGGCCCGGTGGCGCGGGGTGACGCGGCGACGGTGGAAGCGCAGCTCGAAGCGGTGCGGCGCTACGCCCCGGAGTGGGATAGAGCATTCCGGGCCTTCGTCGATGCCCTCGCGGAGATGTCGGGCAACCCGATGGACGTGACATGAAGCGGGTCGCCACCTTCGCCGACGCTCGCTTGCTGCGGGAGGGGCGGGTCGGCCTGGTGCCGACGATGGGCTTTCTCCATGAGGGCCACCTGGCGCTGGTCGAGCGGGCGCGGGCCGAGTGCGACACCGTCCTCATGAGCGTCTTCGTCAACCCGGCGCAGTTCTCCGACGATGCCGACCTCGCCGCCTACCCCCGCGACGTCGAGCGGGACGCCGCGTTGGCAGCGTCGGCCGGCGTCGACGT
>JAKSBN010000090.1 GCA_022361175.1 Pseudomonadota bacterium | reverse complement strand
GCCAGCAGGTCGGCCTTCAGCCGCAGGAGCGCCGGCTCTTCCGGCTGGAGCGCCAGGCCGCGCTCCACCACGCGGTGCGCGGCTTCGAGGCGCCCCTGCTTCTGCAGCCCGCGCGCCGTCTCCAGGTGGCGGCGGGCGTAGGTCTCCCGCTCGTTGGGGCTGAGCGCGTGCTCGGGCAGCGTCTGCGGAATCCCGGCGCCACACGCCAGGACCCAGGCGCACGCGATCTGCAGACAGAGGGCGACCAGGGCCGTCGACCCACTGTCACAATTCTGTCGACCCCGGTCGGGGGTGAGGGCGCGCATCCAGTTCCGTCCAACCGAGCCCCGGAGCGATGGGTCAGGTGGGCTCGAGCCGAGGGGCATCCCCACGCTGGAGCAGCGTGTCTCGGCCGTAGCGTTCGTCGTCCCGCTCGGGATAGTCGAGCGTGTAGTGCAGGCCGCGGCTCTCCTTGCGGAAGAGCGCCGCGCGGATCACCAGTGTCGAGACCGTCGCCAGGTTTCGGAGCTCGACCAGATCGGGCGTCAGCTTGAAGTTCCAGTAGTACTCGTTGATCTCTTCGCGCAGGAGGTCGATCCGCCGCTTGGCCCGCGCCAGGCGCCGGTCGCTGCGCACGATCCCCACGTAGTTCCACATGAGCCGTCGGATCTCGTCCCAGTTCTGGGTGATGACGACGGCTTCGTCGCTCTCGGTCGCGTCGCCCTCCTCCCAGGCCGGGAGGGCGCCGGGCTCGGGCAGGTCGTGCAGTCGCGCGATCGACTCGTTGGCCGCGGCGTCGGCGAACACCACCGCCTCCAAGAGCGAGTTGGAGGCCAGGCGATTGGCGCCGTGCAGCCCGGTGCAGGCGGCCTCGCCCGCGACGAAGAGATTGGGCAGGTCGCTCTCGCCGGAGCGGTTGGTGCGGACGCCGCCGCAGCAGTAGTGGGCGGCGGGCACCACCGGGATGCCCTGGCGCGTGATGTCGATGCCGAAGTCGAGGCACCGCTCGTAGATGTTGGGAAAGCGCTCGCGCAGGAAGGCCGGGTCCTTGTGCGTCACGTCCAGGAACACGGACTCGGCCCCCGAGCGCTTGAGCTCGGTGTCGATGGCCCGGGCCACCACGTCGCGGGGGGCGAGATCCTTCATGGCGTGGTGGTCGGGCATGAAGGCCCGCCCGTCCGCCGTCCGCAGGACGCCGCCCTCACCCCGGACCGCCTCGGTGATCAAGAAGGACTTGGCCTGGGCGTGGAACAGGCACGTGGGGTGGAACTGCATGAACTCCATGTTCGCCACCGAGGCCCCGGCCCGGTACGCCATGGCGATGCCGTCCCCGGACGCGATGTCCGGGTTGCTGGTGTAGAGGTAGACCTTGCCGGCGCCGCCGGTGGCCATCAGCGTGATGGGGGCGTGGAAGAGCTCGACTTCGCCGCTGCGCGCGTTCAGGACGTAGGCGCCGAGGGCCCGGTTGGGCTCGGTCCGGCCGGCGCGGTGGGACGTCAAGAGGTCCACGGCGCAGTGGTGTTCGAACACGCTGATCCGCGGGTGCCGCGCGACCCGCGACAAGAGGGCGCGCTCGATCTCGCGGCCGGTCGTGTCGCGGTGGTGGAGGATGCGGCGGCGGGTGTGACTGCCTTCGCGGCCCAGGGAGAACTCGCTGTCCGGGTCTTCGTCGCCGCGCAGCCGTTCGCGGTCGAACTCGACGCCATACTTCAGTAGGGCGTCGATCATGCGCGGGCCGCGCTCGACCACGTGGCGCACCACCTCCTCTTTGCAGAGGCCCGCCCCGGCGTTCAGGGTGTCGTCCACGTGAGCGTCGAAGCTGTCGTCGGGGCTGACGACGGCGGCGATGCCGCCCTGGGCCCAGTTGGTGGCCGAATCGGCGCCCCGCTTTTTGGTGACCAACCCCACCTGCCCGTGCTCGGCCACGCGCAGGGCGTAGAAGAGACCGGCGATTCCGCTGCCCAGGACCAAGAAGTCGAAGTCGTGACGGTTGCTCATGCGCCTCGCCCGAAGCCCTAGCAGCCCAGATCGGGTGGCCGCGGCCTAAGGCCGAGCCCAAAAGACACCGATAGCGGTGACGCGCGCGAGTCTATCGGGTGCAAGGACGGCGTGGCAATTGTCCCCCGAAGGGGAGGCCGTCCAAGCCCCGGCAAGGAGAACAGTTTTCGAATGAACGGTCGCGTTGGACAGTGGGCCCTGGTGTGCACAGCGACTTTTTTTGTGACTACTGTCACGATTTCTGCCCACGAGGCGAAGGCGCAGGGTGCCGGTCTCTACCGCTACATCGACGCCGAGGGCGGGGTGCATTTCACCAATCTGCCCACCAGCCGGCGCTTCCGGCCCGTCTACCACACCCCTCAGGGGCTCCGGGAAGGACATCGGCCCCAGATCGAGGGCGTACCGACCCAGCCCCGCTACGACCCGCTGATCGAGCGGGTTTCTCAGGCCTATCGCGTGGAGCCGGCCCTGGTGAAGGCGGTGATCGCGGCCGAATCGAACTTCGACCCGCGGGCCGTCTCGCGAGCCGGGGCCCGCGGCCTGATGCAGCTGATGCCCCAGACCGCGCGGGAGCTGGGGGTTGAGGATCCCCACCACGCCGGGGAGAACGTCTGGGGCGGAGTCCGGTACTTGCGATCGATGCTGGACCGTTACGGCGATGTCACCCGGGCTCTGGCGGCGTACAATGCCGGCCCCACCGCGGTGGACCGCTACCGCGGTGTGCCCCCGTACCGGGAGACCGAGCAGTACGTGGCTCGGGTTCTGCATTACTATCGCCACTACCATGGCGACTTCCAATGAGGGATCGATGGGCGCAGTCGGGTCGGTCCAGTCGCAGGGCGATACTTCCGCCACCACGTCCGCCGAGGCCAAGGCCGCGCCCGACTCTGCTTCCGACGCGGTTCACGAACCCACCCACTTCTGGAACCTGCCCAACACCATCACGATGCTGCGCATCAGCATCGTGCCCGTGATGCTGTTGATCCCCTTCGCCACCGGCAAGGGTGCCAGCCAGGCCATCGCCTGGTGCTACATCGTCGCCGCGGCGTCCGACGTCCTCGACGGCTGGCTGGCGCGGCGCGGCGGCCAGGTGAGCAAGGTGGGCAAGCTCCTGGACCCGCTGGCCGACAAGCTGCTGGTGACCACGGCACTGGTCATGCTGTTGGTGGCGGAGGACCGGCTGCCCGTCTGGACGGCCTGGATGGTGGTGGTGATCATCGGGCGCGAGCTGGCCGTCACGGGCCTGCGCGGCATCGCCTCGGCGGACGGTCAGGTGATGGCCGCCTCCAACCTGGGGAAGTGGAAGGCCGTCGCCCAGAACGTGGCCATCGGAGCGCTTCTGTTCCACTACACGACGCTCGGGCTGCCGGCCCACGAGATCGGGATCTTCTTCCTGGCCGTGGCCACCGCGCTGACCCTCTGGTCCGGCTACGTCTACTTCGCGCAGTACTTCGGTTGGCGAGGCTCGACCACGGGAGACCCTGCTGACGCTTCGAGTGAGGAATCGAGAGCATGAGCCCGCTGAACACGCTGCGCGAACGAATCGAATCCCGCCAGGCCCGGATCGGAGTGATCGGCCTCGGCTACGTGGGCCTGCCGCTGGCCGTCGAGTTCGCCAAGGCCGGCTACGCCGTGACCGGCTTCGACCTCGACCAGGAGAAGGTCCGCACCCTCGAGCAGGGCGAGTCCTACATCGAAGACGTGCCGTCGGCGGATGTGGCCAAGGCCCGACTCGAGGGCCGTTTGGACGCCAGCTCGGATTTCCAGGCGCTGGCCCGGCTGGACGTCGTCAACATCTGCGTGCCCACGCCGCTGACGCGCAGCAAGGATCCGGACGTCTCCCACATGGCCCGGGCGGTGGAAGAGATTCGGCGCCGGCTGCGCGCCGGGCAGCTGATCGTGCTGGGCAGCACCACCTACCCCGGGACCACCCACGAGCTCTTCGTGCCGATGCTGGAGGAGACGGGGCTGCGCGCCGGCACGGATTTCTGCCTCGCCTTCGCACCCGAACGCATCGACCCGGCCAACCAGAACTTCGCCGTGAGGAGCGTGCCGAAGGTGGTAGGCGGCGAAACCCCGCTCTGCACCGAGCTGGCCTGCAAGGTCTTCTCCGCCATCTTCGACGAGGTGGTGCCCGTCTCGTCGACCCAGAGCGCCGAGATGGTGAAGCTGCTCGAGAACACCTTCCGCGCCATCAACATCGGCCTGGCGAACGAGGTGGCCCTCATGTGCCAGCGCCTCGGCCTGGACGTGTGGGAGGTGATCGAAGCCGCGGCCACCAAACCCTACGGCTTCATGAAGTTTCTGCCGGGCCCCGGCCTCGGCGGTCACTGCATCCCCGTCGATCCCTCGTACCTGGCGTGGAAGATGAAGTCGCTGAACTTCCCGGCGCGCTTCATCGAGCTGGCCACCGAGATCAACAGCGCCATGCCCGACCACGTGGCGGACCGCGTGGGCGATCTCTTGAACGAGGACCGCCTGGCCGTGAACGGCGCCAACGTGCTGGTGCTGGGCGTGGCGTACAAGAAGGACGTGGGCGACATGCGCGAATCGCCCGCGCTCGACGTCATTGCGCGCCTGCAGGCCAAGGGCGCCAACGTGCGATACCACGATCCCCACGTGCGCGAGCTGCAGGTGGAAGGCGAGATCTACAAGAACACCGAGCTCTCCGACGAAGAGCTGGAGCGCGCTGATCTGGTCGTCATCGTGACCGACCACAGCGGCGTGGACTACGCCCGAGTGGCCGAAAAGGCGGGCCGCATCTTCGACACCCGCAACGCCACCCGCGACGTGTCCGAGCACCGCGAGAAGATCCACAAGCTCTAGTTCCCGCCTCCTCCTCGCTCCCGATCGCCCGACTTGCGCATCCCCTGCGCGCCAGTTGCCGCTCTAGCGCCCGTCCGAGCGAACGACCGTTCTCAAAACGACACGGAGGAGTGATACGCATCACGGCCCGATCGCCCCGGCAGGCCGTATCACAGTCTCGATGACGGGTGGACACGGCTCTTGGCTGGAGGGGACTCGAGCCAGACGAGGAGACGCCGTGAGCCATCGATGCGCTGGAAAGCGACGCGCCCTCTTGTTGTGCGCACTCGCGTGTGGCCTCGGCCTGCCGACCGCGGCGGCCGCCGACCTGCACCTGGGCGCGGGTGCGGGTGGCGTCGTCCCCTGGGACAGCGACGCCGACCCGGGCTATTCGCTCTTGGGCCAGATCTCGGGCGGCGGCTTCGGCGACCGCCTGCGAATCGGCGGCGAGCTCGAGTACCGCGAATACGAAGTCGAGCTCCTGGGCGTGGACGACGTCTCGGTCGACACCTACGACCTGCGTCTCACCCTCCAGTTCGTGTTCTTTCCGGAGACCCTCTCGCCCTACGTGGGTGCGGGCGCCGGGCTCACGCTGATCGACCTGGACGACAAGCGCGTCGAAGACGGCCTGGCCGCGGCGGGCGTCGACGTCGAAGCCTTCGGCGTGGCCGCCGGCGCCATCGCCTTCGCGGGCGTCCAGCTTCCCCTCGGTTCCGTCTTCTCGCTCTGGACCGAGGCGCGCACCAGCATCGCCTTCGACGTCACGGGTGACGGCAACGAAGACCTGAACCCCAGCGACCTGGGCGCCTTCACCGGCGCCGCCGGAGTGAGACTGAGCTTCTAGCTTTTCCCCAGCCTCGTCCCGCCGGGCGGAATCGGCGGGACGGGACACTCGATCGACCGGGCCCGGGCCGCCAAGCGGCTCGGGCCCACTCCGTTGGGCCCCCGAGGGACCCGGTCACGGCCGACCCGCCGAGCTTTTCGCCCACTCCCCTTGACCCCCGCCCCGGACGCCGGTAAATCCTCTGCTCCTCGACGTTTTCAGCACGAGTAGCTCAGTTGGTAGAGCATCACGTTGCCAACGTGAGGGTCGCCAGTTCGAATCTGGTCTCGTGCTCCAAGAAACTGAAGCCCCGTCAAGCACTTAGCTCGGCGGGGCTTCGTCGTTCGAGAGCCCCGGCACGCCAGCGTGCCTCCAGCGTGCCTCTAGATCTGCTCGTCAGGGGCAGGGCGGCGGCCAGGAACCCTTTCCGCAGCGCAATTCCTCATCGCGACAGGCGCTCTGCCAAGACTCCGCCTCGCGCAGCTGCTCGCAAGTCAGTCCAGTCGCGCCGCGAAGGTCCGTTCGCCAGAGCATCGCTCCCTTGAGTGCAGCACCGTCGAACTGAGCTCCAGAGGCGATCGCCCGCCTAAGGTCGGCGCCACGCAGGTTCGCGGAGACCAGATTGGCATTGGTGAGATCCGCATCAGCCAAGTTCGCGTTGTAAAGTTCTGCTCGTTCGAATCGAGCTCCGCGGGCACTGGCCCGAATGAGATCAGCATGGCCGAGTACCGCTTCGTAGAGATCGGCTTGATCAAGCGTGGCTCTCCGCAGGCGAGCCTCGAAGAGGTGCGCTCGCCACAGCCTGGACTTCTGTAGATTGGCCACCTCCAGATTGGCGCGCGTGAGCATCGCGTCTCGAAGGTCGACGCCAGGAGCTTGAAGGCGTGACAGGAGTGCACCCTCCAGTCTGATCTCCCTTAGCGAGACACCGTCTTCGTTCAGATCCTCTAGCGCGTACCGGCGTCCGAAGTCGCCTTCGCGACCGCCCGCTGTCGCGAGGATTCTCCAGGCCTCGTAGTGTTTCGCCTTTTTCCGGTCATCGCATTCGAGCACAAACACCAACACAGCAACGACTACGGTTAGTCGCCCGCCAAGCTCGAGAAGCCTGAAGAGCCCCGACGTAGTGAGCCACGAGGCGATGAGCCTTAGGCACCACTCGATCCGATAGAACGGGAAACGCCAGTCGTTTGGCACACCGGATTGCCACTCGACCCATTCCCGAGGCTTTTCCATCAAATTCTCGCTGTTGTTGGCTTCGCGGCGGTAGAGCCCCAGCCGTAGAGCGACCGAAGCCGGGCCCGCTCGGCCTCGTCGGGCCAATTCGCAGGGTCCATGAAGGCGTCGTAGTTGTCGGTGACCATGCGGGCGGTGGCGTGGCCGAGCTCGGCCGCGACCTCCTTGGGATTCCGGCCGCAGACCAGCGACGAGATGATGTAGCTCCGCCGTAGCGCCTTCTGCGCGTCGCCCTCGCGCGGCGTCACCTTCGCGCGCGCGAGCACCCGCACCCAGCCGCGCCGGCGCCAGTTGCGGTAGTGGATGGGCGTTCCGGCGCGCGTCGGGTAGACCCAGCTGTTCGTGCGGCCCAACTGGCTGACGGCGCGCTGGCTGGCCAGGTGGTCGGCAAGCGGCCCTACGATCGGAAGCCGCCAATCCGCTCCCGTCTTCGTCGCCTCCTCTTCGGTCGCCTGGCCGTAGTGGGGCCGGGCCCGCCGCACCCACAGCACGCCACCGCTCTTCGACACGTCCGGCCAGATGAGACCCGCCACCTCACCGAATCGCAGTCCCGTGAGCACCAGGTGCTCGGTGATCGGGAAGTAGAGCTTCTCCGTCGACGTGCGCGGCGAGCGGCAGGCCTCGAGGATCGCCGCGATCTCAGCCGCCACGAGCGGCCGGAACGTGACGCGCTTCGACTGTACCTCGCGCCGACCCTGCTTCGTTCGTCGTCGCGGTAGCGGTGTGTCGAACGGGCTCTCCTCGATCACGCCCGCCATCTTGGCGTCGCGCAGCGCCATCCGCAGGACGCTCAGCCGATCCCCGATCGTGCG
>JAKSBN010000354.1 GCA_022361175.1 Pseudomonadota bacterium | reverse complement strand
TTGGTCTTGCCCACTTTGTGGACGATGGCCTGGTTCACGCGATAGCCGTCGGGGGTCGGCAGCACCAGGAAGTCCAGGTCGACCTTCGTCCCCTGCGGATCCACGAAGTCGGCGCAGCTCACGAAGAAGTCGCCTTTCTTCACGATGCCGTCGTGGAGCTCCTTCAGCCGCAGCCGCAGCAGCTGGCCGTTCACCGGGTCGTAGTGGAGCCACGTGTCGCCGCCCCCCTGTTGGTCGGCGATGAAGTCCCGCATGGCTTTGTGAATCCCCGTGCGCTCGTCGCCGCGAATCGACGGATCGTCGGCGGCCTGCGCCGTGAACGCGACGCATGCGAGGGCCATCGCACCGGCGAGCGCGATCCAGCGGCGTGCCCGCTTCCGAACGGCGGCTTCCCTTCCCATCTCCATGTCTCCTCCTCTTCCGAGTAGCGGCCTCCCCATGGACGGCCTTGTGGGAGAGAACGAGCGAAGCCCGCGATCGATTGCACCCCCCGAGGGGAGGCGCGCTACGCGGTCCGCGTGGCGTGCCGCACCAGGGTCGAGGCCCCGTAGGCCAGCGCCGCCAACAGCACGATCAGCGGACCGGGCGCGATCGAGACGCCGCCCGCCGCCGAGAAGGCATAGGAAAGGAAGAGCCCGGAGGTGCTGCACAGAGCGCCGACTCCCGTCGCGATGACCATCATGCGGGGCAGCGTGGTGGACCACTGTCGCGCCAACGCGGCCGGGATCGTCAGGAGGGCCAGGGCCAGGATCAGCCCCGCCACCCGGATGAGCGTCACGATGGCCAGGGCCGAGAGCGCCAGCAGCACCAGAAACAGCGGCTCCGCCGGCAGCCCCACGACGCGCGCGTGCTCCTCGTCGAAGGCCACCGCCTGCAGCTCCTTGAAGAGAAGCCCCACCGCCAGCACGATGCCCACGTCCAGGCACGCGATCCAACCGACGTAGCTCCAGGGCACGAAGAGCAGGCTGCCGAAGAGATACGACAGCAGGTCCGGCGCGTAGCCCGGGGCCAGCCCGATGAAGACGATCCCAAGCGCCATGCCGACGGCCCAGATGATGGCGATGGCGGTGTCGATGCCCGACCCCGAGCGCCGCGACACCCAGCCCACCACGACGCTGGCGAGAACGCCGAAGCCGGCCGCGCCGAGCATCGGCGAAACGCCCGCCCAGTAACCGAAGCCCACCCCGCCGAAGGCCGCGTGCGCGATGCCGCCGGCCAGCGAGGACAGGCGGCGCGCGACCACGAAGCTGCCGATGACGCCGCACGCCACGCTGGCGAGCAGAGCGGCCACCAGCACGCGCTGCAAGAGCGGCTCGGCCAACAGATTCGTCACGTTCCCTCCCCTCCCGAGTGAGGGGCAAAGACGCGGTGCGGGTGACCGTGGGCCACCAGGTCCACGGGGCAGCCGTAGGCGGCTTCCAGCACCTCCTCGGTGAGACGGCCGGACTCGTGCATGAAGAGTTTTCGGTTGAGGCAGGCCACGCGACGCACGCTGCGCGAGATGGCCCCGATGTCGTGGGACACGATCACCACCGCGCACTGCTGCGAAAGCTCCTCCAACAGGCCGAAGAGCCCCGTCCCGATGCGCTCGTCCAGACTGGCGGCGGGCTCGTCCAGCAGCAGCAGCTGGGGATCGGAGACCAGCGCGCGCGCGATCAACACGCGCTGCAGCTGCCCGCCCGAGAGCTCTCCCACCGGCCGCTCGGCCAGGTCGCCGATCTCCAGCCGCGCCAGCTGACGCGCCACGGCGTCGCGGTCGTCGCGCGTGTAGCGGCGCAGGAAGCCGCGCTGCGAGAGACGCCCCTGCAGCACCACGTCGCGCACGCGAATGGGGAAGTCCAGATCGAACCCGGGCCGTTGCGGCACATAGCCGACGAGGCCGCGGGCGGCGTGGGGCGGGCGGCCGAAAACACGCACGCGGCCCCGTTCCGGCGCCAAGAGGCCGAGCGCCACCAGCAGCAGCGTCGTCTTGCCGCTCCCGTTGGGACCGAGCAGGGCCAGGTAGTCGCGCGCCTCGACGGTGAGATCGACGTCCTCGAGCACGTCGCGCCCTCCCCGGCGCAGGCAGACGCCCGCGAGCTCCAGCGGCGGCGCGCTCACGACGCGAACGACTCCGCCAGCAGGCGACCGGCCCGGCGCAGGTTCTCGGCCCAATCCGGAGCCAGGGGATCCAGCGTCTCCACCCGCACGCCCAGCTCCGACGCCAGTGCGCGCGCGCCCGCCGGATCGAACTGCGGCTGGACGAAGACGACGGTCAGGGCGTCGGCGCGCAGCCGTTCGAGCAGCGCTTGCACGGCGTGCAGGTCGGGGCTCTTGTGCTCGTGCTCCACCGCGAGCTGCTCCAACCCGTACTCGCGGGCGAAGGCCCCCCAGGCCGGGTGTTGTACCGCAAAAGTGCGCCCGCGATGGGGCGCCAAGCGCTGGCGCAGCTCGGCGTCGAGCCCGTCGATCTCGCGCAGCAGCTCGGCCAGGCCCGCGTCCAGCTCCGGCCCGCGCTCGGGCAGGCTCTCGCGCAGGGCCGCGTGCAGCCGGCGCGCGAAACCCCGCGCGTAGGCCGGCGAGAGCCACACGTGCGGATCCCCGGAGACGACGCGGACGCCTTCCATCCCGTCCACGACGCGCAGCCCCTGGCGTTCGTCCAAGAGCTGCGCCAGCCACGCTTGCTCGAAGGGAAAGGCGGGATGTCCGAGCTTCACGTACAGCTGGGCGCGCGCCACCGCCCGCACGTCGGCCAAGCTGGGCTCGTGGGAGATGGGGCTGGCGCCCGACGGCAGCACCACCCGCACGTCCACCGCTTCCCCCGCCAGGCGCTCCACGAACCAGGCCTGCGGCGCCAGCGTCACCGCGACCACGAAGCGGGGGGCGGCCTCCCGCGGCTCGGGGTCGCCGCAGCCCGGAAGCCCGACGAGCGCGAGAGCCGCGGCCAAGGCGCTCGAGCCCCGGCCCAGCCGACGACGGATGGCACTCCAAGTCCGCATGCGGAAAGACGTTCCTCTCTCACCGGCGCCACCCCGCCCCGGCGCCACGGGGGCCGGATGATACCCGCCCGGGCGCCGGCAGCCGGTGCCCGTTCCGCGACCCGTCCATTTTCGATACACAAAGATATAATCTTGCAGTAGAGTGTAAGTTGTTGCTGAGGTCGCCCGGGAGCTGGGGCGGAGCGGGGTTCGGTTTTCGGAGGTTCTGCCGGGAGTCCTTTTGTCTTGGGGGGAGTCGTATGGCCCGTCGCGAGCAGGAGCACCACACCCTTCCGATTCCCAACGGCTGGTTCGCCGTCGGCTGGAGTCGAGAGCTTCAAACCGGCGACGTGAAGCCCCTGCGCGCCTTCGGCCAGGACTGGGTGCTCTTCCGCACCCGCTCCGGCCAGGCGCGCGTGCTGGATGCGTACTGCCCCCACCTGGGCGCGCACCTGGGCGAAGGCGGCCGCGTGGTGGCCGAGAGTCTCCGCTGCCCGTTCCACGGCTGGCAGTTCGACGGCGAGAGCGGCCGCTGCACGGCGATCCCGTACTGCGAGCGCATCCCCGACGCCGCCCGGGTGGGCGCGCTTCCCACCCAGGAGAAGAACGGCATGGTCTTCGCGTGGCACCACGCGCAGGACAAGCCGCCGGACTGGGACTTCCCGGTCCTGCCCGAGATCGGCGATCCGGAGTGGAGCGAGCCGCGCACCTTCGAGCTGGAAGTCCCGGTCCACGTGCAGGACATGCACGAGAACAACAACGACCCGGCCCACTTTCAATTCGTCCACGGGATGCTGAACGTGCCGGAGTCGAGCGTGAGCATCGACGACGACGGCCGCACCATGCACATGCAGCACACCAGCGACCAGGACACGCCGCTCGGACGCTTCCGCACCACGCTGTCGCGCGTCTCCTGGGGCCTGGGGCTGGCCTCGGTGCGCTCCACGGGCATCCCCGGCGCCGGGCTACTCCTCTACTCCTCCACCCTGCCCATCGAGGCCGAGCTCTCGGTCTCGCGCTGGCTGCTGACCACCACGTTGAACATCGTCGACATCGTGGGAGAGGAGTTCATGAACGGCGTCACCCAGGGCGTGATGCAGGACCTGCCCATCTGGAGCCACAAGGTCCACCGCCGCGCACCGGTGCTGTGCGAGGCCGACACCCACCTGGCGGAGTTCCGACGCTGGGCCGCCCAGTTCTACTGCCGGCCCGAGCCCGCCGCCGCCAACCCGGAGGACGCATGAGTCGCCTGCTCGTGATCTCATCGGACTGCCACGCGGGGCTCCCGCCGGAGCAGTACCGCGACTATCTCGACCCCCAATACCGCGAGCTCTTCGACCAGGCGCTGCCGCTCCAGATCGAGGCCACCGAGGTCGCCGCCAAGCAATTCCTGGTGGCGGACATCAACCGCGAGTGGCGCACCGGACTCGAGCCGGCGCTGGCGGGAGCCTGGGACCACGACGCGCGCATCGACGTGCTGGATGCGGACGGCATCGCCGGCGAGGTGATCTTTCCCGACGGCATCACCGAGATGAACATGCCGCCCTTCGGCGCCGGGCTGTCGCTGCCGACGGAGAACGTGGTGCCCGAGCTCCAGTGGGCGGGCGCCCGCGCCCACAACCGCTGGCTGGCCGAGTTCGTGCGCATGGCGCCCGAGCGGCGCCAGGGCGTGGCCATCGTCCCCGCCCTGTGGGACGTGGAGGAGGCCGTGCGCGAGGTCGAGTGGGCCCGGGCCAACGGGCTCTCGGGCGCGCTGCTCCCGTGTGCCTGGGGCCGGCTGCTGCCCTACCACCACCCGCGCTACGAGCCCCTGTGGGCGGCCTGTCAGGACAACGGCATCGTCCTCCACTTCCACTCGGGCGCGGCCGCCCCCATGGAGGACTACTTCGGCCCGACCGAGGGGCCGGATGTGGCCGCGCTGCCGGGCGCGGTGGGGATCTACATCTCGGAGGTGGCGTGGTACTGCGCCCGCCCCCTCACCTTCCTGATCTGGGGCGGCGTCTTCGAGCGCTTCCCCGGACTCAAGGCCGCCGTCACCGAGGGCACCTCGATCTGGGTTCCCGAGTACCTCCGGCTGCTGGACCACCGCTACGAAGAGACGCACTACTCGGCCAAGCTCGGCGACTACCGCAGCCACCTCTCCCGCAAGCCCAGCGAGTACTTCGCCACCCAGGTGGCGCTCGGCGCGTCGTGCATGCCGCGGCGCGAGGCCCAGCAACGGCACGAGATCGGACTCGACAACCTGCTCTGGGGCAGCGACTACCCACATCCCGAAGGCACCTGGCCCGAGACCCAAAAGCAGATGCGCGAGACCTTCCACGGCCTGCCCCTGGAGGAGATCGCGGCCATGCTGGGCGGCAACGCGGCGCGCTTCTACGGCTTCGATCTCGACAAGCTGGCGCCGATCGCCGCTCGCATCGGCCCCGAAGCCTCACTCTTCGACGACTAGAACTGGAGGTCCCCATGGCCCAGCTCCGCTACGTCCGGTCCCCCGATCAGGTCAAGCGAGCGCGCGAACGCAACCCCGAGTTCCTCTCCAGCCGGGTGCGATCCCTGCGCTGCGTCTACGAGACGGACCGGGCGATCGCCCGCGCCCTGGTGCCGCGCCCGCTCGAGCTCGCCGCCCCGGAGATCTGCGTGACGTTCTCCCACGTGGCGATGCAGGTGACCCCCGAGATCTGCATCGAGATCGGCTCGGCCATCTTCGGCGTCCGGGCCCGCTACGAGGACCGAGACGGCATCTGGCTCGTGACCATGCCCATGACCACGGAGCAGGCCGTCGTGCAGGGGCGCGAGACGTACGGCGAGCCCAAGAAGATCGCGGACATCGCCTTCGAGCAGGAGGACGACCGGGTGTCGGCGCGGGTGACGCGCCTGGGCGTCACCTATCTGGAGGCCAGCGGGCGCTTGGGCGCCGCGCAGCCCGCCACCGCCTTCACCGAGCGCGGCTTCTGCTGCAAGGCCCTGCCGGCGTGCGAGCGCGAGCGCGACTTCGACGGCGAGCCGCTGTTGGTGGAGTTGGTCTGGAAGCACGACCACGACCGCGTCCAGACGCTGGAGGACGCCCGGCTCGAGCTGCGCGAGTCCCCGTTCGACCCGGTGGCGGACGTTCCCGTCCGCCGCCTGCTCGCGTGTCAGTACGAGGAGGGCACCACGGAGAGCCAGGGCCGGGTGCTGCAACCGCTGCCGCCGGAGTGGATCACGCCGGTGCTCCACCAACGCTACGACGACGTCGCGGGCGAGGGGTTGGAGATCGAGGAAACGGGTTCGGGAGCCTAGGCGGGTCGCACTAGACGGCCGACCGCGCGTCGGGGTTGCGCAGCCCCTGCACCACCAGCTCGAGTGACTCCTCGAAGAAGTGCTCCAGGGGTTGGGCCAAGAGCCGCCGGCGCTCGTGGCTGAAGGTCAGCTCGTACAACAAATTGCCGAGGTTCCAGACCACGTGGGCCGTGGCCCAGGGATCGCAGGGCCGGAACTCGCCCCGCTCGATCCCGCGGCGGATGACGGCGCAAAGTGCCCGCAGCGGCACCTCCCACATGGCGCGCACCCGCGCCACGATCTGCGGCCGGATCTCGCCGATCAGGTCCTGGCAGTCGATCGCCGTCACCACCAGACGGTATTGGGGGTTGGCGCGCCAGAACGCCAAGTGCAGGTTGGCCAGGCCGCGCAGAGCTTCTTCGGCGGTCTCCGACCGCTCGAGGATGGCCTCGATGGGCTCGCTGTGGTCGACGGCCTGGTCGATCAGCACTTCGACGAAGAGCTCCGCCTTGCTCTCCACGTGGCGGTAGAGGCTCGACTTCCCGAGCCCGGCTTCGGCCGCGATGTCGGCCAAGTTGGCCTCCAGATAGCCGTCGCGGGCGAACACGACGCGCGCCGCGTCGAGGATCCGCCGTCGGGTATTCGACTTGGATTGAGCCGCCGCGGTGGGCGGCGAGAGTTCTGCGGAACCATCGGCAAACGCCACACGAGCCCCCGTCCTGACCGTCCCGCCCGGACCGCCCCGCGCGTCCACACCACTCCGCTGCGACGAGCTCTGTGCCGCCAATTGCGACTGGGAGTCACACAGGACAGCGACACCGAGAGCCTGCCCGCCTCACCCCCGCGCGGTGAGGTGAGGCGACACGCTCTCTATTTCACGGGACGGGTGCCCGTGTCAACTGCGGCGCTTGCGAAGGCGGCCTACGCGCAGCGTCGGCGCGCGGCCAGGCCCAGGAGGCCGAGGCCCAAGAGCAGGCCCGTACCCGGCTCGGGGATCAGGACCAGGTTGTCCACCCAGACGCCCGTGCGCCAGAGCGTGTCCTGGACGTCCAGCACGCCGATCGAGAAGGTGAACGTGCCGGAGGACGGCAGGACGTAGCTGACGCTGCCCACCGGCGTCTCGTTGGTGTAGAGGGTCGAGGCGCTGGCGGCGAGGGCACTGGGATCGGCCAGCACCTGCTGGATCAGCACCGAGCTGTCGCTGGTGTCGACCAGCGACCAGAAGAAGTAGTCGGTGTAGGTGGTCTCGCCGATGTTCTCGCGGGACAGGAACTGCCAGTCGAAGGTGATCTCGTCGCCGGCCGAAGCCGTGATGTTCTGGCGGGCGCCCGAGCCTTCGGTCGCCGGATTGCCGCTGGGCGACAAGGCGTCCAGCGTTCCCGCCGCCAGGCCCAGCGACGCTTCCAGCGATGCGGCGGTCACTGCGGGATTGGCAGACAGGGGGCCGACGCCACCGTCGGGATGGTTGGTCAGGATCAGGCGATCGTTGCCGTCGGGCGTAAGGCCGATCGTGTCCAGATCGCCCACGAGCACGTCGCCGAAGACGTTCCAGCCCGTGGTGTCGCCAGTGGAGAAGTCGCCGTTGGTGAACGCCGCTGCCGGCGTCGTGATCAAGGCCAGCCCCAGGGCAGCCAAGACAGCGCGCGTCGGTCTCATTGCGTTCCTCCCGAGCCCAAAGAGCGGCTCTTTCACAACACAGTTCGACCGACTGCAGTCTGAGCTGAAGAGAAAAGTTGGGTTTTCACCTCATATCTAGACTCAGCCTTCCCTCAGTGCGCATCGGGTGTGCAGACGAGAGGCAAGAAGTGCCCCTCGGGCCTTTCAACTAGACGGATCGCGGCGGTTTCCCGTCCTTCCGCGATTCCAGCACTTGGGCAAATTCCCGGAGCCAGGGCGCCATCAGCTCCATGGCGTATCGGGCTCCTCGGGCCGGAGAGGCCGTCGGGATGTGGCCCGCGATGGCCAGGTCGCAGAGCCCGTGCGCCAAGGTCCAGACCGCCATGACCCGATCTCGGACGCGGCCGGGCGCCTCGCCCGTCGCCGCCGCAACCGGGCGCTCGATTGCGTGAATGGCCGCCAGCACGGCCGCGTCGAGCGGCTCGCTCGCCCCCAGCGTGCGCGAGCCGGGTCCGAACATGGCGCGGTAGTGCGCCGGATGCGCCAGGGCGAAGCGGACGTAGGCGCGCAGGCGCGCCCCGACCGCCTGAACCGGATCCGGCGAACGGCCGCCGGCCGTTCGCTCCATGGCCGCGGCCAAGCGCTGAAACCCCTGCTGCGCCACGGCCGCCAACAGCTCGCTGCGATCTGCGAAGTGGCGATAGGCGGCGCGATGATTCACGCCCACCCGCTCTGCGACGCGGCGCAGCGTGAAGGCGGCCAGGCCCTGCTCGTCGATCAACGCCAGGCTGGCTTCCACCAACGCGGCGCGGAGATCGCCGTGGTGGTAGCGACCGGGAGGCTTCGGGGCGACGCGCGGGCGCGCGGTCACTCGCCCCGCGCGAGGGCCGCCCGGGCCGCCTCCGCCTTCGGACCGCGCAGTCGGCGCTTGATCGGAGCGAAGGCCTCGAGCGAGAGGCCGCGACAGTCTTCGGCCGCCCGCAGCGCGAGCTTGGCCAACTCGTCCGGGCTCTCCGCGACGCCGTGGACCGCGCCGAACGCCAGCGCCTCTTCCGGCGCGAAGGGACGCCCCAACAGCAGCAGATCGTCGAGGTGAGGGGTGGGGAAGGCGTTGCCGCACAGGATCTGCATCCAGGTGGGAATCGCCATGTTGACCCGCACCTCGTTCATCTGGATCTTGAACGGCCCGGCCAACGCGAAGCGCTGGTCGCAGGCGGACACCAGTGCGCAGCCGGCCGCGATGGCGTGGCCCGTGATCTCGGCGACGGTCGGTATGGGAAACTCGTAGAGCTTGAGGAGCGTCGCGGGGAACAGCGCCATCAGCTCGCGCACGCTGTCTCCATCCTGATTCGGCAGCCACTTGAGATCGAGGCCTGCCGAGAACATCCCCGGACGGCCCCGGATCACGACGGCCGAGACTCTCTCCTCCAGGGCCCGGTCCAGCGCCGCGTCGATCTCGCGCACGCGGTCCGTTCGCAGGGCGTTGACCACGCCGTCGTCCAGGGTCAGGTGGGCGATGCCGTCTCGATTCGCGTAGTCGAGGGTCATGGGGGGCCTCCGTCATGTCTCCAGTGGAGACATTAGGCGATCCGCGCCGGCCGCTCCACACCTCCCCAGGGGCCGGCGCCGCACCGGGGGCCCGCTTCGCCGTTCGGTCCCGGCCCTCAAGCCGCGGCCGCGAAACACCGACGGAGTGGGGCGAAACCCCGGC
>JAKSBN010000337.1 GCA_022361175.1 Pseudomonadota bacterium | reverse complement strand
TGGCGAAGGAGCTCGGGTACTTCGAGGAGGAGGGGCTCTTCGTCACGCTGGAAGCGCAGGCGAACTGGAAGATCCTGTTGGACCGGGTCATCGGCGGCGAGCTCGACGGGGCCCACATGCTGGCCGGTCAGCCGATCGGGGCCACGATCGGCATCGGCACCCAGGCCGATCTGATCACGCCGTTCAGCATGGATCTGAACGGCAACGCCATCACCGTCTCGAACGACATCTGGGAGCAGATGCAGTTCCACGAGCCGGCGCTGGCGCAGGACGAGCCTCCGCACCCCATCAAGGCGGACGCCCTGCGCCCGGTGGTGGAGGAGTTCAAGGAGCTGGGGACTCCCTTGCGCATGGGCATGGTGTTTCCCGTCTCGACCCACAACTACGAACTTCGCTACTGGCTCGCCGCCGCCGGCATCGAGCCGGGCTACTACACGCCGACCGACACGACCGGGACGACCGATGCCGACGTCCTGCTGTCGGTGACGCCGCCGCCCCAGATGCCCGCGACGCTCGATCAGGGGACGATCCAGGGCTACTGCGTGGGCGAGCCGTGGAACCAGCAGGCCGTCTTCAAGAAGATCGGCGTGCCCGTGGTGACCAACGAGCAGATCTGGAAGAACAACCCGGAGAAGGTCTTCGGCATGACCGAAACCTTCGCCAGAGAGAACCCGAACACCACAGTGGCGATCGTGAAGGCGCTGATCCGCGCCGGCAAGTGGCTCGACGCCAGCCCGGCCAATCGGCGCAAGGCCGTGGAGATCCTGGCTCGCAGCGAGTACGTGGGCGCCGACGCCGAGGTCATCGCGAACAGCATGACGGGCACCTTCGAGTTCGAGCGCGGCGACAAACGCGCCATGCCCGACTTCAACGTCTTCTTCCGGTACTTCGCCACCTACCCGTTCTACAGCGATGCGGTCTGGTTCCTGACCCAGATGCGGCGCTGGGGCCAGATCGCCGAGACGAAACCCGACGCCTGGTACGACGACGTGGCGCGCCGGGTCTACCGGCCGGACCTCTATCGGGCCGCCGCCGAGAAGCTGGTGGCGGAAGGGCATCTGGTGGCCTCGGAGCTGCCCGAGACGGACGGCTACAAGGCGCCCGACGACGGATTCATCGACGGCGTCGTCTACGACGGCCGCAAGCCGAACGAGTATCTGAGCCGCTTCCGCGTCGGCCGCCAGTCGAGCGGCGATCGCGTGGCGGCGGCGGAGGGGGGTGGGCAGTGAAGGCCCGGGTGATCAGCGGCTTCGAGACGATTGGGCTCGGGTTCTTCGTGCCTTTCGTGAGGCTGGCGACGGGTGAGGACCCGTCGGCCCAAGTGCGCGAGATCGCCACGACGATCGGCATCCCGATCCTCTCCATCGCGATCTTCCTGGCGCTCTGGTCGGGTGTGGCGTCGACGGTGGAGACCAGCATCGGGAACGTGCCGGGACCGGCGGCGGTGCTGACGGAGGCCCGGAACCTGCTCGCCGACCATCGGGCCGAGCGGGCCAAGGAGGTGGCGTTCTACGAGCGGATGGAGGTGTTGAAGGGCAAGTACGCCGAGCAGGGGCGTCCCTGGAAGGAGCGGCGCTACTCGGGCAGGCCCACCTACCTGGACCAGATCGCCACCAGCTTGAAGACGGTCTTCGCGGGCTTCGTGTTGGCTTCCCTGGTGGCGGTGCCGATCGGGATTCTGTGCGGGCTCTCCTCCCGCTTCTACGCCGCCTTCAGTCCGCTGATCCAGGTGTTCAAGCCGGTCTCACCGCTGGCCTGGCTTCCCATCGTGATGATTCTCGTGAGCGCGCTCTACACCAGCAGCGATCCGTGGTTCGAGAAGTCGTTCGTGAGCTCGGCCATCACGGTCTCACTCTGCTCGCTGTGGCCGACGCTGGTCAATACGGCGCTCGGCGTGGCGTCGGTGGACCGCGACCACATCAATGTGGCCCGGGTGCTGCGGCTCTCCTGGCCGACCCAGGTGACGAAGATCGTCATCCCGTCGGCGCTGCCGCTGATCTTCACGGGGCTGCGGCTCTCGCTCGGGGTGGGCTGGATGGTGCTGATCGCGGCGGAGATGCTGGCCCAGAACCCGGGCCTCGGGAAGTTCGTGTGGGACATGTTCCAGAACGGGAGCTCCCAGACGTTGGCCCAGATCATGGTGGCCGTCTTCACGATCGGGCTGATCGGCTTCGTGCTGGACCGGCTGATGGTCACGCTGCAGAACCTGGTCAGCTACGACGCAACGGTATCGGCATGAGCGAGGCCTTCTTCGAACTGTCGGGCGTCTCGAAGTCCTACGGCTCCGGACCGCACCGGACGGAGGTGCTGGCGGACATCGACTTGGAGCTGGCCGAGGGCGAGTTTCTGGCCATCGTGGGCTTCTCGGGCAGCGGCAAGACCACGCTCCTGTCGCTGATGGCCGGGCTCATCCAGCCGGATGCGGGGCAGGTGCGTCTCGCGGGCGCGCCGGTCGAGGGCCCGGGCCCGGATCGCGGGGTGGTGTTCCAGAACTACTCGCTGCTGCCCTGGCTCACCGTGTTCCAGAACGTGGAGCTGGCCGTCTCGAGCGTCTATCCGGAGTGGCCGCGGGCCCGGCGCGATGACTGGGTGCGGAACTCCATCGAGCTGGTGAACCTGGGGCTGGCGGCCGGCAAGCGGCCGCACGAGCTCTCGGGCGGCATGCGCCAGCGCGTCTCCGTCGCGCGCGCCCTCGCCATGGACCCCAAGATCCTGTTGCTGGACGAGCCCTTGTCGGCGCTCGACGCGCTGACCCGCGCGAACCTGCAGGACGAGATCGAGCGGATCTGGGAGCAGGACCGCAAGACCGTCGTCCTCATCACGAACGACGTGGACGAAGCCATCCTGCTCGCGGACCGGATCGTCCCGCTGCGTCCTGGGCCGCGCGCGACTCTCGGACCGTCGTTCTCGGTGCCGCTCGACCGACCCCGCGACCGCCAGGCCATGAACCACGACCCGCACTTCAAGAAGATCCGCAACGAGGTCACGAACTACCTGGTGGCCGAGTCCCGGAAGGCGCGCGAGAGCGCGCCGGCGGCCGGGCTCGAACTGCCGGACCTGAAGCCCGCCGACCTGTCGCCGCCCAGCGCGCGGCTGGCGAGGTAGCCATGGACCGCTTCCTGGAGTTGGTCGCACTCAGCAAGGTCTATCCGACGCCCGAGGGTCCGGCGGTCATCGTGAAGGATTTCGAACTCACGCTGCGCCGCGGCGAGTTCGTCACGCTGATCGGGCACTCGGGCTGCGGCAAGTCCACCGTGCTCTCCATGGTGGCGGGCCTCAACTCGATCAGCGACGGCAACGTGGTCCTCGACCGGCGCGAGATCATGGGGCCCGGCCCGGACCGCGGCGTGGTCTTCCAGGCGCCCTGTCTGCTGCCGTGGATGACGGCGTTCGAGAACGTCATGCTCGGCGCCGTGCAGGTGTATCCGCACGCGTCGCGCTCGGAGCGCGAGCACCTGGTCGAGTACTACCTGTCCGTGGTGGGTCTGGGCGACGCCATGCACAAGCGGCCGGGAGCCCTTTCGGGCGGCATGCGCCAGCGCGTGGGCATTGCTCGCGCGTTCGCTCTGTCGCCCAAGATGCTGCTCTTGGACGAGCCCTTCGGCATGCTGGATTCGCTGACCCGCATGGAGCTCCAGGACGTACTCCTCGAGCTTTGGGGTCGGGATCAGAAGACGGCACTCATGGTCACCCACGACGTGGACGAGGCGTTGTATCTCTCGGACCGCGTCGTCATGATGACCAACGGCCCGGCCGCGCGCGTCGGGGACATCCTCGAGGTGAACCTGCCGCGGCCGCGCGACCGCAGCACGGTGCTCGACCACCCCGACTACTACCGGCTGCGCGAGCACCTGATCGGCTTCCTGGCCGACCAGGACGAGCGCCGCGCGCGGGACGCGGCGTGACCCGCCGCATCGTCGTCGTCGGCCACGGCATGGTGGGCCACCGGTTTTGCGAGTCGCTGCGCGAGCGCGACGGCGGCGAACACGAGCTCGTCGTGTTCGGCGAAGAGCCGCGCCCGGCGTACGACCGCGTGCATCTCTCCGAGTTCTTCGGCGGCCGCGGTGCGGAAGAGCTGGCGCTGACGTCGGCCGAAGCGTATCGAGAGCAGTCGATCGAGCTGGTCCTGGGCGACCGCGTCGTGAGCGTGGACCCGGGGGCTCGGAGGCTCGAGACCGCGGCGGGCCGGCGGGACCGCTACGACGCGCTGGTGCTGGCCACCGGCTCGGCGCCGTTCGTGCCGCCGCTTCCCGGCCGGGATCTGGAAGGCGTCTTCGTCTATCGGACCGTCGAAGACCTGGAGGCGATTCGGGCCTGGGCCGAGGGGGCCCGCGCGGCGGCGGTCATCGGCGGCGGGCTCCTGGGGCTCGAGGCGGCCAAGGCCGTGCGCGACCTCGGCCTCGAGGCGCACGTGGTGGAGTTCGCACCGCGCCTCATGCCACGCCAGGTGGACGCGGGAGGGGGCCGCGTGCTGCGCCGCGTGATCGAGTCTCTGGGCGTCGCGGTGCGCGTGGACGCGCGTACCGAGGCCCTCATCGGCGAGGGGCGCGTCGCCGGTCTGCGCTTCGCCGACGGCAGCGAGCTCGCCGTCGACATGGTGATCGTATCCGCCGGGATCCGGCCGCGGGACGAGTTGGCCCGCCAAGCCGGACTCGCGGTGGGCGAGCGGGGCGGCGTGATCGTCGACTCGAGGCTCTCTACCAGCGCGGCGGACGTCTACGCCATCGGCGAGTGCGCGCTACACGCGGAGCAGATCTACGGCTTGGTGGGGCCCGGGTACGAAATGGCGGATGTGCTCGCGCGCCGGCTCACGGGCGAGGACGCGCGCTTCGAGGGGGCGGATCTCTCCACCAAGCTGAAGCTCCTGGGCGTGGACGTCGCCAGCTTCGGCGATCCCTTCGCCGACGCTTCCGCCGCCGAGGACTGCCGCAGCGTGGTGTTCGAGGACGAAGCGACCGGGGTCTACCAGAAGCTGCTGGTCTCTTCGTCCGAGCAGCGGCTCTTGGGCGGCATTCTTGTGGGGGACGCCGCGCCGTACGCCGACCTGCTGACGCGGATGCGACGCGGGGACGGCGTCCCCGAGCGGGCACACGAGCTCCTCTTCGGAGCGGGTTCCGATGCGCCCGGAGCCCCGGTCGAGGACGAGGATCTGGTCTGCTCGTGCAACAACGTCACGGCGGGAGCGATTCGCTGTGCCGTCGGCGAGGGGCAGGCGGCGACGCTGGGCGAGCTCAAGGCGTGCACCAAGGCTGGGACGGGCTGCGGCGGGTGCGTGCCGGTGGTGGCGAAGCTGCTGGAAGCCGAGCTCGAGCGGGCTGGAGTCGAGGTCGACCGGAACCTGTGCGAGCACTTCGCGTACACGCGCCAGCAGCTCTTCGACATCGTGAAGGTGAAGCGGCTGCAGACGTTCGACGCGCTGCTCGCGAGTCACGGCGCCGGCCAGGGGTGCGAGGTGTGCCGGCCGGCCGTCGCCTCGATCCTGGCCAGCACCTGGAACGAACCGATCGTGAACCACGCCACGATCCAGGACACCAACGACCGCTTCCTGGCCAACATCCAGCGAGGGGGCACCTACTCCGTGATCCCTCGGGTTCCGGGCGGCGAGATCACGCCCGAGAAGCTGATCGTGCTGGGACAGGTGGCCCGGAAGTACGACCTCTACTGCAAGATCACCGGTGGCCAGCGCATCGATCTCCTGGGGGCCCGCGTGGAGCAGCTTCCCGACATCTGGCAGGAGCTGGTCCGCGCGGGCTTCGAGAGCGGCCACGCCTACGGCAAGGCCATGCGGACGGTGAAGAGCTGCATCGGATCCACCTGGTGCCGCTACGGCGTGCAGGACTCCACGGCCATGGCGATCCGGATCGAGGAGCGGTACCGCGGCCTGCGGGCGCCCCACAAGCTGAAGTCCGCCGTCTCGGGGTGCATTCGCGAGTGCGCCGAGGCCCAGAGCAAGGACTTCGGGGTGATCGCCACCGACAAGGGTTGGAACCTCTACCTGGGCGGCAATGGCGGCTCCAACCCGCGGCACGCCGACCTGGTGGCGTCCGACCTGGACGACGACGAGCTGATCCGCGCGATCGACCGCTTTCTCATGTACTACATCCACACGGCGAATCCCCTGGAGCGCACGGCGCGCTGGGTGGAGCGGATCGAGGGCGGGATGGAAGCCGTCAAGCGGGTCGTCCTCGACGACGAGCTGGGCATCTGCGAGCAGCTCGAGGCCGACATGCAGGCGCTGGTGGACGGCTACCAGTGCGAGTGGAAGCTGGTGGTGGAAGACCCCGAGCGGCGCCGCGCGTTCCGGCACTTCGCCAACGACGATGCCGGCGACGGGGCCGTCTCGTTCGTGCGCGAGCGCGATCAGCGTCGCCCCGCGGATTGGCCCAGCGAAGAGCCGGCGGAGCCAGTCGGGCTGCCGCCCGAGTCCCTCTGGACCTGGGTGCCGCTGGCCCGCGCCCAGGAGGTTCCGGCGGACGGAGGCATCGCCGCGCGCTACGGAGCCGCCCAGATCGCGATCTTCCACTTCGCGGCGCGTGGGGAGTGGTATGCCACCCAGGCCACCTGCCCCCACCGCAAGGACAACGTGTTGGCGCGGGGCCTGCTCGGCAGCCAGGCCGGCGAGCCCAAGGTGGCCTGCCCGCTCCACAAGAAGACCTTCTCCCTGGAGTCGGGGAAAGGCCTCAACGATCCCAACTACTCGGTGCTCACCTTCCCCGTGGAAGTCCGCGGCGGCCGAATCTTCGTCAAGCTGCCCCCGTCGGACGCGCTCGCGAGCGCCCTTCCCTGCCGCGCGCGCTAGCCGCAGTCGGGGCTACACACACGTAGGTCAATCCAGACACGGCGTCGTGCCGAGGGCTTGGGCACACGGCGTCGACATCGTGTGCAACGGCCCGGACGAGAACGGCATAGTGGGCGTCGTGAGCGCTCCCGTACCCTCGCGGCCTGGCACGCTCCTTGTATTTCCAGGCGCCGTTGCCGCGACGATGGCCGAGGGACTCCCTCGGCCACGAGTGCACGAGGGTATGGGGCCGGGAGACCCACCGAGACCGCGGGTGCCACAGAAAGGAATCGAGAGGACACGCAATGACGAGAGATTCGACGAGAGTACTGTCCCGCCTCCTGCTCGGCCTGGCCACGGCCTGGCTCGGTTTTCCCGCCGCTACCGCCGTGGCCGAGGAGGAGACGCCCGGCTGGCTGGTCCCGCTGATCGGCGGCAAGGTTCACCTGGACGCCCGCGCGCGGCTGGAAATCGCCGACTTCGACACCCTGGAGCAGTCGGAGGCCGCGACGATTCGCACGCGGTTGGGCTACGAGACCGGCGCCTGGCAGGGCATCTCCGGCTTCGTCGAGATGGAGAACATCGCGGCGCTCAGCGACGACGCCTACTTCGATGGCGTGGCGAGTCCCAACGGCAAGTCCATCATCGCGGATCCCGAGGGTACCGAGCTGAACCGCGTCTTCCTGAAGGTCGAACGGGAGGAGTTCGACACCCGGTTCGTGGGCGGGCGGCAGCGGGTGAAGCTCGACGACGACCGCTTCATCGGCAACGTGGGCTGGCGCCAGAACGAGCAGACACTGGATGCGGTCCGGCTCGACACCTCGCTGGGCATCGACGGCCTCTCCGTCCTCTACGGCTACGTCTGGGACGTCCACCGCATCTTCGGCGACGAGGGGCCGCCCAATCGGCGGGACTTCGACTCCGACTCCCACATGGTGCGAGTGGCGTACACCAAGTTCTCCTTCGCCAAGCCGGTGCTGTTCGGGTACTTCTTCGACTTCGACAACTCGGTCGGAAACTCGGCCAACAGCTTCGGCGTCCGGGTGACGGGGGACGTGGCGCCGCTAGAGAAGTGGAAGTTCTCGTATCAGCTCTCGTACGCCCGCCAGGTGGACGCCGCCGACAATCCCGTGGACTACGAGGCCAACTACTACCTGATCGACGGCAAGTTGGGTTATGCACCGCTGGGAGCCATCGGGATCGGCTACGAGGAGCTCGGCAGCGACGACGGCATCGCCGTCTTCACGACCCCCCTGGCGACGGCCCACAAGTTCAACGGCTACGCCGACGTGTTCCTGAACAACGGCGGACCGCGCGGCCTGCGGGATCTCTACGTCTACGTGGCTCCGAAGCTGCCCTTCGGGTTGAAGGGCAAGCTCGCGTACCACCGTTTCGAGAGCGACCAGGGCGACAACGACCTGGGCGACGAGATCGACGCGGTGCTGTCGCGCGGCTTCACCAAACACGTGAACGTGCTGGCCAAGTACGCCTACTACGACAGCAGCGGCAACGCGCCCCTCGACCGCTGGCGTTTCTGGCTGCAGACGGAGCTCAAGTTCTAGGGCGCGGCTAGTCCGAGTCGTCGAGGGCGTGCGCGAGCAGCGTGCGGCCCCGGTGGTCGAGCGGTAGGTCGCCGGCCAAGGCGATGCCGGGGGCGCTCATCTTGCGCAGGGTCTTGCGGAGGATCTGGACCAGCTTCTCGGTCTCGAGGCGGGGGACCAGATCCGACAGCTGCGTCTCCAGGAACACGAGGCAGACGGCATCCTCCAGGATCTGGGCATCGGGGTCGCGGCCCAGGCGGCGCTTGGACACCAGGTCGGCCACGCCCCCCACGGTGTCGGCGTCGTAGCCCTCTGCCGTCAGCAGCGCGGTGACGATCTGGGCGTGGTGCCCGTGAAGGGCGCGCCGCCAGGCCAAATAGCCGGCGCGGCCGCTCGGGTGCGACGAACGCGGGATCTCCCAACGTCGAATGTGGTGGGCGCGGGCCGCCAGCAGCAGGACCTCGCTCGGGTTCGTGGTGAGCCGCGAGACCCAGTCGGTCACCAGCTCGGCGTGGGCCAGCTCCTTCTGGCGCTGGCGCCCGCGTACCGAGACCAGCGTCGGGTCGGCGGAGTTGGCGGCGTCGATGGCCGCGATGGCGTTGGCGAAGCGCTCCGAGGGCATGCGTTCCGGTCCGTGCAGTCGTCGAGAATCGGCGGGCGAGTCTAGCTCGTCGATCCGCGGCCGCGCGTGCTGCCGGCGCTCAGAAGATGGCTGCGAACAGGAAACCCACGATCAGCAGCGCCACGGTGGCGAGGACGAACGTCACCATCCAGAGCAGAAAGAGGACGATGGCACCGCCCAGGCTCTCGCAGTGCATGACTCGGAAGATGGCGATCTGCGCGGCGATTCCCAGCACGAGGCTCAGGCCGTTGGCGACGATGAGCAGGTTGGGATCCTGCGAGACCACGGCCAGGCCCAACGTGACTGCGCTCAGCACGAAGTTGGCCACCGAGCCCAGGAAGCTCATCCCCATGGCCAGGCCCAGGCTTGGGGGCTCCTGGCCGCCCATGCGGCTGGCCAGGATCAGAAGACCGCCCGAGATGGCGAGCCCGATGACCATGAGGGCGAGCATGGCGATGCCGAAGACGGCGATGAACCCACCGCTCAGAGCCGGCAGGTTGTCCATCAGCATCTGGAGACCGGCCGATCCCATCAGCTCCGCCGGGTCCATCTCGGCCGGATCGATCTCCGCCGGGTCGAGCTCCGCGGCCTCGCCGGTCGGGTTGAAGGAGAAGTTGCCCGGCGGCGCCTCTTCCGCGTCGGGGACCGGGGAGGCGTCCGTCTCGGCGGGATCGCCGGCCTCGGTCTCCTCCGGAGCCGGGTCGCGGCGGATCACCTCGATCCGGTCGCGGTACTCGGGCGGCACCAGGGATGGGGAGTCGCTCAGGTGCGGGACGCCCCGGTCGTCTACCCACTTGTAGACGTCCGCCGAGGCGCCGAAGGCCAGGAACACGCAGCTCGCCAGCAGCACCCATGCCGCGAAAGAATGGTTCATGCTCGCGAAAGGACGGTTCATGTTCCCCGGGGTCGGCAGGACGGCCGGTGCCCTTGAGTCGGGTGCCGAGCCGCCGGGCAGGCGCTGCCCGGTGAGGCGGCACCTGCCGGCCCGAGTGGGGGCTCCGGCCGTCTCAGGGCCCGGGCCGGCTGGCACGCATTCTGCTCTTTCCCGGCCCGTGGCCCGCTCCGGAACGCGGCCGCCACGGGGGATCCATGGCCACCGCGCCGAAGATCGAGCTGGATGCGGAAGCGGTTCCGCGCCTGGTCGAGCTCCTGTTGGAGGAGCAGCACACGCTCTCGGCGGTGGAGCAGTTCGCTCGGCACCACGAACGGGAGCCCGAGCCCCGCGCGCGGTTCTACCGCGAGGCCCTGCCGGCCCGGCCGCCCGAGCCGGGCGAACAGTACGCCTTCGAAGTCGATCTGGATCAGTGCACCGGCTGCAAGGCCTGCGTGACCGCCTGCCACAGCCTGAACGGACTGCAGCCCGAGGAGACGTGGCGGGACGTGGGGCTCTTGGTGGGCCAGGGCGCGTCGGCGCAGCAGACGGTCACCGCGGCGTGCCACCACTGCGAGGACCCCGCCTGTCTGGCCGGGTGCCCGGTGAAGGCCTACGACAAGGATCCGGTGACGGGCATCGTCCGCCACTTGGACGATCAGTGCATCGGGTGCCAGTACTGCGTGCTCAAGTGCCCCTACGACGTGCCCAAGTACAACCCGCGCCTCGGCATCGTGCGCAAGTGCGACATGTGCGCGGGGCGGCTCGAGGTGGGCGAGGCACCGGCCTGCGTAGAGGGCTGCCCCAACGAAGCCATCTCGATTCGGCTGGTGAAGACCGGAGGCGAGGTCGCGCCCCTGCTTCCGGCCGAGGCGGGAAGTTTGCCGGACAGCGCCGTCACGCGGCCCACCACCCGCTACCGGACGCGCCGCGAACTGCCGCCGCTGGTTCCGGCCGACTTGGAGAGCCTGCACCCGGCCGATGCCCACCATCCGCTGGCCGCCATGCTGGTGCTGACCCAGCTGGCGGTGGGCCTCTTGGGCTTCGGAGCCCTCGCCCTGGGGGCGTCGCCTCGGTTGGGAGCGCTCTGGATCGCCGTCGCCACCGCCTGCGGCCTGACGGGCCTCGCGGCGGCTCAGCTGCATCTGGGGCGTCCCCAGTACGCCTTTCGCGCCTTCCTGGGATTGCGGACTTCGTGGTTGAGTCGCGAGATCCTGGTGCTCGGCGCCTTCTCGGGCGTCGCCGTCGCCGCGACGCTGGCGGCGGCGGTCGGGCCCCTCCGTCCCTGGCTGCCCGCGCTCGAGCCGTTCGCCGGCTTCGCGGAGCGGCTTGCGCCGTGGGCGGCCGGCGCGGCCGTGGCGACGGGAGCGCTCGGCGTCTTCTGTTCGATCATGATCTACGTGGATACCCGGCGGCGGGGTTGGAGCTTGCGCCAGACGGCCCCCCGCTTTCTGGGGACGGCCGTCGTCTTGGGGACGGCCGCCGCGGCGGCCACCGCGGCCACGGCGGCGGCCGTCGCCGGGGTCGCCGGCGCCGCCGCGTGGCTGCCTCTGCTCGGGCTCCTGCTGCCCGTGGCGACCACGGCCAAGCTGATCGACGAAGCGCGGCTGCTGCCGCTGGCAGCGGGGGTTCCGCTCGATCCGCACGTGCGCACGGCGCGGCTCCAGTCCGGTCCGCTGGCGGCGTTCACCCGTTGGCGTTTCGCGCTGGGTGCGCTCGGTGGGGTGGCCATTCCCCTGGCGCTGCTCGTGGCGGCCCCGGCCGTCGCGCCGGGATGGGGCACCGCGGGTGCGGCGGTCGCGGCCCTCGCGGCGTGTCTGGCCGGCGAGGGCCTCGAGCGGTTTCTCTACTTCGCGTCTTCGGCGCCGCGGGCGATGCCCGGGAGGGGGTGAGCATGGCGGACCCTCGTCGCGACTCTCTGTTGGAGCGCGCGGGTTCGATCCTGCGCCAGTGGGACGGCCCGCTGACACGAGACCTGGTGCGTCGCCCGGGCGCCTTCGGGTTGGGCCAGGTGCCGGACCGCCTGGCCCCGGATGCCACCACGACCTCGGTGTGCGGGTTCTGTTCGACCGGCTGCGGGCTGCGGATCCACCTGCGCGAAGGGCAGGCGGTCAACCTCTCGCCGCAACCGGACTACCCGGTGAATCGCGGCACCGCGTGTCCGAAGGGGTGGGAAGCGCTGGCTCCCTTGGACGCCCCCGACCGCGGGACGACGCCGCTGGTCCGCAACGAGCGAGGAGAGCTGGAGCCCGTCTCGTGGGAACGCGCCCTGGGCGAGTTCGTAGCGCGCTTCCGCGGCATTCAAGCGCGGTACGGCCCGGAGGCCACGGCCTTTCTGGGGACGGGACAGATCCCCAGCGAAGAGCTCGCCTATCTGGGTGCCCTGGCCAAATTCGGGATGGGCATGCGCCACGGCGACGGCAACACGCGCCAGTGCATGGCGACGGCGGTCGTCGCCTACAAGGAGGCCTTCGGCTTCGACGCGCCGCCCTACACGTACCGGGACTTCGAGGAGTCCGACGTCCTCGTCTTCGTGGGAGCGAACCCGTGCATCGCCCATCCCATTCTCTGGGAGCGCGTCTGCCGCAACCCCCATTCGCCCGAGATCGTCGTGGTGGATCCCCGCAAGACGGAGACGGCCATGGCCGCCACCGCCCACTACGCGATCCAGCCGAAGTCCGACCTGGCCTTCTTCTACGGGGTCGCCCAAGTGCTGGTGGAGCGCGGCTG
>JAKSBN010000481.1 GCA_022361175.1 Pseudomonadota bacterium | reverse complement strand
CGTGCCGGCCTTCAAAGCGGCGTCCTGGTACTTCTGGAATGCGTCCTCGATCTCGGCGCGACTGAATCTGCCCATGGCGATGCCTCCGGTGCGTGGATGGGTGGGAGCCGAATTGTAATCTAGGGCGATGCCGTACGAGGACATCGCGTTCGATCTCGCGGACGGCGTTGCGACCCTCGCCCTGAATCGCCCCGAACACCTGAACACGTTCAGCGGGAAGATGGGCGTGGAGCTCGCCGACGCCTACCGCCGCTGCGACGCCGACGACGCGATCCGCGCCGTGGTCGTGACCGGAGTCGGGCGCGCCTTCTGCGCGGGCGCCGACATGAGCGCGGGCGAGAACACCTTCGCGCCGCAGGACGAGGCGAGCTTCAGCGCGGCAGCCATGGAGCCGCCCGCCTGGGAGGTGCGCAAGCCGATCATCGCGGCGATGAACGGGCACGCGATCGGGATCGGCTTCACGCTGGCGCTGCAGTGCGACATCCGCATCGCCGCGCTCGACCACAAGTACGGCGTCGTGCAGGTGCGGCGCGGCATGATGCCCGACGGCTATGCGCACTGGACCCTGCCCCGCCTGGTCGGCATGTCCCGCGCAGCCGAGCTGCTGCTGACCGGGCGACGCGTGCTGGGCGAGGAGCTCGAACGCATGGGCATCGCGAGTCGCGCGCTGCCGCCGGACGAGGTGCTCCCGGCCGCACTCGAGATCGCCGAGGACATCGCGCACCACGCCTCACCGCTGTCGGTGGGCATCACCAAGAAGCTGCTGTGGGAGAGCTCGGCACTGAGTCCCGAGCAAGTCGAGCATCGCGAGACCGCGCTGCACCACCACCTGATGGGTGGACCCGACGCGATCGAGGGCGTGATGGCCTACGTCGAGAAGCGCCGCCCGAGCTGGCAGCTCTCGGTCGGCAAGAACTGGCCCGACTGGCCCAGCGACGAGGAGTGAGCGCAGCCGGAGCGCATCGGCTAGCAGCCCGTTGAAAAAGCCCGTTGGCTTCGGGCGATGAGGATCCAGAGTTCGCCGAGCAGTCGATGTGCGATGACCGCGAGAGCAGCGCGTAGGCCGCGCCGGACCCCGCCTTGCGCCTGGAGGCTTCGGGGCGTCCCCACTCCGGTCCACTCTCTCATCAGCACTCCAAGGTTTCGCCCGGCCAACTGCCCCAACCAGCGCTTGCCCACATCGTACAAGCCCCGCAGATGGCTGCGACGTCCCCGTCCCGTCTCGCATGTATGCGCGAAGGAACGCTCCGCGTATTCGCTCCGCTTGCGCTGCAGCGCAGGGTTGCGAGGACCCCGTACCCGGCGGCGGTTGCGATAGAACGCTTCCTTCGCCTCCTGCGGCTTGTCTGTCCACCGACGCTTCTGTCGATCCTGTCGCTCGGGGATGTAGCTTCGGATCTCTTCTTTCTCACACGCGAGGAGCGTGTCCGTCGAGTGGTAGCCCTTGTCGCCAACCACTTCCTCCACCTTGCGCTCCGACCCGACCGCGTCCAGATGATCTTGCGCATCGTCCAGTGTCACCGCCAGGGACTCGTAGTCCGCGTGATCGCCGTAGTAGATCGAAGCCGCGAGGACGACATCGGTGTCCAGGTCGATCGCATGCTCGGCCTTGTAGGCCAAGTGCGTCCGGCCGTCCTTCATCTTCATGATCCGGCTGTCCGGGTCCGTCTTCGACACCCAATCGTCGTTGCTGACCTTCTTCTTCCCACCCCGCTTGCGGTCCCAGCGGCGCGCATCCTCGTCGGAAGGCGACTCGACGCCATCCTCCTCTGCCAACCGCCGGATGTACTCCTTCCAGTCCTCGCCCGTCTCGCGACGCACGATCGAACTCATCGCCGCGTTCGCCTCCAAGAACGTCGAGTCCACCGCCACCGTCTTCCCCTCGAGCAAGCCGTGGTCCTCGCAGCAGCGAAGGACGAATCGAAAGACGCCTTCGAAGACTTCGAAGGGAAGGCGCTTGCGGATCACCGTCATCGACGAGTGGTCCGGGGATCGCTCCGTCGGCTCCAGACCCAGAAAGTCGCGGATCGACAGACTGTCCTGGCAGCGCCAGGCGATCCCCCGCTGCGAGTCGAGCCCCTCGAAGTAGCCGACGAAGAGCATGCGAAAGTACACGCCGGGGGGAATCGAAGGGCGGCCCTGTTTCTTCGCGTAGTGCGGCTCGCACAGATCCTCGACGAAGCGGTCGAAGCCCGCTTCACTCAGAACCGAATCCAGAGCCGAATAGAACGGGTGCCCCGACGAGCGAGGAAGTTGCCCCTCCGCCACCCACATCGACCGTTGCTTCGAACCACGACGTCGCATCGACATGAGCCATCCCCCCACTGCCAAATAGCAGCGAAAGGGACTTTTTCAACGGGCTGCTAGCTCGCCAGAATCTCGCGCAGGCGTAGCCGGGCGATCATCCAGTCGGCCTTCACCGTGCGCTCGGAGACCTTGAGCTCCTTGGCCACCTCGCCCACGGTCAGTCCGCCGAAGACCCGCAGCGCGACCACCAGCGCGGCGCGGCTGTGCTTCTTCGCCAGCAGGTCGAGAGCGTCCTCGGCGGCGCGGAAACCCTGCTCGTCGGCGGCGACGGCCGGAAAGAGCGTCTCGTCGAGCGACTCCTTGGGCGCGCCGCCCCCGCGCTTGCTCGCGGCGCGGCTGCGCGCGTGGTCGATCAGCACGTGGCGCATGATGCCCGAGGCGACCGCGTAGAAGTGCGAGCGGTCCTTCCACTCGCGCGGGCTGTCGTTCGCGGCGAGTCGGACGAAGACTTCGTTCACCACCGCGGTTGCCGACAGCGTGTGGCCGGGTCGCTCTCCGCGCACCAGCGAGCGCGCGCGCTTGCGCAGCTCCGGGTACACGAGCTCCCAGAGCCGATCCGCGGAGTCGTCGGCCGAGGTATTGAGCAGCTGGGTGATCTCGCCCCGCCGCTTGTCTCCGTCCGTGGACATGCATCTCCCGCGACGCCTGCTTCGGCGTAGCCAGGAAAGTGTACTGGATCGCCCGGATCCGGCGGCGGGCAGCGCCGAATCGGTTGGGGCGGACGAGGCGGCGACCGGGGGCTGGGCGCGGGGCCGCCGAGTATAGTCCCGCTCCACCCACAATACGCCGCGGGTGCGCATGGAGACGACGACGTGAAGGATCTGTTCTCGGTCGAGGGAAAGACGGCGCTGGTGACGGGCGGCGGCCGCGGCATCGGCGAGATGATCGCGCAGGGTCTGGTGGAGGCCGGGGCCAAGGTCTACATCGCGTCGCGCAAGGCCGAGGTGTGCGAGCAGGTGGCAAAGCGCCTCTCCGCGTCGGGGACCTGCGTGGGCATCGCGGCCGACCTCTCGACCGAAGCCGGGTGCCGGGCCCTCGCAGACGACATCGCCTCGCGCGAGCAGAGCCTCGACGTGCTCGTCAACAACTCGGGCGCCAACTGGGGAGCGCCGCTCGAGCAGTTCGACGACGCAGCCTGGAACCGGGTGCTCGACCTCAACGTGAAGGG
>JAKSBN010000365.1 GCA_022361175.1 Pseudomonadota bacterium | reverse complement strand
CGCCCACGATGGGGGTCGAGCCCGAGAAGCCGGCCGAGCGGTCGATCAGGTGCATGGAGCCGCCGCGGCCGCCGACACAGCCTTCCGCCTTGCCGTAGAGCTCGGCCAGCATGCGGCCCGGGTGTCCGCCCCGGGCCAGGTAGTGCGCGTGGGAGCGGTGGGTGCTGAAGACCCAGTCGTCGGCTTCCAGCGCGGCGCAGACCCCGACGGCGGCCGCTTCCTGGCCGATCGACAGGTGCATCGGGCAGCGGATCTCCTGCTCGGCATAGCGCTCGGCCAGCGCCTCTTCCAGGCGGCGGATGAAGAGCAGGCGGCGGTACAGCTCGACCGGCGGCGGCGTGATGGTGGCGTCGGTCATTTGAGAAGCGTCGTCACGTACTTGCAGAGCCGGACGCGATCGACCGGCTCGCGGTTGCACACGATCTGGACGTCCAGGGCCGCGGCCGCGCTGCCCACGAAGGCGGCCACGGCCGGCGCGAGCCCGCCGCCCAGGCACAGGCCCGCCAGGGACAAGAAGGCGTCGCCGGCCCCGATGCGATCCACCACCTGGTTCGAGAGCGCGGGCACGTGCACGCGCTCGCCGCTCTGGCGGTCGAAGAGCAGCAGCCCTTCGCTGCCGCGCGTGACGGCGAGGGCCTCGGCGCCGACGCGGGCCCCCACCTGGGCCGCCACCTCGTCGATCGGGTCGCTGCGGTTGTGGGCGGCGATGCGCAGCTCGGGCTCGTTCAGGGCGACGAAGTGGGCGTGCCGGTAGCGGTGGATGGCGTGGTAGCCGCGGTTGCCGCTGTTCAGCTGGGTGTTGACGGCCAGGTAGCGGCCGCGGCGGCAGACGGCGTCGATCATGTTGGCCGTGATGAAGCCGTTGCCGAAGTCCGGCACCACGATCAAGTCGAACTGCTCGGCGTGGGTGTCGAGCCAGGCGGTGGCATCGCGCTCGACGCGCGAGTCCTGTTCGGGGCCCTGCCGCAGGTAGACCTCGAAGAGCTTGTGGAGGTCCGGATCCACGAAGCGTCGCTTCACCAAAGTGCTGGACGTCTCCGAGACGAAAAAGCGCGCCTGCACCGTCTTCTCCAGCCGCGAACGGAGAAAGCGTTCGTGGGCCGGGTCGCCTCCGATGCCGGTGGCCAGGGTGACGTCGTCGGCGAAGTTGCCGATGTGGTTGGCCACGGCGACGGCGCCGCCGGCGAACTGCTCGGCCGATTCGAAGTGGACGGCGAGGCTGTTGCCCTTGCCCGTCTGGCCCAGAGGCCGGGTGTAGTGGTACTCGTCGATGATGGCGTCGCCCAGGACCAGCACCCGCAGTCCCCGGAGCCCATCGAGCTGCTCCAGCACCTGCTCCGCGCTGGTGCGGGCGCTCAGCTCGGAGAGATAGCGGCGCGTCTCCGGGGCGAAGACCTCGAAGTGCTGGTTCAGCAGGCGGGTGGAGCTGAACGTGATCTCGTCCGTGAAAAGGACGCGGCCGCCCGCCGCCTCCACCGCCTGGCGCTCGCGTGCGATGCCGCCGGTCACGTCCGACGAGGCGTCCTGATAGTCGCTGCCCTTCGCGTAGACGTCGGGTGCGATGGCCCGGATCGCCTCGACCCCGTTGGCCGCCTCCACCACGGCGACCCCGTCGACGCAGGCGAGCGCCGCCAACGCCTCGGCCCGCATGTCCTGGTGGAAGACCGGCCGCCCCGGCCCCTTGGAGACGTGGCGGTCGCCCGTCAGCGTCACCACCAGGACGTCGCCTTCGCGACGGGCCCGCTGCAGGTGGCGGATATGGCCCATGTGCAGGAGGTCGAAGGTGCCGTGGCACAACACGACGCGACGGCCTTCGCGGCGCCACTCGCGAGTGCGGCGGCCCAGCTGCTCGAGCGACAGGATGGACGGATGCGCGTGCACGCCTAGCCCGCCTGGCGCCCGAGGTGCTGGAACCAGGTGCGCGTGGCATCGGCGATCGACGTGGCGTCCCACACCGGCGCTTCGCGCCAGTCCTCCAGGTGCTCCAAGAGCTCCTCCACGCCGGCCTCGAACGAGATTCGCGGCGACCAACCGAGCAGCCGGCGGGCCAGGCCCGTATCTGCGTGGGTCACATCCGGTTCGCCGGGCCGCTTCGGGACGTGCACCACGGGACCGCCCAGGAGCTCCACCAAGCGGTTCACCGAGATGGGGCGGCTGCTGCCCACGTTGATGGCCCGCTGCCGGTGGGGTGACACGGCCGCCCGCACGAAGGCGTCCACCACGTCTCGCACGTGGGTGAAGTCGCGCCGCTGCGTGCCGTCGCCCACCACCGTGAACGGCCGCCCGTGGAGCTTCTGCGCCAGGAAGACGCCGAAGACCGCGCCATAGGTGCCGTGGGTGCGAGAACGCGGGCCGTACACGTTGAAGAGTCGCAGGGAGAGCGCCGGCAGGTCGTAGGTCCGGTCCCAGTGCAGCACCAGCTCTTCGCCCATGTGCTTGGTCAAGGCGTACGGATACTCGGCCGCGATGGGCGCCGTCTCGGGCGTGGGCACCATCTGGGCCAGGCCGTAGCTGGAGGAGGAGGCGGCGTACACGAAGCGCGTGGCGCCGGCGGTGCGGGCGGCCTGCAGCACGTTCAAGGTGCCCGCCACGTTGGTGGCGAAGTAGTCGGCCGGGTCGTCGATGGACGGCACGATGTCGGCGATGCCGGCCAGGTGAAAGACCCAGTCGGCGCGCCCGAAGGCCGATTCGAGGCTGCGCGGCTCGCGCACGTCGGCGCGCTCGAAGCGGAAGCGCGGGTGCCGCGCCACCGCGTCCAAGTGCCGGAGCCGTCCAGACCGCAGGCTGTCGACGGCCACCACGTGGTGTCCGTCGTCGATGAGCTTCTCACAGAGATGGCTGCCGATGAAGCCGGCCGCCCCGGTGACCACAGTGCGCATGGGATCCTCAGATGAAGTTCACGTGGGCCGGCGGCTGGTTTTTCAACCGGTCCAGGTAGCGGTTGACCTCGTCCATCCGGCAGTTGCGCCGGCAGGAGCCGATGTCGAGCTCGTGGCGCACGTGCTCCCAGTTGGCTCGGCGCCGGTCGCCCTCCCAGATCTCCTGGAAGCTGGACTCCTGCAGGTTCCCGTACTCGAAGCGTCGATCCAGCAGGTAGGCGCTGCAGCCGTAGACGGCGCCATCGGCCATCACGTAGGCCCAGAAGTAGGGTGTGGCGTGGCAGCGCCGGTAGCGGCTCGACTCGGGCTCGAGGGTCTTGCGCATGGTGTGGGCGCGGAAAACCACGTGGAAGTTCTCGGTGTCGAGCTTGGCCAGGCGATCGCGCAGGGGCAGGTAGTGCTCATAGTCGACGCTCTCGTAGCGCCGGGTGTCGCTGGACAGGTGCTGCGAGTAGGGCTTCACGACCAGGTAGTCGAGGCCGATTTCGTCCCGGCAAAGGCGCGCCAGCGTCTCGATCTCGTCGGCGTTCTCGGGCAGCAGCAGCGTCTGGGCGCCGAGCGTGCAGGCGAGCCCGTGATCGTCGCGGTAGCGGACGGCCGCGGTCAGGTTCGCCACGACGCGGTCGAAGTCGGCCGCCCGCGTGCCGTGGACTTCGGCGTAGGTCTCGCGGGTGCCGGCGTTCAGCGAGACCTTGATCCAGGTGGTGTCGGACAGGGCCTCTTCGAGGAAGCGCGAGGTCAAAGCGACCCCGTTGGTGGTGAAGGCGGCGTCGATGCCGGCGGCGCGGGTGGCGCGCGTGATGCGGCCCATGTCCTTGTGCAGCAGCGGTTCGCCCTCGCCCGCGTACATGACGCTCTTCACGCCGAGGCGGCCCATCTCGGCCAGCCGCTCGCACAGGACGGATGCGTCCAAGCGGCGAGTCTGATAGCCGATGTAGTCGACGGCGCAGAACGAGCAGCGGTGGTTGCACGCTCCCACCGGCGAGATCTCGACGTAGACGGGGTAGACGGCCTTGGCGGTTTCCCAGTCGTCCTGGCCCTGGCGCCAGGCCGCCACCCGCTCGGGGTGGTAGATGAGCTTCTGGCCGTCGATGGTGTAGCGATCGGACACGGGTCCCCCTCGAGCGTTCGGCGCAGAGGGGGAGCGCCGTCCGTTCTCATCGGAATCTTCGCGTGCAACTTGAGGTGGCCCCGGCGGCAAAGGCTGCCGAGGTGAGTGCCACTCAGGCGAGTTCCCCAGCCGCTTCCAGGCGCAGCACCGCGCGCGGCACCCGGCGCGCCTCCAGGTCTTCCAGCGCCTGGTTCACGTCTTCCAATTCGTAAGCCGGCGTCACCAGGCGCTCGAGCGGAAGCTCGCCGCGGGCGTAGAGCGCAGCGTAGCGGGGGATGTCCCGCTCGGGTTCCGCCTCTCCGCCCCAGCTGCCCTCGATGCGACGGCCGGCGATCAGCTCGAAGGGATCGAGCTGTAGGCGTTCGGAGGCCTCGGGGTGCCCGGCGAAGACGCAGCGCCCGCCGCCCCGGCGCACCGATTCGAAGGCCTCCTCGATGACCCGGGCCCGGCCCGCCGCTTCGACGCTGTAGTCGGCGCCGCCTTGCGTCAGCTCGCGCACGGCGGCCACCGGATCGATCTGGGTGGCGTCCACCGTGTGGGTGGCACCGAACTCGCGCGCCAGTGCCAGCTTGTCGGCCGCCACGTCCACGGCGACGAGGGGCCGACAGCCCGCCAAGCGCGCCGCCAGCAGGGCCGAGAGGCCGACGCCGCCGAGACCGAAGACCGCCAGACTCTCGCCCGGCCGGGGCGCCAGCGTGCGGGTGACGATGCCCGCCCCCGTGAGCAGGGCGCAGCCCAGCAGCACCGCCAGGTGAGGAGGTACGCCGTCGGGGCAGGGCGTGCAGCGATTCTCGGAAACGACGCTGTAGTCGCTGAAGGTGGTCACCGGGCCCGCGTGGATGGTCTCGCGCCCGCGCGACGTGCCGGCGCCCGCCACGTCGTGGCCGCCCGCCTTCAACCACGAGAGCACCACGCGCTGGCCGGGGGCCACGCGCGTCACGTCGGGTCCGATGGCGGTGACGACACCACAGCCCTCGTGGCCCAGCAGGTGGGGCAGGTGGGGGTCGACGCCGCGGCGGCCGCGCACCTCCATCAACTGGCTGTGGCAGACCCCGCTGTAGGCGAGCCGCACCTGCACCTGGCCCGGCCCGGGCGCCGCCACCGGCAGCTCGCGCTCGACCACGAGGTCGGCGCCCGATTCGTAGAGCACGGCCGCCCGCATGGTGGGGGCCGGCGACGCGGCCGTCACGGAATGAACCAGTGGTAGTCGCCCGTGTAGCCGACCTCCACGAAGAAGGCCTTCCAGTCGTCGACGTGCATCATGGTGCGGGCGGTGAGATTCCACGCCTCCATGCGCCGGCGCTCTTCGTCGTTGCGGTAGGCGTCGAGGGTGACGAACGCATGGCGTCGTGAGACCCGCTCCACCTCGCGCAGGGCCTCGACGCAGCCCCCGCGATCCAGGTTGTGGATCGTCGTCAGCGAGAGCACCAGATCGAAGCTCGCGTCCTCGAAGGGCAGGGCGCGGGCGTCGGCCACCTGGACACAGGCCCGGACGTCCGGGAGCGCGTGCCCGATGGCGTAGTCGCTGATGTCGACGCCGGCGATCTCGAGCCCCGGGATGTCCTCGGCCAGATCGTGAAGTAGGAAGCCCTTGGCGCAGCCCACGTCCAGCACGCGCTGGCCCGGGGACAGGCCGTAAACGCGCTTCAGGTCTTCCACCACGGGCTTCCAGAAGCGCGGGTGGTAGCGGTAGCCGCCGTAGCCGTGGCGCCGCTCGCCGTCGAAAAAGGCGCGGTCGAAACGCCGGGCGACGGCGCGGTCGGCCTCGGTGCGGGCCGAAGCCCGCGCCAGCGGATCGCGCGGTGTCTTGGGGTAGCGGGCCAGGAGATCGAGCTCGCGGCCGCGCGTCTTGCTGCGGCGCGGTCGCGGCGCGGCCGCGCTAGGCGTGATGCTGGTAGTCATGCGGAAGCTCCTGCAGGGTCTCGAAGTTCTTCTCCACCCACTGGACCGACTCGTCGAGACCGGTCTCGAGCGAGATGGCCGGCTCCCAGCCGAGCTCGCGCCTCAGCTTGCCGGCGTCCAGCTCGTAGGCGCCGTCCTGCCCCGTGCGCTCGCCCACCACCTCGACGCAGTCTTCGAAGCGGCGGCCCAGGCGCTCGCACACCCGAGCCACCAGGTCGGCGATGCGGATGCCCCGGCCCCCGGGTGCGATGTGGTAGACCTCGCCCAGTCGTCCGCCGCGCGCGATCGCCAGCGTGGCGCGGCAGACGTCGCGGATGTGGATGTAGCTGCGGCGGGCCTCGCCGCCTCCGTGGAGCGCCACGCGCCGCCCCGCCAGCACGCGCAGCGCGGTGCGCGGAATGATCCGGTAGAGCTGCTGGTGGGGCCCGTAGACGTTGGAAGCCCGCGTGGTGACCAGCGGCAGCCCGAACTCCTTGAAATAGGGCCCGAGCGCCAGCTCGCCCGCCGCCTTGGAGGCGGCGTATGGAGACGACGGTGACCACGGCGCCGACTCGGTCACCCGCTCGCGGCAGGTGCCGTAGATCTCCGGCGTGGAGATCTGGACGAAGCGCTTCAAGAAAGGCGCCTCGCGGAGGCCGTCCGCCAGGCCGGCCAGGGCCAGCGTGTTGGTGCGGAACCAGTCGAGGGGGCTCTGCCAGCTCTCGCCCACCATGCCCTGCGCCGCGAAGTTCACGATGCACTCAGGCTCCTCGCTGCGGATCCGCGCCAGTACCGCATCGAGATCGCGGTTCAAGTCGAGCTGGTAGAAGCGGAAGCGGTCGCCCGGCGCGTCGCGGTAGGGGAGGAATACCGGGTGTGGCTCCGGCGATCGGCTGATGCCCACCACTTGATTCGCCGGGTCGTCGCGCAGCACGGCGTCGCAGAACGACGCCCCCGAGAACGAGTTGCTTCCCAACACCACGAATCGCTGCATCGGGCCTGCCCCCTCGTGCGCGCGCGCCCCGCGCGCAGGCGATCGGTCCAGATTTCCGATCGCACTCGAATTTTCCGTTCAGCTCTCATCGGCGCGGGTCGAAGGAAACTGAAGGGAGGGCGAAGTGACCGACGGATCCCGCGCGATCGTGCTGGGGGGGACGGGCTTTCTGGGGCGGACGTTCGCCTCGGTGGCGGTTCGGCGCGGCTGGCGCGTGCAGACGTTGGGATCGCGCACGCTCGACCTCGGCCGGCCGGAGAGCGTGCGCGCCTTGGCTGCGCGCTTCGGGCCGGAGACGTGGGTCTTCGCGTGCGCCGCCCGGACGCTGGACGGCGCCGCGGATTCGACGGAGCTCTTCGACGCCAACACCGCCCTGGACGGGCACCTGGCCGAGGCCCTGACCGCGTGCCCGGTGGCCGGCTGTGTCTACTTGAGCAGCGCCTCCGTCTACGGCGATGCGGCGAGTCAGCTGGACATCGACGAAGCGACGCCGCTGCGGCCCACCACCCACTACGGCGGCGCGAAGGTGGTGGCCGAACGCCGACTGCGCGAAGCGGCCCAGGCGGGAGGCTTCCCGCTGATCGTGCTGCGCCCGTGCCGCATCTACGGGCCGGGCCAAGCGCGCGCGGGCTACGGCCCCGTGCGCTTCTTGCACGCGTTGCGCGCCGGTGGGCCCATCGAGATCTACGGCGACGGCTCGGAGCTGCGCGACCACGTGCTGGCGGAAGACGTGGCCGAGGCGGGGGTGCAGCTGGCCGAGCGCGGAGAGGCCGGCACGTTCAACCTGGCCTCCGGCCACAGCCACTCGTACGCCGAGATTCTCTCGCACATCGCGGCCTGCGTGCGGAGCCCCTTCGAGGTGGTGCACCAACCCCGCAGCCGGACGCCCATCGATCAGGCCTTCGAGATCGGCGCGCTGCGTCGCGCGCTGCCCGAGCTGACACCGACACGCGTCGAAGCGGGTATTCGCCAGTGTGCGGAAGACCTGGGTCTGGTGCGCCGCACCGCACGCACCCACGCGCGCCGGGGCGCGCCCACACCGACGACGCCCAGCCCGGGGAGGCCGGCATGAACCGAGCACAGGACTTCATCGAGAGCTACTACGAGCGCTTCACCACCGCCCTCGAGGCCTTCGACCGGGCGCCGCTGCCCGAGATCCTCCGGGTGCTCGAGCGCGTGCGACGCCGAGGCGGGACGCTGTGGGTGGCGGGCAACGGCGGCAGCTCCTCCATCGCCGAGCACTGGGTGTGCGACGCCACCAAGGGCACCTTCGTCTCGTCGCGGCCCGCGCTGCGCGCCCAGAGCCTCACCTCCAACGGCGCGCTGTTGACGGCGCTGGCCAACGACATTGCCTACGAAGAGGTCTTCCGCCAGCAGCTCATCTACTTCCTGCAGCCGCGCGATGCGGTCTTGCTGGTGAGCTCCAGCGGCAACTCGGCCAACGTGGTGCGGGCGTGCCAGTACGCCCGCGAGCAGGGAGTGCCGACCATCGCCTTCGTGGGCTTCGACGGCGGCGAGCTGCGTCGCCTGGCCGAGTGGGTGGTCTGGGTGCCGGTGCACAACTACGGCATGGTCGAAGACGCGCATCAGAGCCTGATGCACTGCCTGACCCAGTACTTGCGCGTCCGCGCCGAGGCCTCGCCGGGCACGCGCAAGGCGCGCTCGGCTACGAAGCGGCGTCCGGAGCGCGGGCGCTCGCCCGCCGTGGTGCCTACCTAAGGTAAGGATGAATCCGCGTTTCGGTGTCGTTGCCAGACATCGAGAGCCACGGCTGTTTGATCCCGGCCTCCGGTGTGTCTCGGGAAAACCGCGCTCGTCCCAGCCGGTCACTCCTTTGTCCTGATCGGTCCTTCCCACAGCCCCAGCCCGCGTGCGATACGAAGGCAGACACGCGTGTATGCCCATGTGCCGGCGGCGGCGTGTCCAACGGGTGTGCCATAGAAGGGGGACGGGGATGCGCAAGGGAACGAGGACGAGGGGGCTCTACGCCGCCGCACTGGCGACGCTGGCCGTGGTGTTGGTGGGCGGCACGTGCCAGAAGCAGGAGGTGATTCCGGGCTACACGGCCACCCAGTACCCGATCGTGCTGTCGCACGGGCTCTTCGGGTTCGATTCGATCCTGGGGGTGCTGGACTACTGGTTCCAGGTGGAGACGGCGCTGGCCGCGGAAGGTGCGGAGGTGTTCGTCACCCAGGTGCCGCCCATCAACGCCAGCGGCGAGCGGGGCGCCGAGCTGCTGGCCCAGGTGGAGGAGATCATCGCCATCACGGGGGCCGACAAGGTGAACCTGGTGGGCCACAGCCAGGGCGGCCAGGACGTGCGCTTCGTGGCCGCGGCCCGTCCCGATCTCGTGGCCTCGGTGACGGCCGTCGGCGGCGTGCACTTCGGCGCGCCCATGGCCGACTTGCTGGCGGATGGCCCGCTACCGCCCGTCCTCGATGCGCTGCTCGGCCCCGTGCTCGAGAGCGTCTTCGAGCTGCTGACCGGCGAGGCCAACCCGGCGGATCTGGAGGCGGCCATCGAGTCCCTCACGACCGAAGGGTCGGCCGCGTTCAACGCCGTCGCGCCCGCCGGCCTGCCGGCGGTGGAGTGCGGCGAAGGGCCCGCCGTCGAGATCATCGACGGCCATCCGGTTCGCTTCTACTCGTGGGGCGGCACGGCGGTGGCCACGAACTTCGCCGACATCATCGATCCCATTCTGGTGCTGACCGCCCTGGCCGCCGACGACGACAACGACGGCTTGGTGGAACGCTGCAGCACCCACTTGGGCGAGGTGATCCGAGACGACTACGGCCTGAATCACCTGGACCTGGTCAACCAGGTGCTGGGCCTCGTGCCGGGCGACGAGGTGGATCCCATCTCGATCCTGCGCGCGCACGCCAACCGGCTCGTCAACGACGGGCTGTAACCGGGAGGCATTGCATTTCGATGCGGGCGCGGATCTGGGCACTGGGGATCGTGGGCTTGGCCGCTGCGGGGGCAGCGGCCGGCCTCGCCCAGCGCGCGCGAGTGGGCGAACCCTCTGCGACAGGGGCCCGGGTTGACGCCTCGGAGGTGGCGTTGGAGGAGGAAGAGCGAGAGCCGTGGGCTGTGGGGGAGCGCCGTGTCCGCCCCGAAACGACGTGGCGTTCGCTTCGCCGTACGCAGGTGGATGGAGACCTCGACCACGAGGCGGGGAGCTCCGTCCCCAACCGCCGTGCCTTGCGGCTCTTCGACTACTTCCTGACCGCCCTCGGCGAGGAGCCTCTCGCGCAGATCCGCGCCCGCATTGAAGCCGAAATCGAGGCCCGCCTGCCCCCCGGCGCGGCGGCCGAGGCCCGGACCTTCTTGGATCAGTACCTGGCGTACCTGGACGCCGCGCGGGCGCTGGCCCGCGTGGACGCCTTCGCCGACGACCCCGAGCGCCGGCTGCAGTGGCTGCGGGAGTTGCGCCGCGAGCATTTCGGCGCCGAGCTCGCCCACGAGCTTTTCGGCGAAGAGGAGAACGCCACCCGCGTGGCGCTGGCGCAGCGGCGGTTGCTGCGCGACGAGGCGCTTTCGCCCGACCAGATTTCCGAGCGACTCGCCGCTCTGGAAGAGCAAATGCCCGAGACCTACCGAGAGGCTCGCCGGCGTGCGATGGCGCCGCTGCAGAGCCGAGAAGAGGTACGGGCACTCCGGGAGGCCGGCGGATCGGAGCGCGAGGTGTGGGCGCTCCGTGAGTCGGCCTTCGGCGCCGAGGCAGCCGACCGACTGCAGGCACTCGACGCGGAGAGGCTCGACTGGCGGCGGCGAGTCGCTTCCTATCAGGCCGCGCGCGAGGCCGCGCGCGACGCGCTGGAACTCGATCCCGACGCCACGCCCGAAACGCGCCAAGCCGTGCTCGATGCCTTGCGAGAACGACACTTCGACGGCCCCGAGCGCGTGCGCTTGTGGGCGCTGGAAGCGCAGGGCGCCGAGCAGAGGGGACTCGGTGAGGATTCACCGGAGACTAGTGAGAGCGTTTTCGCGGATGACGATCTGGTGAATCTTCACTGACGTCCCCCTTCTCTAGTGCTCTCCCCGCGCTAGTGTCCCCCTTATGGCCTCGGGCGGCATCCCCAAGATCATCCACTACTGCTGGTTCGGTGACAATCCGCGCTCGGTGACCATGGAGCGGTGCATCGCCAGTTGGAACCGGCACTGCCCAGGCTACGAGTTGAGGGAATGGAACGAAACCAATAGCCCCGTCCATCTCCCCTACGTCCGATCCGCCCTCGAGCACGGGCGCTGGGCCAACGCCTCCAACCTCGTGCGCCTGCACGCCGTCCACGAGCACGGCGGGCTCTACTTCGATACGGACGTCGAGGTGGTAAAGAGCTTCGACGACCTGCTCACCGAGCAGTGCTTCTTCGGCTGGCAGCACAACGGCCACAAGGAGCCCGTCAACAACGCCGTCTTCGGCGCCGTGCCGAGGCACCCCTTCATCAAGGAGCTCTGCGACGCCGTGCAAGCGCGCTTCGACGGCACCGAGCAGGCTTACCTTTCCTCGCCGTGGATTCTCAGCGAGCTGCTGAAAGAGAAGGGCCTTCGGCCGCGCCTTCAGAAAACACTGCGCTCGCGATTCCGGAAGTACGGCAAGGCCGAAATCAACGGCGTGACGCTCTACCCGAACGAGTACTTCTATCCCTACGCGTGGTACGAAGAGCTGACCGCCGATCGCATCACGCCCAACACCCACTGCATCCACTACTGGGCGAAGAGCTGGGGCTAAGGATGACTCCCCTCGCGCCAGCGACGTCCAGCGGCTACCAGGCCCAGCGCGCCTAGGCCCAACAGCATGGCCGTGCCGGGCTCGGGCACGAAGTGCAGGTCGAGGATCGCGAAGCCGGAGATGTTGCCGGAGCCGGTGGCGGTGAGGACGCGGATAGGCGAGACCAAGCGCAGATGGCCGAGCCCGCCTTGGCGTTGGTCGAAGCCCGCCAGGCTGATCGTGTTCACGAAGCCACCGCCCGGAGCGGGTGCCGTGATGCCCGTGACCATGGCGTTGCCCGTCGTCCACGGGGCTCCCGTCGCCGTGACTTGGGTGAGTCCGGTCCCCGTCATCTGGGTGCCGCCGAGCGGGCCTCCCACTACCGAGAGCGGGATGTTCAAGTCGAAGAGGAGCAGGATGTTCTGGAACGCGCTTCCGGCCAGCGGGGCCTGGCCGCCGAAACCGCCGCCCCCGCCGCCGCCTGGTGCGAACGTGCCGCGCCGTTCGAGACGCTCACGGAGTAGATCGTGATGAAGGGAACGCCGGTGAAGAAGCTGCCCGGTGCGGCGAAGGCGCCGGTGAAGAGGCCCGCCGGCAGCGAGACGCTGCTACCGCCCACCGTCGAAACCGCGACCGGGTTCGGGTCCTGCTGGAAGACCACGGCCGGCATGAGACTGCTGCCCGTCGTGCTGAGCACGATCGACAGCGTCGAGTCCTCGATCGTGGCCGCCTCGGCCGGCGCGCTGGCGAGCAACGCCCCGGCGAGCAACAGCGCGGCCGAGCCACGAAGCGCACGCGCGTTCGAAATGCGAAGACAGAACGAACCTGGGGAACCGGCGAATCGACAGAAGCTCGGCATCGTCTCCTCCTGAGTCCGAGGCCGCGCAGCCAGCGCGACCCTATCATCCCACGCACTCCCGAGAGAAGGAATCTCGATCGCGACTTTGCGGTCTGACGACCTGGGCGGTCGCGGAACGACGTCCGGTGGTTCCTGCTACTCCAGCGAATCCAGCCGCGACCGCACCGCCGCGATGTAGTCCAGGTGTTCTTCCGTCGTCTTGAGGCCCATGCCCATGGTGACGATGGAAGCGTGCGTGCCGCCCGCGTCGCGCCAGCGCGCCACGGTCTCCACGGCCCGCTCGGCCCCGAGCCCGTCCAGCATGACGAAGTCGGCCCCGAAGCCCTCGACGCTGCGTCCGTTCTCGCCCAGGTGGTGCTTCACTCGCTTCCACCCCTCGAGCACGCTGACCAGCCCGTTGCCTCCCTCCAGCGAACCCGCGAACAGGAAGCCGTCGCCCAGCGCCCCGGCCCGGCGAAACGCCGGCTCGGACAACCCGCCGATCCAGATGGGAATCGAGCGCTTGGGACGCGGCAGGATGTTGCCCCGGTCGATGGAGTCGTACTCGCCTTCGAACGTCAGCAGCGGCTCGGCCCAGAGCCGGCGCAGAAACCCGATCTGCTCGTCGGCCCGCTTCCCGCGCGCCGCGAAATCCTGCCCCAGCGCGTCGTACTCCACGTAGTTCCACCCGACGCCGACGCCCAACCGCAGGCGCTGCCCCGACAGCAGATCGACATCCGTCGCCTGCTTCGCCACCAGCACCGTCTGGCGCTGGGGCAGAATGAGCACCCCGGTCACCAGCTCGATGCGCTCGGTGATGCCCGCGACATAGCCGAGCGCCACGAACGGATCGTG
>JAKSBN010000172.1 GCA_022361175.1 Pseudomonadota bacterium | reverse complement strand
GATCCGGCCGCCCAAGCGCCTGCTGCCAAGCCTGGTGGCCAAGGGCTCGGTGGCCGTGGACGGCGTCAGCCTCACGATCGCGGAGGTGCAGAAGGACCGCTTCTCGGTGGCCCTCATCCCCACCACGCTGTCCGAGACCACCCTGGGCGAGCTCGCCCCCGGTCAGCGCGTCAACCTCGAGACCGACTTGGTGGAGAAGCTGGCGCGCAAGCACGAGGGACGCACGCACCAGGCGCTGCGGCGCGCGGTGGCCGCGGGCCCGTGGCAGGGGATCGTCAGCGGTCGCCTCGGGGTGGAGAAGGTGGTACAGCAGATCGCCGCGGGCGGCGCGGCCATCGTCTTCGATCCCGAGCGCGAGGGCGAGGGCGACGTGATCGCGGCGGGGGTGGAGCTGCGGCCGCAGATGTTCGCGTTCGTGCTGACCGAGGTGTGCGGGCACACGTGCGTGCCGTGCGACCCGGGCGTGCTGGAGCGCCTGGAGATCGGGCCCATCCCGGGACCGGGCGACCACCACGGCACCGCCATGCACGTGCCGGTCGACCTGCGCAAGGGGCAGGGCACGGGGGTCTCGGCCTTCGAGCGCGCCGCCACGGTGCGGCGCTTGGCCGATCCGAACGCGCGGCCCGACGACTTCGTGCGGCCGGGGCACGTCTTCCCGCTGGCCGCACGGCCGGGGGGGCTGCGCGAGCGGGCCGGTCACACGGAGGCGACCGTGGCGCTGTGTCGCGCGGCGAACCTGCCGCCCGTCGGCATCTGCTGCGAGATCATGGGGCAGGACGGGCACATGGCGGGGCCCGCCGAGCTGGAGCGCTTCGCCCTCCACTGGGGCCTGCCGCTCGTCGACATCGGCGACCTGACCGTCTTCCTCTGATCGCGGCGCCCAAGTGAGTCTCGTCGCGGCGGCGGTCGTGCTGGCCGCCGCCGCCATTCACGCGATCTGGAACGCGCTGGTCAAGCACAGCGGGGACCCGCTGTTGGCGCAGTGGGGCATCCTCGCCGCCGGCTCGGCGGCCTGCCTGCCCTTTCTGCCCGTCGTCGGCTGGCCGCCCGAAGCCTGTCTCCCGTGGCTGGTGGCGGCGGTCGCGGTGCACACGCTCTACCACCTGGTGCTGGCCCACTCCTACACGCTCGGCGATCTCTCCCAGGTGTATCCGCTGGCGCGCGGGAGCGCGCCCCTGGTCGTCGCCGTGGGAGCGACGTTCGCCGCCGGGGAGACGCTCGCTTGGCACCAGGCGCTCGCGCTCCTGACCGTCTGCGGCGGCATCGCGAGCCTGGCCCGGGGCGGTCCCGAGGCGGCGCGGGTGGTTCCGCTTGCCCTGGCGGTGGGCGCGACCATCGGCGCCTATTCCGTCGTCGACGGGGTCGGCGTGCGTCGGGCGGGTTCGCCCTGGGTCTTCCTGGTGTGGCTCCAGGTGACCCAGTTCGTGCCCCTGACGGCCGTGGTGTGGTGGCGACGGCGGTTCGCACTGCGCGGCTTCGCCCGCCGCTTTGGCGTGCGCGTGGGGCTCGGCGGGCTGGCCGCCATGCTGGCCTACGGCGCCGTCCTGTGGGCCTACGCGCACGCGCCGCTGGCACATGTGTCCGCGCTGCGTGAAACGAGCGTGGTCTTCGCGGCGCTCATCGGAGCGACCCTGCTGGGCGAAGATTCCGGGCGTCGGCGCGTTCTCGCTGCCGCCATCGTCGCGGCGGGGGTGGTCGCGCTTCACGTGGGCGGATGATCTTCCAGCCCCGTCGGCGAATCGTCAGGAACGCCGACGTGTCGCTCGCTTAGAGTGGGCTCGTAGGAGGATCGCGCCATGCAGCGAGTTCGCTTCTCTCACCGAACCGGGTTGCTTGCTCTGACCGCCCTGTGGCTGGGTGTGGGCGTACCGTCCGAGGCCGTGGCCAAGGGCGGTTGCGATCCGGACCGTGGCTTCTGCCGTACTTCGGGCGTGGCCATCACGGGGAACAACAACCTCCGCGGCCGAACGGTGTTCTCGTTCGATCGCGTCGGGGCCATCACCTTCGGCCAGTTCGTGGGGGAGTGGAACCCGAACGGCCCGCTGCCGCACGTGATCGACGCGAACACGCCCGCCTCGGCGCTCCTGGCCACGATCGCCCCGCCCGGCTTCCCGGTCTATGGGGACAATGCGCCCAACGTCCCGTTTCAGAACCTCCGCTTCCAGGACGTTCCCACGTTCGTGTCACCGGCGGGTGATCTCGGCACGCTGCCCTCTGCCGGAACCGTCTCGCCGATCGTCCGCTCCTCGGGCAGCAACAAGGTCGACTACAGCCTCGGAGAGTGGTTGGAAGCCCGGGGATGGCTCGCGCTCCGTTGCGGGCCCAAGGGCACGACCCGCGTGCGGGCGCTCTTCGGCGGACTGGTGCCCAACGGCGGCCTCTACAGCATCTGGGCCTTCTGGGCGCCCGCCGAGGGCCCCCTGATCGTGATCCCCTTCGGCGGCTCCGGGACGAACGCGTTCGCCACGGATCGACGCGGCCGCGCCCGTCTCGATCTCGAGCTGCCCTACTGCGCCCTCGACGAACAGGACGGAGCCGTGCTCGTCGCCGTTCAGCTCGACTTCCACTCCGACGACGGCATCACTGGGGCGTTCCCCAACCTGCCCTTCGTGGAGGGACGGGGTCCGGGCATCATCGGCCATTCGCACTTGATCCTGCCGGTGCGGGGTCGACCCTGTGAAGAGCAGGGCGACTGCGTGGAGCGCCCCTAGTCAGCTCGCGGCGTCCGCTTTTCAGGCGCTGCGCTACCAGGGCAGCGGGCCGTCCTCGTTGAAGAAGCCGCCGCTCGGGCCGTCGCCGGGCAGGCTGGCGAGCTGGATCGCGATGCGCGCCCCTTGCTGGACGGTGCGGGTGCCCTGGTTGCCGTTCAAGTCCGTGGCGACATAGCCGGGATCCGCCGCGTTTACCTTGATGGGCGTGTCGCGCAGCTCGTGGGCGAACTGGATCGTGACGGCGTTGAGAGCCGCCTTGGAAGAGTTGTAGGCCAAGAGCTTGGCGGCCGCGTACTCGTAGCCCGGGTCGCTGTTTTGCGTGAGGCTGCCCAAGCCGCTCGACACGTTGACGACGCGGGCGGCGGTGCTCTTGCGCAGCAGCGGCAGCATGGCCTGGGTGACGGCCACCGGCCCGAAGACGTTCGTCTCGTAGGTCTGGCGCAAGCGGTCGAGGGACAGCCCGCTCGGCGGTGCGTCGTCGACGAAGATCCCGGCGTTGTTCACCAGCACGTCCAGCCGACCCGAGTCCGCTTCGATCTGTCGGGCCGCGGCGCCGATGGAATCCGCGTCGGTGACGTCGAGCGGCACGAACTTCGCATCGAGTCCGGCCCGGCGGAGCTCTGCTGCCGCCGCCTCGCCTCGGCCCGAATCCCGAGCGCCGAGCCAGACGGTGCTGCCTTCGCTCGCGAGCTGGCGCGCGATCTCCAGGCCGATCCCCTTGTTGGCTCCGGTGACCAGGGCGACGCGTTCGGACATGGACTCCTCCTCGCAGGTGGCAAGCTCGCTCACGGATGCGGACAGGATACGGGATCTCGCCCCCGCCGTGCTCGGGATCGGCAAGACGCGTACGGCCGCGCTGGGTGTCGTTCGTTCCGGCGACGCGGCTGGCGATCACCGTCCTGGGCCTGCGCGAACGGCGTCGTTGCCCTCCGACGCGGGGTGGGCTCGACGGCTTAGGTGCGGCGTCGATCTCCGCGCCGCCGGCAGGCCAGCGCGCCGAGCCCCAGCAGGAAGAGCGCGGCCGTTCCTGGTTCCGGAGTGAAGACCAAGGGACCGCCCTGCAGGAAGGAGTCGAAGTCGACGGCGAGGCCGCCGCCGAGGACGGGCAGGTCCACCTGGACGAAGTCCAGAGTGAGGTGGCCGCCCACCTGGAAGAGGTCGAAGCGGTCGCCGGCCGTCGGCGTGAAGCCGTCCAGGAAGCTCAGCTGGAACACGCCGCCGAGCACGCTCAGGTCGCCGTCGACCCGCAGACGGTCGTAGTCCTCCGGGTCGGCCCCGCCGATCTCGAAGGCCAGCGTTGCGCCCGGGCCCAGCTCCACGTCGCCGGTGACGTGCAGCAGGCCGGGCGAGAGCCCTGGCGCCACGAAGCCCGGGCCGGTGAACGAGCCGTCGATGGTTCCGCTGCCCAGCAGCTGGCCCTCGTGCACGAACGGCGTCGAGCGCAGCGTGGCGCCGCCGCCGCCCAGCGTGATGGTCATCTCATTGGTCCAGGTGGGGGCGGTGGGATCGCGGATGACCACGTCGAAGGTGGCGCCGGCGCCGATGTCGAGCGACGTGAGCGGACTGGTGCTGAGCGATCGGGCGTCGAAGGCCAGGGTCCGGGCCGGGTCGATGGTGATCCGCTGGGCGGCGGGGGTGAAGCGATCGTTCAACCCGAGACTGCCCGCGACGACCGTGGTGTCGGCCTCGGTCGCGACGTCGCCGGCGAAGCGAATCCGGTGGGGTTGGGGCAGGCCGCCACCCGGGGTCCACGGCCCCGTCGCCGGATTGAAGGCCGCGCCCTGGAGCGTCGTGCGCCCGTTGAATGCGATGCGCCCGGCGGAGCCCGAGATGCCGAGCTCGGCTTCGACCGTTGCGGTCGCTTCGAGCACGACGTCGGAGTCGATGATCAGGGGCTCCGCGGCATCCAGGAGCGCGGGACCCGTGGCGGAGCCCACATGGAAGGGCGATCCCTCCACGTGGCTTCTGCCCCCGCTGCTGCGGAGGCTGCCTTCGAGGCGCCAGGGAGTCGGCGTCTCGACCCGGAGCGTGTTGTCGACCATCGATGCGCTTCCAGCCAACACGAAGTCGTCGGCCCGGATGGTGGCGCTGGTGT
>JAKSBN010000010.1 GCA_022361175.1 Pseudomonadota bacterium | reverse complement strand
CGGCCACCTCGGTCTCGCGGTAGATGGGAACCAGGGGAACTTGGATGGCGCCCAGCCGCGCGAGCGCGCCCATGAGCACCACCGTCTCGATCCGGGTGGGCAGCTGGTAGGCCACCGTGGTCCCCGGCTCCACGCCCAGACGGCAGAACCCGGCCGCTGCCGCGTTGGCGGCCGCCTCGTACTGCGCGTAGCAAAGCCGCCTGCCGCGTTCGTCCCAGAGCATCGGGGCGCCGGGCGTGGCCCGGGCACGGCGCTCCACCAGATCCCAAAGCGTTTCGGCCGCCAGCACGATCGGGGCGCTACGAGTGCCGGGGCGCGCCCGGACGCAGCACCGCGCCGGGCGTGCCGCAGTCGTCGGGGATCTCGCCGTCCAGGACGATGGGCGTTCCGTTGACGATCGTGGCGTGGATTCCCGCTGGACGACTCGTCCAGCGCGCGCCGCCCGGGCCTTCGGTCCGAAACTCCTTGCGGTCGGGGCCGACGGTGTCGGGGTCGAAGATCACCACGTCGGCCGCGTAGCCCGGCGCCAGGACGCCGCGATCCGCGAGGCCGAGGATTGCCGCCGGCAGCTGCGTGAGCTCTCGAATCGCGGCTTCGAGCTCCCACTGGCCCCACTCGCGCACCCAGTAGCGCAAGAAATACGAGCTGAACTCCGCGCCGTCGTCGCGGCCCAGGTGCGCACCGCCGTCCGACGTGCCGACGATCATCTGCGGGTGGGTCGATGCGAGGTACGTCCCCTGGCGCCATTCGTCGTCGTCGGTGCGCCACAGGATTTCGGTAGCCAGGTCGTCCGCCAGCGCGATGTCGACCAACGCGTCCATGGGCGCGATTCCGCGCTGCTTGGCGATGTCGGTGAGGGTCCGCCCCACGCATTCGCGGTGGTCCGGATGCTGCGTGTCGTTCACGCTCAGTCGGTCGAAACGCGGCGGCGGCAGGGTGGACCCCTGGTTCGGATCGCGGTTCGGGTTCTCGACGGCATGGCGGATCGCATCGCGGTACTCGGGCCGGCGGAGCATCGCGCACCGCTCCGGCACCGTCTGGGCCTCCGTGAAGAGCCGGTGGAACACCGGCACGCCCTCGTAGAGCGTGGTCCCCGCCGCCAGCGTGAAGGTGCGGTGAAAGGGGCGCGCCATCAGCATGGAGTAGATGGCGGCTCCAGCAGCGCGCGCCCGTTCCAAGTACCGCTTCGATTCGGGCCAGGTGGCGGTCGGCGCGTCGACCTTGCTGCGTGCGCCCAGCCCCTGGATGATCACGGGCACGCGACTGGCCAGGGCCAGCCGGATCAGAAGCGCTCCGTCCTCGGGCGTGAGGCCGCCCACGGCGCTGAAGGGCAGGTAGGCGAAGCTGCCGCGGTTCGCGCGGCCCACCTCGACGACCAGGGCCTCCAGCTCGTCGTGGTCCGAGAGTCGGCTCGGCACCGGGCGATCGAGGGCGTCGAGATCCGTCGGCGAATGCGAGGAGGACAGGCCGGCGGCGCCCGCCTGCATCGCGTCGCGCACCAGCGCTCGCATGCGCCCCACCTCGTCGGCCGTGGCCGCCCGCTCGTGGGCCGCCTCGCCCATGACGAAGCGACGCAGGTTGCTGTGCGCCAGATAGTAGGCCGCGTTGACGCCGAGGCGGCCTTCGCGCGCGGCCAGCAGCTCGGGGAAGCTCTCGAAGTCCCATTCGATGGCCGAGAGCGCCTCGAGGCTCATCTCCTCCACCCGCGAGAAGATCTGCAGAATGGACTCGCGGTCGGCGGCGCGCGTGGGCGCCAGCCCGAAGCCGCAGTTGCCGACCACGACGGAAGTGACGCCGTGGTAGCAGGACGACTGCGCGTACGGGTCGAACATCAACTGCGGGTCGTAGTGGGTGTGCGGGTCGACGAAGCCGGGAGCCACGACGCGGCCCTCGGCATCGAGGGCCCGTCGCGCAGAGGCGCGCGAGAAGGAGCCGATCGCGACCACGCGACCGTTCTCGATCGCCACGTCGGCGCGCCGGCGGGCGGTTCCCGTGCCGTCGATCACGAGTCCGTTGCGGATGACCAGGTCGTACATGAAAACTCCTGTCGGGCAGCTCAGCGGTGCCTGGGGACGAGGGCGACCCGGAGGGTTCGCGGACCGTGGGCCCAGTACACGGGGTTGGGGTCGGGTGTGTAGTCCACGGCGAAATCCAGCTCGGCGACGGCGTCGACCAGGGTTTCCAGCGCCACCTGGGCCTCGAGGCGGGCCAGATAGGCGCCGGGGCAGACGTGGGGGCCGGCTCCAAAAGCGACGTGGTCGCGCGGGCGCTGGCGGTCCAACCGAAACGCTTCCGGATCGGGGTAGACCTTCTCGTCGCGGTTCGCGGAGTTGAAGCTGAGGATCAGTCGATCCCCCGGCTCGACCCGAACGCCGTCGACGTCGATGGCGCGGGTGCAGGTGCGCGCCGTCAACTGGACGGGCGGATCGAGGCGCAGCGTCTCTTCGATCATCGGAGGGATCAGCGCCCGGTCGGCGGCGAGCTGCGCGACCAGTCCGGTCTCGGCGGCCAGGTGCCGCAGGATGTTCCCGATCAGGTTCCGCGTGGTCTCGTTGCCCGCGATGATCAGGAACATCGCCTGAGTGCAAACGGCGCGCTGCGTCAGCCGCTCGCCCTCCACCTCGGTCTGGAGCAGCCGGGTGATGACGTCGTTGGGCGGATCGTCGCTGGTGACGCGCTGGCTCACCTGCTCTTCCAGGTAGCGGGCGAACTCGGGGTGGAGGTCCAGCAGCGGCCGGTTGGCGCTGTCGTCGCTGCCCTGCGCCGCCAGCACCTCGTCCGACCACTTGGCGAAGATCTCGAAGTCGTCCGACGGGACTCCGAGAATCCGCGCGATCACGGCGCTGGGAATCTTCCGGGCGTAGAGCTCCATCAGCTCGACTTCGCCGCGCGGATCGGAGGCCGCTCGGGCCAGGCAGTCGTCCATGAGCTTCTTCGCCAGCTCGCGCACGAAGGGCTCGACCTTGGAGGCGTGGTGGTAGGCCAGAGCCGAGTTGACGATCTTGCGGATCCGGCCGTGCCGCGGCTCCGGGATGCCCGCCAGCATGGTGTCTTCGTCGGCCAGCTCGCCCACGTCGCCCACCGTTCCGACGAACGCGTCGACGTTCTGGAGCACGTCTCGCACGCCGGCCTGGCTCACCACGAGGAACTGTCCGCTCTCGGTCTCGTGGAGCGGGCCTTCGCGCCGCAGCCGGGCGAAGGACGGCAGCAGCTCGTCGGGCTGCTGGGCGATCGGATCGACGCTGGTCTTCTTCATGCTTCGAGACTCCGTGTGGCTGTGCGGCGCTCCGCGCCCGCACGTCGGGGCGGCCACTCCGCGGGGTGCGTGCCCAGGGGAACGCTCGGCCGCGCCCAGCGCGTGGGCGTTTCGGACAGGCGCAGGACGGGGCCCAGGTGCGTCAGCCGGCCGTAGGGCGTCTCGCTCTGGATCCGCCACGGTTCGATCGCGGTGGGATCGAGGGCCGGAGGATCCCCGAGCTCGACCGAGACCGGCCGACTCGGCGCCAGCGCGTCACAGCCGTGCCGTTCGATCCACATGGCCGTCTGGCACAGGGAGGCCCGCACGTGATAGCTGCCGCCTTCGCGGGCCCGGCGGACCAGGGCCACCAGCGCTCCGAGCGCGGCCAGGTAGCCGGTGGTGTAGTCGCAGGCCGCGGCCGGGACGAGCTGCGGCCGATCCGGCCGCCCGTGGCCGTGGACGATGCCGGTGGTGCTCTGCGCCAGCTGCTCCCAACCCGGCCGCTCGCGCCAGGGGCCCTCGTGGCCATAGCAGTTGACCGACACGCAGATGAGCCCGGGCCGCAGGGCGGCCAGCTCTTCGGGGCCGAAGCCGCGACGCTCGAGCGACCCCGTCCGGTAGCCCTGCGAGAACACGTCCGCCTCCGCGACGAGTGCGCGCAGGCGCGAGACGTCACCGTCGCGGGTGAGGTCGAGATCCGCCGACAGCTTCCCGTGGCCGGTGTCGGCAACGAAGGCCGGGAAGTTGGGCAGGCTCCGGCTGCAAACGTGCAGCACGTCCGCTCCGTGCTCCGCCAGCGTACGCGCACAGGTGGGGCCGGCCAGCACGCGCGTGAGATCCAGCACGCGCACCCCGTCCAGCGGCCGCACGTCGACGCGCGGTCGTTCCGGGGGGCTGTCCCCGATCTTGATCACCTCGACGACGGGCAGCCTCCCCAGCGCGCGGCCCTGGGGATGCTCGGCCCACTCTTCCGGGGTCCGGACCACGGCGCCACACAGTCCCGCCGCCGCCAGGGCATCCTCGAGTTTCTGCGCCGGCCACTTGGCGACCCCCGCGGCGATGGCTTCGGTCGTGTCCGCACAGTCGAGCAGTTGGAGAATCCCGTCCGAGAGGTGCGGCGAGTCCGGGAAGCCGCCGTGCAGATGGATCCAACGCCCGTCCGCCCCCCGGTACAGCGAACTCGTGGCCAACGGCCGCGGCAGCGGGGGCCCGCCCTCCAGGACGGCGAAGCCGAGCAGGGAAGCCGCCGCGGCGGAGAGATCGATGCCGACGCGCTGGCGTCGCCCTGTGCAGAGCTCCCAGAGTTCCGATACGGCCAGGCCGCCGGCGGCCAGCGCACTGGCCGCCAAGCGCGCCAGGGGAAAGCGGCACGGCAGCACCGGTTCCCGACCGTTGATCTCCAGCTGGCCGGCGGCCGGGAGACGGAGGCCCAACTCGCGCCGCAGCTCGTCGAGGGGGGACGAACCCATCTGGTGACTCCTCCTGGCTTGGCGACTTCTCAGTCTTCGAATCGCAGATTATTTGCAATATAGAAATTAATTTTGTAATAACAGCCTATCGAGAAGTCCTCTCGGTGGCAACCATTCCGTGCAGGAGGTGTCTTGAGCCGGTTCCAGACGACTTGGCCGCGCCGTGGGGCGCCGCCGACCGGGCGCTAGACGTGGCGCGACCGGCCCTCGCCGCGACGCGCGCCGTCGCGGTCCTCAACCTCATGGCCGCGCGTCCGACCGAGGTCTTCAGTCTCTCCGAGCTGGCCCAGCGGCTCGGGATCAACAACGCCTCCGCCCACGCGGTCATGGCCGTACTCCAGGACTCGGGCTACGTGACCCGCCACCCGCGGCACAAGACCTACGCGCTCGGCCCCGCCGCCGTCGCGTTGGGACACGCCGCGCTCGAGCGCCACACGGCCATCGACGTCGCCCGGGACGAGATGCGCCGGTTGGCCGGTGAGCTCGATCTGGAGGTCCTGCTGGTCGCCAAGGTCGCCGACGAGATGGTCGCCGTGGCGCGCGCCGGCCGCCGGGCCGGGACGGGTGCGAACATGCGCGTCGGCCAGCGCGTCCCCATCCAGCCACCGCTCGGCTCGGCCTTCATCGCCTGGGAGGACGACGACACCATCGCCGCCTGGCTGGCCCGTGCGGCGCCCGACACGCCCGCCAGCGAGCTCGCCAGCCAGCGCGCGGCGCTGGCCGCGGTACGCGAGCGCGGCTATTCGGTAGGCCTCGACCTCGAGGAGGGGGCGCGCCTGGGCGAGTTGCTGGCCGTGGCCGCCGAGGCGCCGCAGACGGCCCACCTGCAAGAGAGCCTTCAGGGCGCCATCTCCGAACTGGGCCACGCCGGCTATCCGCTGGACGCCACCGAGGCGGGCCAGAGCTACCGCATCGCAGTCATCATGGCGCCCATCTTCGACGCCGAAGGACACGTGGGCATGATCCTGTCCATGACGGGCCACCGCGACCCGCAGAGTGCCGACGACGTGCGCCGACACGGCGAGCAACTGCGCGCCGCCGGGCTGCGCATCACCCGCGCGACGCACGGCCGAATTCCCGATTGAAGGGGCGCTGCCAGGTTGGGGCGGCGCGCTCGAGCGCGCCGCCCTCCCCCAGGAGCCTGACCCAAGACTCGCGCGGGAAGCCTGAGTGCCGAGGCGCGCGGGTGGCAAGGCGGGAAACCGACGCTCTAGCAGGGCTACAGCGAGGTTTCCCAACGCGGCCACCGGCGATGCATCGGCCGCTCAGGCGTCGCGGGAGTCTTGGGTCAGGCTCCTAGCCTTCGAGCTTCACCCGCTTCACCGTGATCGGGCCCTGGGAGGACTCGTCGAACTCGGTCCCGGCCTGCACGCCGAGGCGCGCGATCTCCTCCGCCGGCAGGTCGAGCTCGTAGGCCGCGAACATTGCCCCCAGCGCGAACTCCGAGCCCGAGCCCACCGCGGCGAAGCGCCGGTTCTGCTCGACGTAGCGGTCCGCATAGAGGGCGAAGAGCCCGTGCGGGTTCACCAGGAAGAGCACCATGGGCGACCACTCCCAGACGTGCCCGTCGTTCTTCGACTTCAGGAAGTACTCCTTCTTGAGCTTCTTGTGGAGCTTGCGCGCGAACTCGAAGAGGTCGAGGTCGCGGCGCACCTCGGGCAGCGAGAGCCCGCTGGCCAGCACGCTCTGCATCACCGTCTGGTTCACGCTCCAGCCCACGAAGCCCAGGTAGGCATCGCCCACGTGCAGGATCTTCTCGTGGTTCTCAACGTACTTGGCGGACATCTGCGTCATGCCGAAGCTGGTCAGCGATTCGGCGGCGATGCAGGCGTCGCCGTCCTTTTCCACCATCACCAAGGTCGTCATACACGTCACCCTTGTGCGTGCGAGCCGAGCCCGCACACACCGCATTCCAAACGCCGCACCGAGGCACGTCGTTGGAGGTCTACACCGAGAACTGTCGAGAGAAGGCCGCGACTACGCCGGGCGAGAAACCGCGGCGATGAGGAATCGCGACGTCTGCGCGGTACGCAACCTGTGCAACGAGCGCAACATGGCTGTTCCTCCGTCTTGGGCGGACGAGTGTGTAGCCGAAGGCACTCAGCGAGTCAACGAAACGAGCGTTCGCCGCTCAGCCGCGAACGGGAACCGCAGTGGCGTTCTGAGCGCTGCACACGCGATCGCGCCCGCTGTTCTTGGCGCGGTAGAGGGCGGCGTCGGCGGCGGCCAGCAGCGCTTCGGGGCCGTCGCTCTGCTCCGGCTTGCGGGTCGCCACCCCGATGCTGATGGTGAAGCGGATGTCGGTGCCCGTCCTGGGCACCAGCAAAGCCGCCACGTCCTGGCGGATCCGCTCCGCCAGCCGGAGTGCGGTGTCCATGCGCGTCTGAGGCAGCAGAACGGCGAACTCCTCGCCCCCGATGCGGGCCACCGTATCCGTGACCCGCTGCACGACCCCCTCGAACACCCGGGCGACGGCGCGCAGGCACTCGTCTCCCGCCATGTGGCCGTGGACGTCGTTCACGTTCTTGAAGTGGTCCACGTCGAGGACCAGTAGGCTCAGCGACTCGCCCGAGCGCGCGGCGCGGCGCACCTCCAGCTCGAGCGCGCGGTCGAAGCAGCGACGGTTGTAGAGTCCCGTCAGGAAGTCGACCTCGTTCAAGCGCTCGAGCTCGGCGGTCTTCTCCTCCAGGCGCTGCTCGTTGGCGAACGCCTGCCAGAAGGCCGTGTTCTGGTTCTTGGCCACGACGAGCAGGTAGATCAGGTACACGAGCATGAGGAGCGGCAACCCGCGATCGGGAAAGGGCGCCACCAGCATGAAGGCCGCCGCCGGCAGCAGGAGCAGCGCGGCAAAGCCCCACGCCAGGAGCCGATCCGGGCTGTTGGCGTTGACTCCACCGGCCGCGATGCCGGCGCAGACGATGAAGGTGGTGCCCCGCAGCATCTCGAGCTCGGGCCGGCTGGCGACGTAGCAGGCCACGGCCCCCCACACGAGCGCCATGGCCCACAGCCCGATCAGAGCCAGGGTGTAGTTGAGCACCGGAGCGCTCTCGGCCAGCCGCGGGCCGAGGGCGAAGTGGAGCGCGCGGGCCGCACTCAACAGCATGAAGACCAGCAGCACGCCCAACGAGAGAGCGCGGTCGGCCTGGTAGAGCCCGCCCAAGAAGATCAACAGGCACCACAACACGATGTGGATCACCAGCCCCAGCGAGTTGCGCTTGAAGAGCTGCACCATGTGTCGGGGCGAGCGGTGGACGCGGTGGAAGTCGGCCAGGACGCCGCCCGCGGCGGGGGGCGACTCGCTCGACTCGGCGCGCTGGAGGGGGAGCACCACCGGGACGTCCTCGGGGCCACTCGCTGCGCAACCCCCGCTCCAGACCGCGGCCCGAGGCCCGGGAGGCCGGGGCGGCCCTCGCGCCAGTCTGGCGATGGCTCCCCAGCAGGCAACATCGACCCGGCGCGCAGACCGCTTGAGACGGTCCCCTCCCCGCCCGGTGGTCTCGCCGGGGCGGCGCCCGCGGGGGACGGGTCGCTAGCCGGACTCGGCTTCCAGGGACGGCGCACGGCTGCGGGCCGCGATGATGGCTTCGCGAACCAGCTCCAGCAGAGCGTCGGGCAGGTAGGGCTTCTGGACGAAGGAAGTGAAGCCCTCGCCGGCGACGCGCTGGACCTCGTCGTGCTCGGGATAGCCGCTCGTCAGGATCAGCGGCAGAACGGGATCGCGCATGCGCAACACCTGCGCCGTCTCGCGCCCGCTCTTGTGGGGCATGGTCAGGTCCAGCAGGACCGCATCGATGTCGGCGCGGTGGCGTTCGAACACGTCCAACGCCTCGACGCCGTCCTGCGCCTGCAGGACGCCCAGACCCGCGCTCTCGAGAATGCGCGCGGCGATGCGGAGCACGGAGGCGTCGTCGTCCACCAGGAGGATGGTCCCCGTCGGCATCCCGTCCGCCATCCGCTCGAGACGCTCCGGCTTCTGGACCGCCGGGGCGGACGTGGCGGGCAGCAGCACGCGGAACGTGGACCCGACGCCGGCCTCGCTCTCGACGCGCAGCGAGCCCTGGTGTCCGCGGACGATCCCGAGGACCGCCGCCAATCCGAGGCCGCGGCCGGCGAACTTCGTGGTGAAGAACGGGTCGAAGATGCGCGCGCGGGTCTTCGCGTCCATGCCGCAGCCGCTGTCCCGAACCGACAGCATCACGTAGCGACCCGCCGGCAGCGCCTCCTCGCCCACGGTCTCTTCGACTTCGTCCGCGTCCAGCTCGACCTCTTCGGTGGTGATCACCACCTCTCCGGCGGCCTCCTCCCCCACCGCTTCGGCCGCGTTGATCACCAGATTCATGACGATCTGCTGCACCTGGCTCGCATCCACGTGCACCGCCCGCAGATTCTCCGCCAGGTCGTAGCGAACGCTGATGCTGCTGGGGATCGACACGGCGATCAGATCCGTGGCGTCGCGCACCAGCTGGCTCAGGTCGACGTCTTCCATCAGGACGCGTCCCTTGCCGGCGTAGGCCAGCAGCTGGCGGGTGAGCTCGCTGCCGCGCTGGGCCGCTTTGTCGACGTCCACGAGATGCGCGTGGGCCGGCGAATCGGGCCCCACCTTCGTGAGCGCCAGGCTGGCGTTGCCCAGCACCGCCACCAGCAGGTTGTTGAAGTCGTGGGCGATGCCCCCGGCCATCACCCCCAGGCTTTCGAGCTTCTGGGCGTGCTGCAAGGCGCGCTCGGCCGCCTTGATCTCGGTGATGTCCACCGACACGCCCAGCAGGCTGATGTCTTCGCGACCCGGCAGTGCGACGGGCGTCTTGGTGATCTGGAAGGTCCGCTCCTTGCCGCGGTAGTCCGTCACGGTGTAGTCGGGGACGAAGACCTTCTCGTTGTTCTCGAGCAGCTGCCGGTCCTGATCCATGAGCTGGCGGGCGTCCGCCTCGTTGGCCGGCGTCTCGAGAGGGGTGCGCCCCAGCATCTCCTGTGCGGTCATGCCCGCGGCTTCGGCCATGGCCCGATTCACGAACACGTAGCGGCCCTCGCGGTCCTTGGCAAACACGTGATAGGGCACGTGGTCGAGCACGAGCCGCAGCGTCGACTCGCTTCGTTCGAGCGCGTCGATGGTGCTCTGGAGCTCGGTCTGCTCCTGCACCCAGATGCTGTAGCCCGCCAGGTCCTCGCCGCCCGAGGGAAGGGGCACGGAGCGTACGCGAACCCAGCGGGCGGCGGCGCCGGCCAGCCGGTAGAGCTGGCCGGCCTCGCCGCGCGGCGTGCGCTGCAGCCGCTCGCGCATCTCGTCCGCGGTGTAGCTCTTGTCCGGTTCGTTGGGGCTGCGAAGTGCGCGGGAAAGCAGCCGGTAGATGTCGACGTCGACCGTGCGTACCTCGTCGCCGAAGAGCTTCTCGGCCATCAGGTTCGCTTCCAGCAGCAACCCTTCGCGATCGATCACCAGGATCGCGTCCTGGCCGTGCCGGATGACGGTGTTCATGGCGATGGGACTCAGCGCGAAGAGGCGGGTTCCGTAGATCCCCCAAACGAAGAGCATGCTGGCGACGCAGGTACCCGCCGCGGCCGGGTCGAAGGGCAACGGCTGGTTCGCCAAGACGTAGAAGACGTTGATGACCCAGGTGGCGCAGCTGGCCAGCAGCATGAGGAAGAAGCGCTGGCGCACCACGCTGCTGGAAACGCGGCGCAGCAGACTGACGTAGGCGATCGCCACGACGCCCAGCAGTGCGTAGCCCGATACCGCGTAGGCCCACCAGCCCCAGTTGTAGGCGCCTTCCACGCCGCCGGAGTCCGACAGGAACTGTCCGTGCCACGGGTTGGTGACCAGCATCAGCCACAGCAAACAGGCCCAGGCAAAGGGGGCCCGCGTCCACGCGGCGCGTCCGAACGAGAAGGCGTGGCCCTGCAGCTCGGCGAATCGCAGCAGCAGCATCCACCCGCTCGGGGTCACGAACATGAGGCCGGTGTACCGGAGCACCAGGGCGGGCCAGGCGCCGCTCTCGTCGCCGCTCATCGACACGAGCAGATCGCCGCTGGCGAACAGGAAAGCGCTCCCCAAGGTCCCCAAGAGAGAGGGCCGGAGCGACGTCGGCGGCGGCCGACGCAGGACGAAGACGATCAGGAGCAAGAGAAGAGCAACAGCGAGCGCACTGGGAAGGATCCACAGATTCAAGCGCGCGACCCCCGTAGCGGTGGCATACGGGACCGGATCCGCGACGCCCGCAGGGGCCCGAACGGCGACCGGCCCGACACCGAAGTTTACCGCGGACCCTGCTGCGCTCGCGAGGGCGGCTTTCGCCGCCTCGGACGATCTCTGCCAGTGCCTGGGAAGCGCCTTGTACACGAGCACGACGCCCTCCACCGCAGCACGGACCCGGATTTCCAACGGCGTCCCCGCTCCTACCTCGGTGATAGACTGGTCTTG
>JAKSBN010000164.1 GCA_022361175.1 Pseudomonadota bacterium | reverse complement strand
TGCCGCGCTCGCCACATCCGGCCCAACGCGGGATTTCCCTCATCGCCGCTCTCCCTTGTCCCGCCGTCACTGTGCGGAAATCCGCATGTTTCATGCGCCAAATTGACAAGACTCGTCCAATTTGGCCCCCTATAAATCGTCGTCAGACGCTCGAACCGGCGATCAGGCCTGGTTTGCAGAAGCGTCGCACGCGCACGCCGCGGCGTGAGACCGACCACCGGGTCGCCCAGGATGCCGTCGAGACCGAGCAGCGCGGCCAGATCGTGGGGCGGCGGTATGGGCTCCTCGGAGAAGTCGTGCCGCGGCCAGGCTCGGAGCCCGGGATACCAGGCTCGAAGCTCCTTCATCACCGCGCGATAGCCGGCGTACACGCCGGGATCGTTCCAGTGGGAATCGATCGGGGTGTAGACCGCTTCGCGAATCTTGGCGGCACGCAGCGCGGGGCGCAGGTCCACCACGGTGAGGTCGCTTTCGCGGTCCAGGTGCTCCAGCAGCTCGTCCGTGCGGCTATGGGGGCTCGAGGCGCGCAAGTCCGGGGGGAGATGCTCCGGGTAGATCGTGTGCTTGTCCGGTACCAGGACGATCAGATATCGGATGCCGCGCTGGGCCAACCAGTCGCGGCGGGTCTCCAGGGCGAGCTGCCAGCGCCTGCGGACGGCGGGTTCCAGTGGGCGGCGGTTCGGGTAGTCGGGCCCCATGAAGTGTCGCCCCAGGAAGAGCCAGCCGTCGCGGCCCACGCGGGCCTTGCGGCGTTGGCTCGGGTCGAGGTCGTCCGCGCCGGTGAAGCCCGGCACCGCGGGGGGGTCGAGTCCCAGCCCGAGCACCCGCACCACGGCATGGGCCCGTACCAGGGCGTTGCGGAACCCGAAGTGGTCGTTCCACCAAGCGTCCAGCCGACGGGGGTAGGCCTCGAGAGAGTCCGCGGTCCAAGCCCAGGTGGGCCACGGCGCCCGGTCCCGCTTCTCCTGCAACGGCAGGGCGCCCTGCCAGCCGGCGATCGCGCCGACCGCGGGCAGACCGATGGCGAGGGCGAACACGATGCTGGCCAGGAGATCTCTGTGTCGCTGCGGGTCCACGTGCGTCGCCCTAGAAACGGAAGTAGAGGAAGGGGTTGTAGGTGCCCGCCGAAAGCTGGAGGCAGCAGGCCAACAGCAGCACCGCCAGCGCACCCGCCTCGGCCCAGCCGCGCCAGCTCGCCGCCGCCCCGGACCGCCAGCGTTCGGCGAGGACCGGCCACGTCGGCCCGGCGAAGAGCACGCCGACGATGCCGGCGATGGCGACGTCGGTGGTGACGAAGCCCAGCACCGACAGTGGCTGTGCGCCGCCGGCCCCGGCCATGGCCGACCACATGGCTCCGGCGGCCGCGAGATTCTCCGCTCGGAACAGGACCCAGCCGCCCATCACGACCAACAGCGTGGCCACGAGGCGGAACGGAGCGGGTACACCGAGCGATCGGCGACCGCGCAGCACCCGCTCGAGGCTGAGGAAGGCGCCGTGATAGAGGCCCCACAAGACGAAAGTCCAGCTCGCGCCGTGCCACAGGCCGCACAGCAGGAACACGACGAAGAGATGAGCGGCCGTGCGGCCGGGGCCCCGCCGATTGCCGCCCAGAGGGACGTAGAGGTAGTCGCGGAACCAGGTGGAGAGGGAGATGTGCCAGCGTCGCCAGAACTCCGAGACGCTGGTGCTCGCGTAGGGGTAGCGGAAGTTCTCGGGGAACCGGAATCCCAGCATGCGCCCCAGGCCGATGGCCATGTCCGAGTAGCCGGAGAAGTCGTAGTAGATCTGCAGCGTGTAGCAGGTGACGCCCAGCCACGCGGTCGTCGCGCCCAGCTGGTCGGGCGGCAACGCGAAGATGGCATCGGCCGGCACGGCCAGCGTGTTGGCCACCAAGAGCTTCTTGGCGAGACCCGCGCTGAAGCGCCGCACGCCGGCGGCGAAGTCCTCCGTGCGGATGTGCCGTTCCGCGAGCTGGCCCGCCACGTCGCGGAAGCGGACGATGGGCCCGGCGATGAGCTGGGGGAAGAGCGAGATGTACAACGCCACGTGCAGCGGGTTTCGCTGCACGGGCGCGCGTCCGCGGTAAACGTCTACGACGTACGAGAGCGCCTGGAAGGTGAAGAACGAGATGCCGATGGGCAGGTGCACCGGCTCCCACGCCACGGCGCCTGCCTCTCCCGGCCACCAGGCATTCCAGCTGGCCACGGCCCAGTTGGCGTACTTGAACCAGCCGAGGAGCGACAGGTTGGCGACCACCGCCACCGCGACGACGGCCGCGCCGCCGCCCCGCTGGCGCTGCCGTGCCACCAGCCATCCGAAGACCGTGTTGAGGGCGATGGACACCCCCATCAGCCCCACCAACAGTCCCTCGCCCCAGGCGTAGAACAGCAGGCTGGCCACCAGCAAGAGCGGGTTGCGCGCCCGCGCCGGCAGCGCGAAGTGTGCGGCCAGCAAGAGCGGCAGAAACCCGAACAGGAAGCTGGTCGAGCTGAAGACCACGGAAGCACTCCCGACGAAGACCGGGCGCGTCGATGCGGCGCGGGGCCGCACCCACGCGGCGCGCCGCATCGGCCTGGAAGGCCTTCACATCGCACTTATCGGTGGCGCCGCGGGGCTCTGAACCGCGAATTGCCGGCCGCCGAACCCAGTCCGTCCCCCCAAGTTAGGAATGGGAGAGTGGGACGTAGGAATGGGAGGTCGTTCAGCGACGCCGCGGGACGAGACGCAGCCGTTCCCAACGGCGGCGGAGCTTCTTGCGAAGTCGGCGGGCGAGGGTGCGGCGGCGGGGCCGTGAGTTGCGAATCGCGGCCCGGATGGCCCGGGCGGCGGGCCGGTCGCCGCGCTCGCCGGCCGCGTGCAGGAGGGTCGTCCAGCTCTCCCGCATGTAGTGGGGAACGTAGACGCGCGCCACCCGCTCCAGGTCGAGCGGAATCGCGAACCCCTGGACGACGTCGCCACCTCCACAGCAGCGCACGGCCATCAGGGTACGGAGGCATTTCTCGCACTCGCCGCAGTTCAGGTCGGTGCGGTCCGAAGCGAAGCACGGCCGAAGCCGCTGCAGTGCGCTGGGCCGCCAGCGTGCGATGGCGCGCACCTTGTCGAGCCGGGTGGCCTCACCGCCCTCGATTTCGTAGGACTGATGGGGCGTGGACCAGCTCGGCTCGATCAGCCAGTGACTGCCTGCGGGCGCGAGCCGTTCGTAGGTCCAGCTGGCCGGCACCAACACGTGGGAGGCGAGTTCGCGCAGCACCAGGGCGACCGACACGAGCATGCCGCCCGAGAACTGGTCGACCGAGTAGGTCGGAAGCGGCCGGCCGAGCGCCTCCAGGCGCTGGGGAACTTCGGCGAGCCCGACGACGTGAACGTTGGTCTCGACCACGGTGAGAGGGCGTTCGAGCTGCTTCGCCGACCCCTCGGTGAGCGCGAGGGCTCGCCGCCAGTGAAGATCGTCGTCGTGCGCGATGTCGATGCCCCGCACGAGGAACAGGCGGTCGATCTCGTCCCGGCGCTTGAGCGCCGAGTACCAGGAGTCGACGCCTCCAGAGAAGAAGCACGCCGTGCCTCGGCCGTCGTCGTCTTCCGGGTCGGGCGCCGCCACGGTGGGGCAGCGGATCTTCGTCGCTCCGTGGGCCCAGCCCCAACAGCGAAAGACGGGTTCGAGCCTTCGTGTCGCCGCCTCCAGCAGTGGCTCGCTGACGGGCCCCTCCAGCTCCAGATCTTCCCCGAGCGACAAGGCCGTCACCAGCAACGTGGCGAGAAAGGGATCGGCGAGGACGGGCGGTGCGGGAACCGAGGCGGGCAACCGGTACCAGAGCCGCAGCGACTTCGCCGTCGGGGTCTCCAAGTGAAGCTCCGCCGAGAGCTCCTGCGCGTCGTCCCGACGGATCAGCTTGGGTGAAGTGATGAGCATGGCTTCGGCACGACGGCGCCTATTGTGGCAACGTGGGACCGGGGTGTCACCCCAAAGGCGCCGTGAGGCGCGTCACGACGCCAAGAACCGACCCGGCGTCCATCCCGCGCGGTAGACTGGCGTCACACTCTGCCGGGACGACATCGCACCATGGATTCTCACAAGCTCACGGCGTACACGGTTTCCGAAGCACCGGTCGGCCTGCGGCCTCTCGGCGGGAAGCGCGCCTGGATGGACGCCACCCGCGACGGCCATGCATACCACTGCCACCCGATGGCGATGGCCAACCAGTGGGGCTGGTCGCTGCTGGTCCCGCGTTCGATCCTGGCCTACTGGACGGGCGGGGACCGGCCCGAGGACCTGTTGGTCTACGACCTCGAGCGTCTGACGAGCCCGCGCAGCCGCGCCGCGATCCCGCGGCTCGTGGGGCGGTTGGCGTCTCCCCTGGCCGCGCGCGCCGCGGCGCCGCCGAAGAAGCAGCGGCTCCGGGTCCGGGCACGACTCGATCGGGCTCGGCAGGCGGCGCGCCTGGGCCGGCTCCTGTCGCGGGACTTCGTGCGCAACCACCGCGGCGTGGCCGAGTGCCGGATGGACGGGGAGTTCGCTTCGTCCCACTTCGGCTACGGGGTGGTGACGTTTCGGCCGGGCCGGCTCTTCGCGACCAGCACGGGGCAGAACCTGTGGGTGAAGGGGCCGGCCAACGAGATCGTGGACGGGGCCACGCCCCTCGAGGGCATCGTCGAAACCGACTGGCTTCCGTACACGTTCACGATGAACTGGAAGCTCACCCGGCCGCACCACCCGGTAGTGTTTCGCGAAGGCGAATCCTTCGCGTCGATTCTCCCGTATCCGCGCGAGTACATCGAGCGCTTCCAGACCCGCTCGGCCCCCATTGCCAGCAACCCCGAGCTGGAGAAGGGCTACGAGGCCTGGCACGGAGATCGGGTGGCGTACAAGGAACTCGCCGCCGCTGGCGAAGCGCCGGCTGGCCGCTTTCGCCCCAGCGGCCGCTATCGGGACGGCGTGGACACCGAGGGCACACGCTTCCACGCGCATCAGCGCAAGCTCTCGCTCTCCTCCTTCGGAGACGAACCCTGAGCGCGCTCACGTGATCGTGTCGGAGATCCGCGACGAGTGCCAGCGGGACGGCACGCGCGAGCTCTCGGCCTCGCTTCGCTTCGAGAGCGGCGGCGACTCGCACCCGCTGTGGCTGCGGCGCCCGGCCCCGGGGCCGCCGCCGCCCGGATACGCCGATCCACTCTTTGCCACGCTTTTCATCTCCGCCATGGCCCTGGGCGAGCCGCTTCGCATCGAGGGGCCCGTCTCCGGTCCGCTGATCGACCGAGTGCGAAAGCATCTGGTTCCCGTCCTCCTGCGCTGGCACCCCCGCTTGCAGGAGGTGGAGATCGAGTGCGAGATCGCCTCCGCCATCGCGGCAGCGCCCGACGCCGGGACGGCCGGTTTCTTCTCCGGCGGCGTCGACTCCTGGTACACGCTGACGGACGCAGCGCACGAGCTTCACGAGCTCATCCACATCCACGGCTTCGAGATCGCGGCCAGCGAACGCGGCGACTGGGAGCGCGCCCACGCCGGTGTCCGGCGCGTCGGGAAGTCCTACGGGCTCGGAGTCACCGCGGTCGCGACCAACTTCATGCTCATCGCCCTGGATGAGGTCACGCGAAGACTCGCGGCGCAGGGGCGGCCGTGGGAGCGTCTCGGCACGGATGCGTGGTACGGAAGCCTGTTGGTGGCCGTTGCCCTCGCGCTGCGTCCCCGCTTCGGGCGCGTCGTCATTCCCGCCAGTTGGTCGGCACGCACCCTGTATCCCGTGGCGTCGCACCCGCTGATGGAGCCCGCCTGGTCGACCCCGGCGCAGCGCTACGAGATCCACGGCTTCGCCGTCACGCGGATCCAGAAGCTCCGGGCGCTGGTCGAAAGCGACCCCGCAGCCCTCGAGGCGCTGCGCGTCTGCGTCGCCGAGCCGGGCCGGGCGGGCGATCGGCTGAACTGTGGGCGCTGCCTCAAGTGCGTGCGCCTGATGTTCGAGCTGCGCGTCTGTGGAGTTCGGGACTTCGACCACCTCTTCCATCGCGGCCTGAAACTCGAGTGGGCCATGCGCAAGCGCTTCCCGGGCGATGCCAGCATCTGGCGCGCGCTCCGCGACGAGGCCGAGGCCAGCGGTGACGAGGAGGTGGCGCGCGCCGTCCGAGTGATGCTGGACGAGGAGTTCCACTTCCCGCGGCTGCGAGCCGATCTCCGGCGCGCCGTCGCGAAGCGATCGCTGAGGGAGCTTCACTGGCCGCGCCGGCCCTCCGCCGGCTAGATCGAACGCCGGCCCAGCGAGAGAGCGCGTGCGACCGTCACTTGGCCGCCAGCTCGAGCCAGCAGAACGCGTCGATGGGCAGGCCCTCGGCCACGCGGACCTTCTCGCAGTCCATGCGACCGACCTTGAGTCCGGCGGAGCCGCTGGCGCGGGCGAACACTTGGGTGACGGCGGCGGCGCTCAGAACGCGATTGACGTAGGCGTTGGCGCTGCCTGCGGCCGGCAACCCCTCCTGCCCGACTAGACCGTGCGGGCCTCGGCCGTCTCGCGCTCGGCGGGAGCGTCGGGCAAGAACTGGCTGTACCAGCGCCGGAGTTGACCGACGGGGCCGTCGGTCTCGAGCAGGAGCGGCTTCCGGCGGTAGATCTTCCGCTCCCAGATGCCGATGTCGCGGCGCCACTGGGAAATCCAGTTTCCGACCACGTAGGACGCCAATAGCTTGGGGACGCGGCGCTCGCTGAACCAGCGAAAGCGGATGCGCTGGCGCAGTGGCGCGATGGGCGTGTGGCTCTGGAACAGCACGACCCTTCCCCGCCCGCGCAGATCGAAGTCGAAACGGACGACGCCGCCCGGGCCTTCGATGCGAATGCGGGCATCGGCACCCGCGCCCGGAATCACCCTGCCGCGCACGAGGAGCTCGACGTCGTCCCGAAACCACGCGACGTGGGGTTCCGACTCGTCGACGTGCCAGCCGGCGCGGTGCTGCAGGCGGATGCCCGGGACAGGCACGTTCGTCCACGGCACGCGGAGTTGGTCGTGGATCGCGTCGAAGTGTTGGAAGTCGACGCTGTTCTCCACGAACTCCAGCAGGTGCATGCGGACGCCGCCCGCGTCGTAGTCGCCCCGATGCAGCAGCGCGCCGCCGTCGATCTCCGGAACGCGTTGCAGGCGGTACGGCGGCTCTGGCGCGGCCTCGCGGTGCAGCGGGCCGTGGCGGTGGTACATGCAGACCCAACCGTGCAGATCGTCCACGGCCCAGGACGTGGTGCGAAGGCCGGGCCGGGCCGGCGCGCCATCGGTCACGCTTCGGATGCGGCCGTCGCCGGCGATCCGCCAAGCGTGAAAGGGGCATTCGATGCAGCCGTCTCGAACCACTCCGTCGGCCAGATTCGCGCCCATGTGGGGGCAATAGGCGTCCACCACGTGCGGCCGTCCTTCCGCTCCGCGGAATACGGCCACGTCCTGGCCCGCACAGCGCACGAATCGGGGACGGTTGGTGACGTCGGCCGCGCGCGCGACCACGTACCACCCCGCTGGGTAGGGGGGCGGGTAGGTTTCCGCGCGCGCGACCTCGCCGTCCAGCTCGGCGGGGCGGCGTGCAGCGCGCCGTCCCGCCTGCAGCGGCTTCGGCATCAAGCCGAGCGCCGCGCCAGGAAGAACAGGTTCGGCGTGAAGATGCCCAGGTCGCCCGCCTTGACGAGCGAGTCGGCGGCCAAGTTCAGCATGTTGCTGACGGCCGTGGAGCCCTTCGGCGCGATGCGCAGCGTCTCCAGAGCCGCCAAGCCGCGATTGGTGACGGCCCGGCCCACGGCGCTCCGACGCAGGGCTGTCGCGCTGAAGCGCTCGCCTTTCAAAGGCAGGTGCCAGGGGGTTTCAGGGTCGCTCGATTTCACGCGGTCTTCGACGTCGAGCACCTCGAAGCCACCCAGTTGCAGTGCCCGGGTCAGCTCGGGGACGGTGGCGATGTCGGGGAGGCTGTTGCCCGTCTCGATGTCCGTCTTGATCTGCCGGTGCGTCGAGTTCTCCGGCTCGAAGAGGTCGGTCATGCACCACTCGTAGCCCGCGAAGAGCGCGCCCGGCTTCAGCACGCGGGCGACTTCGCGAAACGCGACGGCCTTGTCCGGCGCGTGGCAGCTCGCCTCGATGGTGTAGGCCGCGTCGTACGTCTCGTCCTCGACTTTCAGCGCCATGAAGTCGCCCTTGAAGCCCGAGCACTGCCCGCCGAGACCCGCGGCCTCGTTGTACCGCTCGAGCTTCGCCAGCTGGTAGTCGTTGTTGTTGACGCCGACGACAGTGCTTCCCGAGAAGCGCGCGATGTTGCGCATCGGCCCGCCGATGCCGCAGCCCACGTCGAGAACCGTTACCCCGGGCCGCAAGCCCAGGCGCGAGGCCAGGAAGTACTCGGCGCGGGCGAGGCTCGCTTCGAAGCTCTCTCCCTTGAAGCGCGCCGCGAAGTGAAACGACTGGTTCCACCCGAACTCATAGAAGTCCGTCACCACGTCGTAGAAGTCGTTGATCATCGTCGCGTACTTGGCCTTCCGCGACTCCGCCGCCGCGCCCGACTTGTCGAAGAAGCCGAGGTACTCGCGGATCCTCTGGTCGACGCGATCGCGCGTCCGCTTGTCCGTATAGAAGTCCGTTACGGGCTGCTGCTCCGCCATTTCACCCTCCGTTGTGTCTGACCGTGCTGCGCGACTATGAATGCGAGTTTGCAGACATTCAAGCCGACAGAAATGCAAACAAACGTTGGTATGTAGTGTTGGAGCGACGATTTGACCGATCGGCTCGGCTCGCGCGCTCGTGATCGATGCCGCGTCCTTCACACCCGCGAGCGATCGGAGTGGCTTTTTTCCCGACGGTGTCGGGATCGTCGGCTCTTTCGCCTGACCTACTTCCGACGGCCGTGGCGTATGCGTCGCGCGCTGCGGGCCTCTAGTCGTGGAGGCAGATCTCTCTCGCGATCTTCTCGTCACGCCAGACTTGGAGCGCGACCTGGCGCTGTCGCGTGCGCTCGCCGTGGGCGCTCATCCGTCTCCTCCGATGCCCTCTCGGCCGTGAGGTCGGTCCAGGTCGAGCTCCGGGCCCACCGGAACGATGCCCGTCGGGTTGATGGTCCCGTGGCTCTCGTAGTAGTGGCGCTTGATGTGTTCGAAGCTCACCGTCTCCTTCACTCCGGGGACCTGGTAGAGCTCGCGCAGGTAGCCCGAGAGATGCGGGTAGTGTCGCTTTCGGCCCGGGTTGTCGGTCGCTTCGGCTTTGTCGATCTTCACGCCGCAGATTTCCTATGAGCCCGAGCCGGGGAACGCCCCTACGCTGATTGCGGATGACCGACGTCACCGGGCCGACGGGTCGTGTGCTCTCCCACGGCCACCGGGATCGGTCCGATGCGAACGCGCCACGGGGCTGGTCCTGTGGCCGTCCTTGCTCCTCTGCCTCGTGCAGTCCGGGATCTTCTCGGGCCTGAACCTCGCCCTCTTCGGATTGAGCCGCGTGCAGGGACGTGGCACTCCGGGACGTGGCACTCCTGTGAGGGCTGGATCGTCGCATCGTGGCCGGAGCCGGCCTTTTCGGTCGGCTGTTGCGCGGCGTGGCCCAGCGCGAGCCGCTCACGGTCGTCAGTTCAATACATCGGTTTTAACGAATCTAGATTTTTGTATTTCCTATTTTTCGAAGTTCTCGACACGTCCGATACTCGCTCCGTCAACAGCGAGAGGGAGGACGGGGCCGTGAAGCTCGTACTGAAGGCCGGGGACTTGGAGATCGATGCCTGGCTCGAGGACTACCTGAGAACGACGGTCGTGTTCGCGACCTGGTGGGTGCGGCGGCCGGCAGTCGAAGCGGTGGAGATCCTGCTGGACCGTGTGGGCGGTGGGGCGGGTTCGCCGTACGTGCGGTGTGCCCTCCGGGCGGAGCGGCCCGGCCGTGCCGCCGTCGCCTCCGGTGCGACGGGCGCGAACGTCTGCGAAGCGGTTCGAGAGGCGTCGAACCTGCTCGAGGCCGCGCTGTCTCGCCCGCTCCCCCCGGTCGTGCGGGCGACGCCCGTGCGAAGCGCTGCGCGGAACTCGCTCGCAGCGTAAGTGTAGACCGGCGCGCCGCGCCGGTCGTGCGAGGAGACGAGGCCGCCCGAGATGGAGTGGATGCTTCCCGTTTTCCTGCTGACGGCACTCGTCGCGCCGGCGGTACTGCGCCGGTTCCCGGAGCGGTCGGCCGCGCTGCTGGCGCTCGTCCCGGGGGCCGTGGCGCTTCACGCGGCGTGGGCGCAGTTCGCGGTGGCGAGGGGCGAGTTCGACTCGTTTCGGGCGGCCTGGGTCCCGAGTCTTGGTCTCGACTGGGCCTTTCGCGTCGACGGGCTCGCGAACCTGTTCGTGCTGTTGGTGGCGGGCATCGGCGCCCTGATCGTCGTCTACGCGTCGAGCTACCTGCGCGGCCACCCGCGACTGGGTCGCTTCTACGCCTTTCTGTTCGTCTTCATGGCGGCGATGCTCGGCGTCGTGACCGCCGACGATCTCCTGCTGCTGTTCGTCTTCTGGGAGCTCACGACGGTCTCGTCCTTCCTGCTGATCGGCTTCCAGCAGGAGCGCGAGGCCGCGCGGCAGGCCGCGATTCGATCGCTCGTGGTGACGGGCGCGGGAGGGCTGGCGCTTCTCGCGGGCATCGTCCTGCTGGTCTCGGTTGCGGGAACGACTTCGATCTCCGCGATCGCCGAGCGGGGCGACGTGGTTCGCGCGCACGCCCACTATCCGTGGATCGTGGCGCTGATTCTCGTCGGGGCCTTCACCAAGTCGGCGCAGGTCCCCTTCCACTTCTGGCTGCCAGCGGCCATGCAGGCTCCGACGCCCGTCAGCGCCTACCTGCACTCGTCGACCATGGTGAAGGCGGGTGTGTTCCTGCTGGCCCGGTTGTCGCCCGCGCTCGGAGGCACCGAGCTGTGGCTCTTCGCGTTGGGGGGCGTCGGCACCGTCTCGATGTTGACGGGTGCGGTCCTGGCGCTGTGGCAGGACGATCTCAAGCGCCTGCTCGCGTACTCCACGATCAGCGTCCTGGGGCTGCTGACCATGCTCCTGGGCCTGGGAACGCCCATCGCCGCGCGCGCATTCGCGGTCACGCTGCTGGCCCACGCGCTCTACAAGGGGACGCTCTTCCTGGTCGCCGGCAACGTGGATCACGCAATGGGCACGCGATCGCTGGCACGGCTCGGAGGCCTCCGGAGCGCGATGCCGTGGACGGCGTGGGCGGCGCTCATCGCCGGCGTCTCGATGGCCGGAGCCCCGCCGCTTTTCGGTTTCCTCGCCAAGGAGACCAGCTATGAGGCCGCGCTCGAGGCCCCTCGGTGGGCGCCGCTGTTCGGAACGGCGACGATCTTGACCGCGATTTGCCTCGTCTACTCGGCGCTGCGCGCCGGGTTCCAGCCCTTCGTCGGTGCGCGGCCCGGGGCCTCGACGGGCTCCGATCCATCGCGCGCCATGCGCCTGGGCCCGGTGGCCCTGGCGCTGGGCGGTCTCGCGACGGGAGTCCTCGTCGGGCCCGCCGAGCGTCTGCTGATTGCGCCGGCCGCCACCGCGATCCTGCAGGAGCAGTCGCCGACGGGACTTGCGCTCTGGCACGGCTTCACGCCGATCCTGGCGCTCAGCGCTGTGACGGTCCTGCTGGGCGCGGGGCTCTATCGCATCCGGAAGCGGGTCCTTGAGTTCGGCTCCGGTCTGGAGGAAGGGGGCGCGCGCTTCGGTCCCGGTCGCGCCTGGGACGCGGGCTGGGCGGGTCTGCTCCGAGTGGCCGCCTGGCAGACGCGGGCACTGCAGAGCGGCTCACTGCGGCGCTATCTCGCGGTCACGCTGGCGACGGCGTTCATCGCGGCGCTGTGGGGGCTCGCTGCGTCGACGAGCTTTCCTTCTCTGCACACCGGGCCCTCACTCTCGAGCATGGGAGCGGCGTCGGGATTTCTCGTGGTCGCCGGATCGATCCTGGTGCTCGCTGCCCCCACGCCGCTGGTTGCCGTCGCCGCGCTGGGTGTGGTGGGCTTCGGCGTCGCGCTGCTCTTTCTCGTTTACAGCGCTCCAGACCTGGCGCTGACCCAGCTCGTCATCGAGGTGTTGGCCGTCGTCCTCCTCGTGTTCGTCCTGCGGCGGCTTCCACGCTCGCGAACCCGCCGCGGGTTGCGGCACACCCCGGCCGCCGTGGCGCTTGCCGCCATAGGCGGAACGACCATGAGCCTGCTCACGCTGGTGGCATTCCAAGTGCAGCTGGCCGAGCCGATCTCGGGCTTTTTCAACGAGCAGAGCGTCCCGGCGGCCCACGGTCGCAACGTCGTGAACGTGATCCTCGTGGATTTTCGCGCCCTCGACACGCTCGGTGAAATCACGGTGCTCGCCGTGGCGGCGCTCGGCGTGCTGGCCCTGCTCGGCAGGCGCAAGTCCGCGGCCGAGCCTGGAGCGGCGTCGTGAGCTCGCTCATCCTGCAAACGGCCACCCGGTATCTCTTTCCGCTGCTGCTTCTCTTCTCTCTCTTCCTCCTCTGGCGCGGGCACCACGAGCCGGGCGGCGGTTTCGTCGGGGGCCTGGTTGCGGCGACGGCCTTCGTGTTGGTGGCGCTGGCCGAGGGGCCCGGCGCCGCTCGCGAGATCCTGCGCCTGCGGCCGTGGAGGCTCGTGCCGCTCGGTCTCGGGACCGCAGTCGTCGCCGGTGCGCTCGCCCTTCTCGCTGGGCGTCCCTTTCTGTCTGGACTGTGGTGGATGTCGGGCGGTTCGGAACTCCTCGCGTTCGGCACGCCGCTGCTCTTCGACCTCGGGGTCTATCTCACCGTCATGGGCGTGGTGTTGTCCGTCCTTCTCGCCTTGATGGAGGAGACGCGATGACGCTCCTGGTCGCTTGTGTCGTGGGCGTCGTCTATGGGGTCTCGCTGCTCTTGCTCCTCCGCGGCAGTTTGTGGCAGCTGCTGCTGGGCCTTGCGCTCTTGAGCCACGGCGCCCATCTGCTGATCTTCGCTGGAGCCGGATTGGTTCCGGGAGCCCCGCCGCTGGCCCCGGACGGCGCCTCCGCTCCAGCGCAGGGAAGCGCGGACCCGCTTCCGCAGGCGCTGGTCTTGACGGCGATCGTCATCGCCTTCGCCGTGCTGGCCTTCGCGCTGGTTCTCGCCTTGCGAGCCGGAGAGGCGACCGGGACCGACGAGCTCGACGCCTACGGGGGGGAGGACGGATGAGCGGGCTCCTGGTCGCTCCGCTCCTGATACCGCTCTCGGCGGCCGTCGCGGGCGCGCTCGGCTGGGGCAGCGCGCGCCTTCAGCGGGTCATCGGCGTGGCGGGAGCGGCGGCCCTGCTGCTCGCCGCGGGGGCGCTCTTCACGGAGGTCCGGAGCGCCGGCGTGGTGGCGGTCCAGGTCGGGAGCTGGCCGGCGCCTTACGGCATCACTCTGGTTGCCGACCTGCTGACTTCGCTGATGGTCCTGGTGACGGCCGTGGTCGGTCTCGCCGTCTCCGTCTACGCCACCACCGAGGCCGACGAGGCGTCGCTCGCCGCCGGCTTCTTCCCGTGCTTTCACGTCCTGTTGATGGGCGTCTGCGGGGCGTTCCTGACCGGCGACCTCTTCAATCTCTACGTCTGGTTCGAGGTCTTGCTCATTGCATCGTTCGTCCTGCTCGGGTTGAGCGGCCGCCCGAATGCACTCGCGAGCGGCATCGCCTACGTCGCGTTGAACCTGTTGGCCTCCGCCTTCTTCCTCGTCGCCGTGGGGATTCTCTACGGCGAAGCCGGCTCGTTGAACCTCGCCGACCTGGCGACGAAGCTCCGCGCGCCCGGCGCGGAGGAGGCCACGAGGCCGGTCGCCATGCTGCTGCTGGTCGCGTTCGGCATCAAGGCGGGCCTCTTCCCCGTCTTCTTTTGGCTTCCCGCCGCCTATCCGACGGCCGGCTTCGCCGTTTCGGCTCTGTTCGCCGGCCTCCTCACCAAGGTCGGCGTCTACGCGCTGATCCGCGTCTTTACGCTGCTCTTTCCCGTTGGTGATGGCTGGCTGGGGCCGCTGCTTCTCTGGGTCTCCGTCGCGACGATGGCGAGTGGGGTGTTGGCCGCCGCCTCGCAGGTGTCGGTGCGGCGCATCCTCTCGTTTCACATCGTCAGTCAAATCGGGTACATGGTGCTGGGGCTGGCGCTGGCGACGCCGCTCGCGCTGGCGGGAGCGGTCTTCTACGTCATCCATCACATCGTCACCAAGACGAACCTGTTCTTGGTGAGTGGATTGATCGCCCGAGCAGGCGGCGGCGAAGGGCTGGCGCGCCTTGGCGGTCTCGGGGGCCGCGGCGCTTTGCTGGCCATCCTGTTCGCCGTCCCCGCGTTGTCGCTGGCCGGCGTGCCACCGCTCTCGGGCTTCTTCGCGAAGCTCTTCCTGATCCGGGCCGGGCTCGCCGCGGAGGCGTTCGCGGCCGTGGCCGTCGCTCTCGCAGTGGGGCTCATGACGGTCTTCTCGATGACGAAGATCTGGAACGAAGCGTTCTGGAAGCCCGCACCGCACGCGAGCGCGGGCGGAGACCGCGCCCTACCCCCGGTTGCCGTGGCTGCGAGCGGCGCCCTGGCGGCCGTCACCGTGACCCTGGGGTTGGGCGCCGAGGCGCTCTGGTCGGTGGCCGAGCGCGCGGCCGAGCAGCTCTACGCGCCGGATCTGTATCTGCGCACCGTTCTGGAGACCCGCCCGTGACGCTCTTCGCCTGGAACCTCGCACTGGCCTGCGTATGGGCGGCGGCGCTCGGCGAGCTCTCGCTCGTCAACCTGACGGCTGGGTTCGCCGTCGGGTTCGCGATCCTCGCGGTGGCGCGCGGGCTCTTCGGGGCGTCCAAGTACTTCGAGAAGGCGCTGCGCCTCGTCGAGTTCATCCTGTTCTTCGTCGGTCAGCTGGTGCTCTCCAGTCTGCGCGTCGCCGCGGACGTCGTCACGCCGCGCCACCGGGCCCGGCCGGGGATCCTGGCGGTTCCTCTCGAGGTGCGCACGAACGGAGAGATCACGTTGCTGGCGAATCTCGTCAGCCTGACCCCGGGAAGCCTGAGCCTCGACGTGTCGGAGGACCGGCGCACGCTCTTCGTCCACGTCATGTTCCTGCACGACGCCGACGCCTGCCGCCGCGAGATCCAACAGGGATTCGAGCGACGCGTTCTGGAGCTGCTTCGATGACGGGGCCGTTGCTCGAAGGCGCCACTGGTCTGGCTCTCGGGTTGCTCGCCGCGGCGGTCCTCGCCGCGTTCACCAGGCTCGCGCGCGGGCCGAGCCTCGCCGATCGCGTGGTCGCACTGGACGCGATCGCGGCGACGATCGTGGCCGCTGCGGCGCTCTACGCCCTTCGTTCGGGGCTCGCGGTATTCGTGGACGTCGCGCTGGCGGTCGCCCTCGTCGCCTTTCTGGGCACGGTTGCCCTCGCTCATGCCATCGAGTCGGGAGGCGAGCCGTGATCGAGGGTTTCGTCGCGACGCTGGTCGTCCTGGGCGCCACCCTCATCTTGGTGGCGAGTCTCGGGCTGCTTCGCCTGCCCGACCTGTACACGCGCATGCACGCGAGCACGAAGCCGGCGACCCTGGGCGTGAGCCTCCTTGCGGTGGCGCTCGCAGTCCATTCGGGAGAGCTCGGCATCGCGGTACGCGCGCTGCTGATCGTCTTCTTCTTCCTGCTCACCGCACCCGTCGCGGCTCATCGGCTCGGGCTCGCCGCCTACCGGGCGGGCGTCCCTCGCTGGGAAGGAACGGTGCGCGACGATCTGCGTCGCGACTCGCAACCGGATCGCTCCTGAGTGGCGGCCGGTGTCTCCGGGTATCGGCTATCGCGATCGAACCGTCTCACATTTTCTATTTTTGAATGCCGAAGACACACCCTAGGTTGCTTGTCTCACCGAAGGCGGGCGCCATGGAAGCGAGCTCGTTCCGCACGCGTCGAACCGAAAGCAGCCGGCGCCGGTGCTGCGCGCCGGCGAGTGCGGGCTAGGGGCTCGAGCCGTGCACCCCTTCGAGAGCGTTCTCGTCTACGCGTCCCTCGAAGACGAGGCCTTCATTGCGGTCGATCAGGCTGCTTCGCTGGCACGCCAGAGCGGTGCGCCGCTTACGCTGGTGCGGGTGCTCGACGGTGCAGGCCGCATGCAGCGCTGGGCACAGCGAGGGATCGACACGGCGCTTCGCCGCGTGATCGAGGAGAGCCAGCGCCAGCTTCTGGAAGAGCGGGCGGGGGCTCTGCGCGACGCGGGGCTCGACGTACGGGTCGAAGTGCGGTGGGGATCGCCATGGCTCGAGCTCATCCAATGCGTACTGCAGGACGGGCACGATCTCGTGGTCAAGACGGCCGAGGGCGCTGCGCGGGGGCGCGGTCTCTTCTTCGGGTCGACGGCGCTGCATCTCGTCCGCAAGTGTTCCTGCCCGGTGTGGGTGGTGGGGAGCGCCGACGAGGCACCCGATCGGCGCGTATTGGCGGCGATCGACCCCGCGGAAGGAGAGACGCGATCCGCGATCGCCCGCAGAATTCTCAACCTGGCCGTGTCCATGGCCGGCGAGAAAGGCGAGGTGCACGCGGTTGCGGCATGGCGAGCCGAGGGCGAGAGCCTGCTCCGCAGCCGGGTTCGGCCCGACGAGATGGCCGCCTATACGCGTGCCGCGCGCGATGGGGCGCGCGCCAGCCTGGACCGCGCCCTCGCCACGGCGGGCAACCCGGCGAAGCCGGAGCACGTGCACCTCGTCAAGGGCGAGCCGCGAGACGTGCTCCCGGCCCTCATCGAACGCGAGGCTTACGATCTCGTCGTCCTGGGCAGCCTCGGCCGCGTGGGCATCGCCGGTCTCCTCATCGGGGAGACGGCCGAGACGCTCATCCGTTCCGTGCGGAGCTCGATTCTCGTGGTCAAACCGCCGGGCTTCGTCTCCCCCGTGGAGCGCCGAGACGATGCGGACGGCTAGGCGAGGGTTCCTCCGCGGGCCGCTTCTGCGATGGCGGCCACGGCGGGGTGCGTGATGCGGCGTTCGACCGTAATCGCGTAGAACTCCTCGCGCACGTCCTCGGTTCTTCCGACCAGGTGTACGCCGTGGGTCTTGCGGATCTCGTCGGCCACGACGATCGGCGCCGCGAAGATGCCCGTTCCGTGCTGTCCGAACACCTTCATGAGCGCCGTGTCTTCGATCTCGGCGATGGGAGTCGGGCGGATGCCCACGGAGTCGAACCACCGATCCAGGGAGTGGCGCAGCGAGGTGTTCGAAGTCGGAAGCAGCATCGGCGCCTGATCGAGGCCCTTCGGAAAGCGGCGCCGGTGGCGCTTGGCCAGGGAGGGCTCTCCAAAGAAGCCGATGCCGCAGCCTCCGAGCGAGTGGTTGTACGCCTTCACGCGGACCGGCGGCCCAAGCGGCGCGTCGGTGAGAACCATGTCGTACTCCTGCACGGCCAGCGCGGCCAGCAGATCGTTGGTCTTGCCTTCGTGCAGGACGAGCTCGACCGGCTCGTCGAGCGTAAGCGCGGTCTTCAACAGCCGGTGACAGACGAGCTTGGGGACGGCGTCGGAGATGCCGACGAGCAGCTTCGCCGGCCGATGGGAGGGACGTCCCCGGAGCGCGTCCTGCATCTCACGGCCGAGCGAGAAGATTTCCTCCGCGTAGCGATAGACCATGCGACCGACGTCCGTGAGCGCGAGGTTTCGGCCGTCCCGGACCAGGAGCTTCTCGTCGAGCGACTCCTCGAGCTTGCGGATTTGACCGGACAGCGTCGGCTGAGCCAGTCGGAGAACCTCCGACGCCTTGGTCACGCTGCCCTCTCGCGCGACGGTGTAGAAGTACAGCAGATGGTGGTAGTTGAGCCATTCCATTCCGATCTCCCATTCGAGAATCTCGAATAATTAAGCACACATTTCCTATTTGTGGATGAATCGGGCGGACCCTAGGTTGCGCATGAACGGCAGGAGAGGCCATGCGCGTTCGAGTCCGTGCCCGACACATCGACGTTCCCCAAGAGACGCGCAATGCGATCGAGCGCAGGGTGCGTATGGCGCTCGGCCGCCACGCGCCCGGGATCGACTTGACTCAGGTCACGCTGTCGCCAAGTCGCGAAGGACTGCCCGCGAGCCGCTGCCGAATCTGGATCCGCCTGTGCCGCGGGGAGAGTTTTGCCATCGAACACGACGCCGGGGATCTGGGGGAGGCGGCGGCGTCCGCGGCCTGGCGTCTCGAGCACCGCTTGAGTCGGCAGCGGGCCAACCGCGTCGAGGGGCTCGTGGGGCGGCGCCGAGCCGCGGTTGTACGGGAGAACGGGTCGTGAAGCGCGTCGTCCTCTTCATTGCCACGAACGTCGCGATCCTGCTGGTGCTCGGGATCCTGCTTCACCTCTTCGGGGTGACCTCGATCCTCGACGAGCGCGGGGTCGGCCTGGATCTGACCGCGCTGCTCGCCTTCTCCGCGATCCTGGGGATGGGAGGCAGTTTCGCGTCGCTGGCTTTTTCCAAGTGGACCGCGAAGCGGCTGACGGGCGCGCGGGTGCTCGAGGCGCCGTCGAAGCCCTTCGAACTCTGGCTGGTCGAGACCGTGCGCAAGCAGGCTCAGGCCGCCGGCATCGGCATGCCGGAGGTGGCCATCTTCCCGTCGCCGGAGCCCAACGCCTTCGCGACCGGCGCGCGGCGCGATCGGGCGTTGGTGGCGGTCAGCGACGGACTCCTGCGGTCTCTGGATCGGGAAGAGGTGGAAGCCGTCCTGGCTCACGAGGTGAGCCACATCGCGAACGGGGACATGGTGACGTTGGCGCTCATCCAGGGCGTCGTGAACACGTTCGTGATCGCGCTCGCCCGCGTGGTGGGCTTCGCCGTCGATCGTCTCGTCTTTCGCACCGAGCAGGGGCACGGCCCGGCCTATTGGGTCACGGCGATCCTGGCGCAGGTCGTGTTGGGCGTGCTCGCCAGCCCGATCGTCTTCTGGTTCTCTCGCCGGCGCGAGTTTCGGGCCGACGCGGGAGGCGCCCGCCTGGCCGGGCGCCAGCCGATGATCGCCGCGCTCGAGCGTTTGGGGCGAGCGGCCTCCCCGGAGCCTCTGCCCGACGCCATGGCCGCCATGGGCATCGCCGCGCCGCGCGGCTTCGCCCGGCTCTTCTCCACCCACCCGCCGATCGAGGAGCGCATCGAAGCGCTGCATCGGTTGGCCTGACGTCCGTGACGTCGAAGGAGGTTCTCATGGGAGCCGATCGGATTCTCTCGCAGCTTCTCGGAGGCGGAGCGGCCTCGGGCTTCGCCGGGGGCCTGGCCGGAGGACTGGCCAGCGGTCTGCTCACGAGCAAGGCGGGCCGCAAGTTCGGGAAGAGCGCACTCAAGGTGGGCGGGATTGCCGCCGTCGGGGGGCTCGCCTATGCGGCGTTCAGTCGCTATCGCCAGCAGCAACAGGCTTCCGGCGGCGCCGGACACCTCGCCGCCGTCGAGCCGTCGGCGCTGTCCGAGCGCTTCGTACCGACCGCGAACGCACCGCGCCAGGTCGAGCAGCTCGGTCTCACTCTGCTTCGGGCGATGATCGCGGCCGCCCAGGCGGACGGTCGCCTGGACGGCCGCGAGCGCCATACGATCGAAGGGCGCGTGAGGTGCCTCGATCTGCCGGACGCCGACAAGGCCGAGCTCCTCGCCCAGCTGGACCGGCCCGTCGACATGAGCACGCTGGTGGCCGAGGCCAGGACGCCGGAGATCGCCGCCGAGATCTACACCGCGTCACTGCTGGCGATCGACGTCGACACCCCGGCCGAGCGCGCCTATCTCGCGATGCTCGCGGCTCGCCTGGGCCTCCCCGAAGAGCTGGTCGGCTCGATCCACCGAGAGCTGGAGATCTCCGAAGCCGACGCGCAACCCCCTTCCGCGGTCCAAGGCTTGGCGTCGTGACGGCTCGCCGCCGGGGCTCGGTGGTCGGCTGCTGAAGGCGGCCACGCGCCATCCGGGTGCCGGCGGCGTCGGCCCTTGCGGCGTCAGTCGTCGAGCGTCTTCGCGATCTCGATGGCTCGGCCCAGGGTGTCGAGCCTCTCCGTCGCGGTGCTTCCCGCCGGCATCAGGTTGAGCACGTCGATTCCTGCGCTCCGGTAGCGGGCCATCCGCTCGCGCACGAAGGCCTCGTCGCCGAAGAGCGTCGAACGCCGGACGAGCTCATCGGGAACCGCGGCGGCGGCTTCTTCGCGTCGCCCCTCGACCCAGAGGCTCTGGACGCGCCGGGCCTCTTCATCGAAGCCGCCGCGGCGGTAGGCGGCGTTGTAGAAGTTGGTCTTCGCCGAGCCCATGGCGCTGAGCTGGAAGGCGACCCGAGTCTTGGCCGCTTGAATCAGCGGCTCGGGGTCGTCCGTGAAGGCAACCGATGCTGCTACGGAGAGGGTGAGGTCGCTGAGAGAGCGGCCCGCTCGCTCGGCCCCGCGCCGGAGGTGCTCGAAGTGGGCCTCCGCCGCCTCTGGCGTGAACGACGTGCCGAGCCAGCCGTTCGCCAGCTCGCCGGTCAGCTCGAGGGCCTTGGGCGACAGCGTGGCGAGCCAGATCGGGATGTCCGGGTTGGGCGGCTGCGCCAGCCGCAGAGCCTTGCCCTCTCCGCCGGGCTTCGGCAGGACGTAGTGGTAGCCGTCGTGGCGGAGCTTCTCACCGCGAAAGGCCTGACGCACGATCTCGATCACCTCGCGCATGCGCGTGAGCGGGCGGTCGAAGGACTGGCCTTGAAGCCCCTCGACGACCTGCGGCCCCGAAGCGCCGAGCCCCAGGATGAAGCGGTCGCGCGAGATGGCCGCCAGGGTCATGGCCGTCATGGCGGTCATGCTCGGTGTGCGGGCGCTGATCTGCATGATGCCCGTGCCGAGCTGAAGACGGTCGGTCCGCGCGGCGAGATAGGCGAGCGTCGAAACTCCGTCCCAGCCCCAGGCCTCGGCGCTCCAGGCTTGATCGGCGCCGAGCTTCTCCGCCTCGACGGCGAACTCGACGACCGACTCGAAGTCTTCACTGCGGCCCGACGCGGCGCCGCCGATGCTGATGGCCGTCTTCATGGGGAGACTCCTGTCTGGGTCGAGAGTCAGTCGGTCTTGCGCACTGGCTTGCCCGTCATGGCTGCGTTGGGCTGCGCCTTCTCCACGAGCCCGGGGATGATCCCGCCCAGCTCGGCCGGATCCCAGCGGTGCTCCTCCGAAATGCCGGGCCCTCGCCGCCAACCCTCGGCGACGCTGATGCGCCCGCCGGCCACGTTGAAGACGCGGCCGGTCACGCCGGCGGACTCGGCGCTCCCGAGCCAGACCACGAGGGGGGCGACGTTCTCGGGGGCTCCGGCGTCGAATGCGCCGGGCTCCGGCGCCGGAACACCCCGCGCCTGCCGCAGCGGGATCGTCATGCGCGAAGCCGCCCCCGGAGCGATGGCGTTGACGGTGACACCGTACCGCGCCAGCTCCATGGCGGTGATGATCGTGAAAGCCGCGATCCCCGCCTTGGCCGCACCGTAGTTCGACTGGCCCACGTTGCCGTAGATGCCCGACGCGGACGTCGTGTTGATGATACGCGCGTCGACGGGCCGGCCGGCCTTCGACTGCTCGCGCCAGTGCGCGGCCGCATAGTGCGACGGTGCGAAGGTGCCGCGGAGGTGCACCCGGATCACGTCGTCCCATTCCTCGAACGACATGTTGGCCAGCATCCGGTCGCGCAGAATTCCCGCGTTGTTGACCAGCACGTCCAGCCGACCGAACTCGGCGAGCGCCGTGTCGATCAGGCGCTTGGCGCCGTCTGCATCGGAGACGTCGTCGCCGTTCACGACCGCACGCTGACCGAGGGCGCGAACCTCCTCCGCCACCTCCTGCGCCGGCGCCAGCGAAGATCCCTTCCCGTCGACCTCACCGCCGAGATCGTTCACCACCACGTCCGCACCCTGGCGCGCGAACTCGAGGGCATGGCCGCGGCCGATGCCGCGTCCGGCCCCGGTCACGATCACCACACGGCCGTCACAGATCTTGCTCATTGGGAGGCCTCCTGTTGAGAGAGGATGGAATCGAATGCTGCTTCCGTGGACGGGTGCGCGGCCGGGGGCCTCGCGAGTCTACGGCGTCAGGTCGTGTGCCCCTCTTTGCGCAGCTGGCGTGCCCGGGCGACGAGTGCAATCAACCCAAAGGCCAGTAGGCCCCCAGTGGCCGGCTCGGGGACGAACTGCAGCGTGAAGGTGGAGTCGATCGGAGTGAGGAAGTCATTGTGAGTCGTAAAGGGGTCTTCGACGTAGCCTCGCCGCTCGATCTCCAGCGTGTACTGACCGGCCGGGAGCACTCGGCCGAAGATCCAGTCGGAGAGCTGGTCGCAGGTATAGGGGCCCGGGTCGTAGCAGAGAATGCCCGCGAACGAGTATTCGAAGCGAACATCGGGGTGATCGAACCGGAGAGACCACTCGAGGCCCATGTCGGGGTCGTCCGTGATCTCGCGCAAGAGGAACTCTGAAGTCCGGTCCAACGAGAAAGTGAGGCTGTAGAGGAGCGTGCCGCCACCCGCGACGGATTCGTCGAAGCCGTCGCTCTGCGTTCCGTCCCAGACCCCTTCACCGCCCAACGAGGTGTCGAGGAAGAGGCCGGTGGCGCCGAGCTCGGTGTAGAGAGAGGCGTAGCCACGCGCGTAGCCGGGCGGATTGCCGCGCACGGTGTTCGGGTCGCCCACCTCGACCTCGTGGCCCCAGTTCACGGACACGAGCTCGGAAGTCTCGTTTTGTTCACTGTCGCTCTCGCTGTTCGTGAGGGCCCAGGCTCTGAGACTCACGTCCTGTTGGAGGGCTGTGAAAGCCTGGGCGGGCTCGGCGGACATGCCGACCGCCAGGATCGCGGTGAGTGCCAACCAACTCTTGGGTCCAGTGGATTCCCAGCGCATGCTCTTCATCGGATCACCTCGCATCGTCGCAGACTCCGCAGAGGGAAAGTTGCCCGAGAGAGTCGCTCGGTGGCGAATCAGTGAAACGAAGAGGCCTGTCCGAGACCTGTTCGCACCACGCATGCGATCTTGTGGCGCGTCCTCGGTGGCACGCGGGGGCTGCTCGAATCGGATCCAGCCCACCAAACCACGCGGCTTCCCCCGGCCCACAGCACTCGCGATCACGACAGGTTCCGCCTCCTGTTGACAGAGCCCGAAATCGAGAATAACCGTTGTTCGAACCGGCCCAACGCCCCGAGTCCTGGGCGCCCCTTTCGGCAGTTCGCGCGGCTCACTGGGTTGGGCCCTCCCAATGAAACGGGGCAAGACGTGCCGCCTGAAGGCCCTCGAGAGAGCGATGAACTGCGGGAGAAGCTCCTGGAGGCGGCCGCGCGCGTGTTCGCTTCCAAAGGATACGCGGGTACGAAGATCCTGGACATCGTGAAGGAAGCCGGCCTCTCCAGTGGGGCCGTCTACGGGCGCTTCGAGTCCAAGAACGCGCTCCTGATGGAAGCGGTGGTGACTCGCGCCCTCAAGAGTGCGTCCCAGAGATCGGACCGGGAGCGATCGGTCGCGGACGCCCTGGTGGCGAGCGCGGTGGCCCGCGGGCCGCTGGACACCACGGAGGCCATCCACCTCGAGGCCTATGTCACGGCGCGGCGCGAGCCCGAAGTGGCGGAAGCGGTGGCGGAGGGGCGCCGGCGCTGGCGCTGGGCGCTTAAGCGGGTGGTCCAGGCGGCAGAGGCCGACGGGACGTTCGCCGCGGACGAGGACGTCGAATCGATCCTCTACTTCTTGGAGACCGTCCACTTGGGACTCCTGCTCCAGCGCGGCGCGGGCTTCGAGCCGCCCGACCCCGAGACCTGGGAGACACTGATCCGCCGGATCGTCCGCAGCCTTGCGGAAGGGGACACGGCGCCCTCCTGAACTCGATCCTGTCCGAATCGAAGCCCCTCGGGGCCATCGCTTGACTTTGTTTGAGAATAATGTTTATTCACTCGCCTGCCAACAGCCGCTTTGGAGCGAGAGATGAGCCACCCGAGCCTGCCCGAAGAAGCCCAGGTCGACGCGACCATCAAACACATCATCGACCACGCCCCGCGCACCTTCGTGAACGACTACGAGCGCGCGCGTACAGAGCTCGTCACCCTGTACAACAAGGGCGTGCGGTCGCAGTGGGATTCCGTGAACGACCTCGACTGGAGCACGGACGTGGATCCCGAGAAGCTCGTCCAGACGACCTCGCAGCCCCACCCTACCCTCGAACTCGTGCGGGCCGCCGCGGAGGTGAAGGGGTCGCCCTTCGCGAAGTGGACCGAGAAGGAGTTCACGAAACTCGGCATCGAGATCTACATGGCCCAGCTTTCTCAGTTCATGCACGGCGAGCAGGGGGCCATGATGGCCGCCGCCAAGATCGTCGAGGTGGTCCCGTGGATCGACGCGAAGTACTACGCTGCGACGCAGACCATGGACGAGGCCCGTCACACCGAAGTCTTCTCCCGGTACCTCTTCGAGAAGCTGGGTGACGCCTACTCGATCAATCCATATCTCGAGACGCAGATCACCACGCTGATGGAGGATGGGCGCTGGGACATCACCTACCTGGGCATGCAGGTCATCATCGAGAGCTTGGCCCTGGCCGCCTTCGGATCGCTGCTCGACACCGTGGAGGAGCCGCTGCTGCAAAAGCTGCTGCGTTACGTCCTGGCCGACGAGGCGCGCCACGTGGCGTTCGGCGTTCTGTCCCTCCGCGAGTACTATCAAGAGCTGACCGACGCCGAGCTGAAGGATCGCCAGGAGTACCTCGCCGAGAACACGCTGAACAGTCGCAATCGGGTCGTCGACCCCCAGCTGTGGGAGCGGGCAGGCGTGGACATCGTCGCCGCGCTGCCCTCGCTGCGGGAGGCGGCGTCCAAGCAGGGCCGCGGCCGCAACGTCTACGCTGCGTTCAACCGCGGCTTTCTGTCCAAGTTGGTGCCCAACGCGCGCAAGATCGGGTTGATCGACGCCAACGACGGCTATCTCCGGCGTCTCTGGGGTGAAGCGGGTCTGTTGAAGTTCGAGTTCGCCGACGACACCGCCAGCGACTACGAGACGTACGACTTCGTCGCCCAGGATCGCGCGGCGGCTGCAGCCGGTGACCTGGGTGGGCAGCAAACGGGGGGACGATGAACCAGACCGACCGGACCCTGCGCGGGGCCGCCGCGCTCGTCGGCGTGGCCGAGCAAGTCTCGGCCACGGGAGAGCTGGATCTGCGCGGCAGAGAACTTGAGACCGCCGTCGTCAAGGCCGCTCTCGACGACGCCGGCCTCACGCTCTCCGACGTCGACGGCGTCTGCCACGCGGCTTCTTCCATGCAGTTCGCCGAGTACCTGGGCATCCACCCCCGCTTCACCGAGGCGACGAATACGGGCGGCTCGAGCTTCGAGCTCCACGTGGAGCACGCGGCTGCGGCGATCGCGGCCGGCCTCTGCGAAGTGGTCGTCGGGGTCTACGCGGCCACGCCGAGAAGCGACCGCAAGCGCAGGCGCGCGGGGGGACGCCGCGGCGGCGGCCGCGCCGGCTTCGAGGCCACGCTCGAGTGGGAACTTCCCTATGGGCTGCGCGGTCCGATGGGGTCGTACGCCCTAGCGGCCAGCCGGCACATGGCCGAGTTCGGGACCACCTCCGAGCAACTGGCCCAGATCGCGGTCAGCACCCGGGAGTGGGCCTGCCTGAATCCCCAGGCCCGCTACCAGGAGCCCATCACGATCTCGGACGTCTTGGACTCGCCCATGGAATCCTCGCCGCTCCACCGCTTGGACTGCTGCCTCGTGACCGACGGCGCGGGGGCGTTCGTGATGACCAGTGCGGAACGGGCGCGCACGCTCCGGAGCAAGCCCGTCTACGTGCTGGGCGCCGGCACCTGTCACGACCACATGATCATCAGCCAGATGCCCGACTTGGCGACGACGCCGGGCGCCATCTCCGGCCCGAGTGCTTTCGCCATGGCGGGCGTCAAGCCCACCGACGTGGACGTCCTGATGGGCTACGACAGCTTCACCATCACCGCACTGCTTCACCTGGAAGATCTCGGGTTCTGCAAGAAGGGCGAGGGCGGCCCGTTCGCCGAGGACGGCAAGCTCGGCCCGGGCGGCAGCCTGGCGATGAACACCAACGGAGGCGGCCTGTCCTTCACCCACCCCGGCATGTACGGCATGTTCCTGATCGTCGAGGCGGTCCGGCAGCTCCGCGGCGACTGCGGCCCGCGCCAAGTGCCGGATGCCGAGATCGCCGTCGCCCACGGGTCGGGAATGGTGCTCTCCAGCATGTCCACCTTGGTGCTCGGGACGGAGGCGACACTGTGAGTGCCGAAGTCACCCGAATCGAACCGCGTGCGTCCGAAGTCTCCGAGCCCTTCTGGGAGGCCACCCGAGACAAGCGCTTCCTCCTGCAGTGGTGTGTCGCCTGCGGCGCGACCGTCTTCTACCCCCGCGTCGTGTGCCCCACCTGCCTCGGCGACACCCTCGAGTGGCGCCAGGCCAGCGGCCGCGGGACGGTGTACGCCGCCACCGTCGAGCACCGACCCCAGAACCCCGGTATGGCCGCCATGGCTCCGTACGTCGTGGCCCTGATCGATCTCGAAGAAGGCGTGCGCATGATGTCCAACGTCGTCGGCTGTGACCCGGAGTCGGTGACCATCGGCATGCCCGTGTCCCTCACGTGGGAGCCCCTCTCGGACGGCCGCCACCTTCCCCTCTTCGAGCCGTCGAAGGGCGCGTGAGTTGCCGAGACGCGGTCTCCCGCTGCCCCGGATGAGAAACGCAGCGTAGCCAGCTAGTTGCCGTCGAGCGGGGTGAGTTCGAGCACTCTCTTGCGGTATGAATCCGCCAGACAGTCGTGAACGCCGCGCGGTTCCTGGGTGAACCGGGTGCAGCGTTCGTTTCGGTCGCGCAGCCAGCGGCGTTGGGAAGCCTTGACCTGGGGGCGTTCTCTCAGCGGTTGGTAGAGACGGCTCACGATCTGGTCTAGTGCCGAAAGCCCGGCGTCCTCGCAGATCACGCGTTCTGCGAACTCGGGAGACTCGCAGGTGAAGGACGGAAGCGTCCTCGGGTAGACCGGCGCCTCGGCGGGGCGGAGCGTTCTGGCGGCGGCGTCGATCGCACGGGTGGTCCGCCGCGTGAGAGATTCGAGGTGCAACGAGGTCTCTCCCGAGGCGTTCGAGAGATAGAAGCGAAAGTGCTCGCGCTGGCTCTCTGAATACAGAACGATCTTGTCGAGGGCGCTCATTCCTTCCCGGTCGACGAGGTACACGTACAAGTACCCGATGTGGTCGCCCTCCCCGGTCGCCCCCTCGCTCTGGTAGTAGGTCTCCACGAGGAGCACCTCGCGCAGCCCTGTGATCTCCTCGATCCGCTCGAAGCGCTGCCGGCTCTCGAACGACTCGACCGTGAAGGTCTGCACCACGCCCTTCGCGTTCTCGTAGCTCAGTGAGAGAACCGGCTTCGGACCGGACGGATTCTCGGTGGGCGCGATGAACACCTGAAATCGATCTCTCGGCTGATGCGACCCTGAGCTCTCGAGCAGCAGCGTTCGTTGCGAGACGAGATTGCGATTCGACAGGTACATCCTTACCAGTGGGCTCCCCGGCAGCACGACGCCGCGGGGTCGCTGCGGCACGTGGATTTGGGCGTGAACGAGCCCAGGGGCGACGAAGAGAACCGCGCAGAGGGCGATTCGACACAGCCGGCCAACGTAGAAGCTACCGATCATCCACTCTCCGTTTCTTCACGGTTTGACCAGATCCTGTTCCCCCACCGGCCCGAGGTCTCCGATCATGCACCTGGGCCGGCGGCGCAAGAAGTGACGGAGCTTGCGTCTGGTGAGTTGCGAGGGCCGGCAGGGGGCGGCGAGGAGGGGCACTGAGGACGGCCCGACGGCCCCTGTCGGATCCGCGTCGGACGGGTCCTCGGCGCCAGCGCTCGCAGCCATGACGTGCGTGCAGAACGCATCGACGGCAACGACGGCGTCCGCGAGGGTAGTCACCTGCTTGACCTCGGGATGGTCGATCGCCATCTGGCGAGCGTAGGCTCGCGGCCCCTGCGCTTCCCGGTTGGCGAAGTTGGCGGCGAGATCCGCCAGCGCGGTTCGGATGGCGCCGATCTGTCCACCGAACCGATCGATTACCGCCTGCGCCGCGGCCTCCGGCCCGCCAGCGTCGTTGTGCACCAGGACGAATGCGAGGCCGTACCAGTCCTTCTGCGTCCTCCGAGAGTACGCGGCAGCGCATTTCGCGAGGAGGAACCCGGCCAGACCGGCTACGTGGATCTCCGCGACGTGCTCGAGCCGTTGCGCAACGATCATCTGCCCGCACCGGAACCCTGCCTAGGTCACGAACACGAGCTGTCGGGCCGGCCATCTCTGGAACCAGCCTCGCCTCCAGTAGCCGTCCTCCTGGCGGAGGGCCGTCCACATCCACGTCGGATCCAGGCGCTCGAGACCGGGCTTCACGAAGTCCGAGGGGACGGCGATCTCCACGGGCGGCTCATCCGACGGCTCCGTGCCGATCGACCAGAGGAAGACCTCGGGCATCCGTTCGGCGGTCTG
>JAKSBN010000388.1 GCA_022361175.1 Pseudomonadota bacterium | reverse complement strand
GCCCGCCGCTTCTGGTCGGGAAGCCGGATCACGTAGTCCACCACCCGTCCGTCGGCGTCCGTCTCCAGGCGATGGCAGAGCAGGGTGGGGCGACCCAGCTGCGCCATCAGCGGGTCGGCGAACTCGTAGAAGGTGTCGGACAGGATCACCACCTGGAAGCGTTCGCGCAGCCAGCCCAGGGCGTCGGCCGCCCCCGGTAGCGGCCCCAGCCCGTCGATCACCTGCTGGATGTCGGGCAGGCGCAGCCCGTGCTCGTCCAGGATGCCCAGGCGGTACTGCATCAACTTGTCGTAGTCCGGCTCGTCGCGCGTGGTGCGGCGCAGGGCCTCGATGCCCGTGCGCTCGGCCACGTTGATCCAGATTTCGGGCACGAGAACGCCCTCCAGGTCGAGGCAGGCCAGCTCCACGGGTTTTCCTCTCTGCAGACGCGGACGCGTCGGGAGGCGGATTCTAGGTGTTTCGGTAGCTTTGCGGCATGGGCGACGGCACTGAATCCGTCTTCGTCCCGCGGGGCCCGGGGCGCGCTTCCCCTTGGTCGACTTCTCCTTGGTCGATATTGGGAGGGGCGGTGGGCCTGGCGCTGGGCACGTGGGCTTGCGGCAGCGGCGAGGCGGCGCTGGAGACCGACGGCGGTCCGCCCCCCGTGACGGTCGAAGTGGTGCAGGTGCAGCCCGAGCTGCTGCGGGACGAGGTGGCGCTCACGGGCACCCTCGAGGCCGAGCACCGCGTGCTGCTCAAGCCCGAGGGCGAGGGGGTCGTGCGCCGCATCGGGTTCGAGGAGGGGCAGAGCGTGGCCGCCGGCGACGTGCTGGTGGAACTCGGCGACGCCGAGCAGCAGGCGCGTCTGCAGGAGGCCCTGGCCGAACAGAAGCTGGCCCGCGACGTCAGCGAGCGCACCCGGACCCTCACCAACCGCGACATCTCCTCCGTGGCGCGGCGCGCCGAAGCGGAAGCCGAGCTCGACAAGGCCTCGGCGCGGGTCGCGCTGGCGCGTCTCGAGCTGGAGCGGACCCGTGTCCGGGCACCCTTCGACGGCCTGGCGGGCGCTCGTTTGGTGTCGCCGGGCGACCGCGTCGAGGAGGGCGACGGGCTGGTCGAGGTGTTGTCGGTGGAGCGCCTTCAGCTCGTGTTCGCGGTCAACGAACAGGGAGTCGCCCTGGCCAAGACCGGCGTCCCCGTCCACGTGCGCGTGGCGGCGTGGCCGAACGAGCGGTTTCCGGGCGAGGTCTTCTTCGTGGCGCCGGGACTCGATCCGGCGGCCCGGCGCTTGATCCTCAAGGCTTGGATCGCGAACCAGGACGGCCGCCTGAAGCCGGGCATGTTCGCCAACGTGGACGTGGAGATCGCGCGCCGGGAGGCGGCGCTGCTGGTGCCCGAGGCGGCGCTGGTCTACGACCGCAACGGCGCCTACGTGTGGCGCGTGGACGGCGGTGTGGACGGCCCGCAGGCGGTCAAGGTGCCCGTGCGCATCGGCGTACGCCAGCGCGGACGGGTGGAAGTGGTGACCGGGCTCCGTGCCGGCGATCGCGTGGTGGCGACGGGCACCCACAAGGTGCTGGCGGGCTCTCGCATCGAGATCGTCGCCGATCCGGTCCCCGCTGCCGTCGGCGAGGTGCGCAAAGGAGACGACGGAGAGGAGACGTGAGGCTCTCCCAGATCTGCATCGAGCGCCCGGTGCTCTCGTGGGTCATGTCGATGGTGATCCTGCTCTTCGGCGCGATCTCGCTGGCCCAGCTGCCGAACCGCGAGCTCCCCGACATCGACGAACCCAAGGTCACCATCACCACCGTCTACCCCGGCGCCGCGGCCGAGGTGGTCGAGACGTCGCTGACCCAGGTGATCGAGGACGCCGTCAACGGCATCGAGGGCGTCAAGCACGTCACGTCCGAGAGCCGAGAGCAGGTCTCCCAGATCACCGTCGAGTTCGTCCTGGCGCGCGACATCGAAGCGGCCGCCAACGACGTGCGCGACCGGGTGGCGCGCATCCGCAACGCGCTGCCCGACGACATCGACGAGCCCGTCGTCGCCAAGCGCGACGCCGACGCGCGCGCCGTGATGTGGCTCGCGCTCTACGGCGATGGCTACGACCAGATCCAACTCACGTCGATCGCGGAGAACCGCATCCAGGACCGCTTGGCCAAGCTGCCGGGCGTGGCCAGCATCGTCGTGGGCGGCGAGCGGCGCTACTCCATGCGCATCTGGATCGACAACCGCCGGTTGGGCGCCCAGGGCCTGACCATCGGCGACGTGATCGGCACCCTCGAGCGCGAGAACGTGGACATCCCCTCCGGCCGCGTCGAGAGCAGCGACCACGAGTTCACGGTGCGCAGCCTGGGCGAGCTCAAGACTCCCGCGGAGTTCGGCAGCCTGATCGTGGCCAGCGTGAACGGCGAGCCGGTGCGGCTGCGCGACGTGGCCGAGGTGGAGACCGGTCCCGAGGACGAGCGCAAGATCGTCCGCTACAACGGCGTCCCCGCCGTCGGCCTCGGCGTGATCAAGCAGTCGAAGGCCAACACCCTCGACGTGGCCGATGCGGTCAAGCGTGAAGTCGCCCTGATCGAGGCCGAGATGGACCCGGCGCTCACGTTCGAGGTGGCTTTCGACTCCTCGATCTTCATCCGCGAGTCCATTCGCGACGTGACGCGCACGATCTTCGAGGCGTCGATCCTGGTCGTGCTCGTCATCTACATCTTCCTGCGCACGGCCCGGGCGACGCTCGTGCCCGCGGTGGCGATCCCCGTCTCGGTCGTCGGGTCGTTCATCGCCGTCTACGCGCTCGGTTTCTCCATCAACACGCTGACGCTCCTGGGGATCACCTTGGCGATCGGGTTGGTGGTGGACGACGCCATCGTCGTGCTGGAGAACATCACGCGCTGGGTGGAGTCCGGCGCGAGCCCGTTGGAGGCCGCCCGGCGCGGAATGGCCGAGATCTCCTTCGCCGTGGTGGCGGCGACGGTCTCCGCCGTCGCCGTCTTCATTCCCCTGACGTTCCTCACCGACACGACCGGCCAGCTCTTTCGCGAGTTCGCGGTCACCGTGGCCGCGGCGCTGGCGATCTCGGGCTTCGTCGCGCTGACGCTGTCGCCGATGTTGTGCGGCCGCGTGCTGCGGCACCGCAGGGAAGAGACCGGCGTGAAGCTGCGCCTGGCCCGCGGCTTCGACGCGCTGTCGCGCGGCTATGGGCGCCTGCTGGAGCCCGTGCTGGCGCGCCCGTGGGCCGCCGCGTCGGCGCTCGTATTGGCGCTTCTCTGGGTGGGGACCGGGGCCTGGCTCTACACCACGGCGGACGAGGAGCTGATCCCCGAGTCGGACCGGAACTTCTTCATGGTCTGGACCCAGGCGCCCGAGGGCAGCACCGTCGAATACATGGACCGCTATCAGCGCCAGGCGGAGGCCGTGACCCAGGCCCAGCCCGAAGTGCGGCGCGTGTTCTCGATCGTGGCGCTCGGGATCGGCACGCCGGGCGTCGTCAACCAGGGGCTCGTCCTGAACCAGCTGGTGCCGCGGGCCGAGCGCGATCGCAGCCAGACCGAGGTCATCGACGCCGTGCGGCCCGAACTGTCGGCGATCCCGGGGATCAGCGCCTTCCCCCTGGCTCCCGGCCCGCTGCGCGGGTTCACGTCGTCCCCCGTGGAGGTCGTCGTCCAGGGGCCGGACGTCCAGGAGCTGGCGCGGATCGCCGACGAGATCGAGCGCCGCGCGGGCGAGGGCGGCTTCACCAACCTGCGGAGCAACCTGTACCTCAACAAGCCCCAGCTGGAGGTCGAGATCGACCGCGAACGGGCCAGCGATCTGGGCGTGTCGGTGCGGGACATCGCCACGACCATGCAGGTGCTGTTGGGCGGTCTCGACGTCTCGACCTTCAAGCTCGCCGGCGAGACCTACAACGTGCGGGCGCAGCTCAGGCGCCACGAGCGCTCGAATCCCCGCAATCTGCTCGCGCTCTTCGCGCGCGGCAACGCCGACTTGATCCCGCTGGCCTCGCTGGTGGAGTTTCGGGAGACGACGGCTCCACGCGCCCTGCCGCACTTCGACCGGTTTCGGGCGGTGACGATCACGGCGGGCGTCGAGGGGATGGCCCAGGGCGAAGGCCTTTTGCAGATGAAGGCGTTGGCCGAAGAGCTCCTGCCGCCCGGAGGCGAGTATCGCGTGCGGTTCTCCGGCGAGGCCGAGAAGTTCTTCGAGTCGGGCAGCGCGCTGGTATTCGCCTACCTGCTGGCCATCGTGGTGGTCTACCTGGTCCTGGCGGCCCAGTTCGAGAGCTTCCTGGATCCCGTGACGATCCTGGTGGCCGTCCTGCTCTCCTTCACGGGCGCGCTCGTCGCCCTGCACGTGACCGGTGGCACGCTCAATCTCTTCAGCAAGATCGGGATCGTGATGCTGGTGGGGCTGGTGACGAAGAACTCGATCCTGATCGTCGAGTTCGCCAACCAGCTCCGCGAACGCGGGCTCGAAGTGCGCGAGGCGGTCCTCGAGGCGGCCAGGACGCGCTTCCGGCCCATCCTGATGACGGCCTTCGCCACGATGGCCGGTATCACGCCCATCGCGCTGGGCTTCGGGGCCGGCGGTGAGAGCCGGGCCTCGCTGGGTGTCGCGGTGCTGGGCGGCATGCTCTTCGCCACCGCCTTCACGTTCTTCGTCGTGCCCGCCACCTACCTGACGTTCGAGCGCTTCCGGATGCGCGCGCCCGAGGGACGCCAAGCGCCGGCTTCGCTTTCCGAGGCGGAGGGCGCGTGAACACGCTCGAGGCGTTCTGGCTCGGTTTGGTGCAGGGGCTGACCGAGTTCCTGCCGGTCTCCAGCTCCGGACACCTGGTGATGCTGGAGAACCTGCTGGGCGTGGAAGAAGAGGGGCTCCTGTTCGAAGTCGTCGTGCACGTGGCGACGCTGGTGTCGGTGCTGCTCTTCTTTCGCAAGCGGGTGACCTCTCTGGTCGTGGGCGCCCTGCGCGGGGAGCGCGACGCGTGGACCTATGCGGGCAAGCTCGCCGTGGGGACGCTGCCGGCCGTGGCGCTGGTGCTCTTGGCCGGCGACTTCCTGGAGGCGCAGTACTCGGCGCCCTGGGTGACCGGCGCCTGTCTACTGGCCACCGGCGCGGCGCTCTGGACCACTCGCTTCACCCTGCCTCGCGCCGAAGCCTCCGAGCCCACGTGGTCGGCGGCGCTGCTGATCGGGTGCGCCCAGGCGTTGGCGATCCTGCCGGGCATCTCGCGCAGCGGAGCCACGTTGACGGCCGGGCTGGCCCTGGGCGTGGCGCCGACGGCCGCGACGGAGTTCTCCTTCCTGCTGGGAGTCGTGGCCATCGCCGGCGCGGCCGTGCGCACCCTCCCCGAGCTGGGGGCGGCCGATCCACAGGCCCTGCGGGCGTTGGCGGTGGGCGCGGCGGCCGCGCTCGTCTTCGGCATCGCGGCGATCTGGCTCTTCGTCCGCCTGCTGCGAAGCCAGCGGTTCCACTTCTTCGCGTTCTACACGTGGGCCGTGGGCGCCGCGTTCCTGGCCTGGCTGGCGCTCTAGAGGCCACTCAGTACCTCTCGGTCGCCAGAGCCGCGTCTTCGAGCCGAATCTCACCGCTGCGAACTCTCGACGTCGCGACCGCTGTGTCTGCGCGGATCTCGGCCCGAATCCACACGCCTCTGGCTCGGTCGAGGTTGATGAGATGGCCTCTGGTCCGGGCTCGCTGCCGGGATCCCGAAAAGAGCGGGGCCCGTCCGGCGGTGACGGACGGGCCCCTGGGATGGAGGACTCTGACTCGAAGCTACGACTCGAGGATGGGATGCAGCCGCTGCGCGGGCTGCGTCTCCCGCAGCTTCTTGAGCGCGCGCGCTTCCAGCTGCCGCACCCGCTCGCGGGACAGCCCCAGATCCTGGCCGATCTGCTCGAGCGTGTGCTCTTCCTCTCCGCCCAGGCCGTAGCGCAGGCGCAGGATGTGCTGCTCGCGCGCGGTCAAGCTGCCGAGCAGGGCGCCGACGCCCGAGCGCATGCGCTCGTCGTCGATGCCGCCGTCCGGGCGCTCCGCACCCGAGTCCGCCACGAAGTCCTCGAGCCGCTTTTCGGTGCCGGCCACGTTGGACTCGAGCGAGATGGCCTCGCGCGACAGGCGGTCCAGCGACTCGAGCGCTTCGGTGTCCGTTCCGAGCGCCGGAGCCAGCTCCGCGGCCGTCGGCTCGCGGCCCAGCTTGCCGGTGAGCTCCGCTCGCACCCGCTGGCTGCGCTGCAGCCGATCGTGCACGTGGGAGGGCAGGCGGATCGTGCGCGAGTGGTTCTGGATCGCGCGCACGAGGGCCTGGCGGATCCACCAGACGGCGTAGGTCGAGAACTTGAAGCCGCGGCGGTGGTCGAACTTCTCCACGGCGCGGATGAGCCCCAGGTTTCCCTCCTGGATCAGGTCCGGGAACGAGAGCCCGAGGTTCCGGTAGTCCTTGGCGATGGCGACCACCAGCTTCAGGTTGTGCTCGATGAAGCGGTTCTTGACCGTCGTCATGCGGTCGTGCGCCCGCTCCACGTTGCTGGCCAGCTCGAGCATGGTGTCCTTCACGACACCGGCCTGCTGCTCGATCTCGGCCAGCTTCTTGGTCCGCTTGCGCGTGCGCTTCATGTCGCGCTGAAGGGCCAGGGCCAGCTCGCGCAGCTCCGCCAGGATGGCCAGCGAGAGCTGGGCCCCCTGCATCTCCTTGCTGATCTTGGCGTCGAGCTTCTCGAAGACCTTGGCGCTGGCGCCCTTGTCCCACTGCTTGTCGCGCTCGGCCAAGTGCTGGCGCAGCCGTTTGACGGCGCGCTCCACGCGCGCGGCGATCTCGCCGGTCTCCTCGTCGCCGACGGATTCCGAGAGCTTCGCGCCCGTGTGCGAGAGAGCGCGCAGGGCGTCCCACCGCGCAACGACGTGGCGCGCCGAAAAGGGAATGGCGTACAGGGCCCCGCGGAGCTCGGCGGTCGCCGCCTCCAGCTCCTTGGCGAGGATCACCTCTTCCTCGCGGCGCAGCGTCCGCGTGCCCCCGATCTCCTGGAAGTACGACTCGAGCGGTCGCCGTTCGCGGCCGGGATCGAGCTCGTCGGCTGCCACGACCGGCGTGGCTCCCATCGCTCCGCCGCGGGTTCGTCCTTCTGCCGAAGATCGTCGTTGCTCGTTCTCTTCGAGACTCACACTGTTCCTCTTCCGTCCTTCGGTGCGATTCCGTCGTGAAGAATCGGATACCGCCCGGGGACTTGCGGTTTCAATTACTTATGCGCCAGTGCGTCGATACGCGCCATCTCCCCATCCGACGGGTTTTCGGTGGGGGGTGCACGCATTCAACTGGCTATCAAAAGGGGGCACGCTCGGTAGCCCGGCATAATGAGGCATTCTCACTTGATTCGCCAGAGCTTTTTCGCTCCCCCCTGACCTTTCGGTCGGACTCCACAGCCTCCTCTGGGCGCCCGTGTGCGCCGTTTCGCCACGGCCTCACGGCCCGTCGTGCGCCGCGCCGACTCCCCCACGTATCACGAGTGGGGTATTATCGACACGACCCTCTCTCCATCGGCAGCCGGCGGCTCGGACCCAAGCCCGCCGGAGCGTACTTTTTCGGCCCTCTTCCCGTCTTCGCCTGACAGCGAACCCCCTCCGGGGATCGTGGCAGCGATGCCTCTCGCTCTGTGGGTGGGGTGGCCGTCGTGCTCGGTGACAGTCTTTTCTGCCTTGGGCTTGAAGTGAGAGCGCGCCTCGGTACAATACTGACCAGTCAGTACCCGCGCCCAACGGGAGGCGCCATGGCGTCCCAACCGCCTGGCGTGCTCGACGACGGCTCCTCAGCTCGCGCGTCTCGCGAAGCCAAGCGTTCTCGCATTCTGGAAGCGGCCCGCACCGTGTGCGCCCGCGTTGGATTCGAGGGCGCGCGGATGGACGAGATCGCCGCCGAAGCGCGCGTTTCCAAGGGCACGCTCTACAACTTCTTCGATCGCAAGGAAGCGCTGCTGATCGCCGGGCTGGTGGCCCAGTACCAGCAGGGGACCGAAGAGCTCCAGGACCAGGTGGGAGAGGGGACCCCGGGTGAACGCCTGGCGCAGTACCTCGAGCTGCTGACCGAGCTTCTCCCGACCATCTCCGCCGAGATGATGGTGAACCTGCAGGCCTGGGGGTTGGTGGCCGTGGACGAGGTGGCGCGTGAGCAACTCTTTTCCGCGTTGCGCGTCCAATACCAGGCCCAGTCCGAATTCCTGGCCAAGTTGATTCGTCAGGGTCAGGAGTGCGGCGAGTTCGCCGACGAGGTAGAGGCGGGGGTGCTGGCGGAGGCTCTCCTCTCTCTGTTCGACGGGCAGGTCTACCGCTCGACGTTCGCGCCGGAGCGCGCGAATCCCGACACGCTGCGCGAGCAGCTGCAAGCACTGCTCGAGCTGAAACTGCTGCCCCGACAGTCGCGCGCGCCCTCGGAGGTCTCATGAGCGAAGCCGCATCGACCGACTCGCCCAAACCGCAGCTGGGCGAAGACGCCGAGCGACCCCTGTGGCAGCGGATCGGGCTGCGCCGCGGACTCTGGATCGGTGCGGGGTTGGCCGTGCTCGCCGGCTTCGTGCTGCGGGCCACGGCGCCGGCCCCGCAACCCCAGGCGGGGGACCCCGACGTGGGCTTGAGCGTCCAGACCGTGCTCGTCGAGCCGGCGCGGGTCGATCACCAGGTGGAGGTGGCCGGCCTCGTCGAGGCGCGGCGGCGGGTGGAGCTCTTCGCCGAGGAAGGCGGCCGCGTGATCGAGGTCGGGGCCGAGGAGCTCGACCAGGTGGAGGCCGAGGGGCTCCTGTTGCGGATCGATCCGCTGGCGGCCGAAGTCCGCGTCGCGCGATCCGAGGCGGCGCTGGCCCGGGCCGAGAGCGAGCTCGAGCTGGCCGGGGCCAACCTGGGGCGGCGCCGCAACTTGGCCAAGAGCCGCGTCTCCAGCGAGTCGGATCTGGATGAGGCGACGAGCGCCCAGCGCGTCGCGCTGGCGACGCAGCGCGCGGCCGAGGCCGACCTGCGGGAGGCGCGGGACGCCCTGGCCAAGCGCACGCTGATGGCGCCCTTCGCCGGCGTGCTCCGGAGCTTCCCGGTCGAGGTGGGCGAGTACGTCAGCCCGGGCCAGCGCGTGGCCGAGCTGCTGGACGTCTCCCACGTGCGGATGGAGATCGGCCTGCGCGATCGCGACGTGGTGGCCGTGCGTCCGGGCGCCCCGGCCCGGGTCGAGATCCAGGCCCTGCCGGGCGAGACCTTCACCGGCTCGGTGCTGCGCGTCGCCGCCGCCTCGGACCCCCAGACCAAGAAGTTCCCGGTCCAGATCGAGGTGGCGAATCCGGAAGGCCGGTTGCTGCCGGGCATGGTGGCCCGGGTGCGGCTCGACCTGGGAGAGGCGCGCCTGGCGACCCTGATCCCGCGCGAGGCGGTGCTGGACGAGTTCGGCCTGGCGTTCGTCTACCTGGCCGAGCCAGGCGCCGACGAGCACACCGTCGCGCGCCGTCGCCGGGTGCGGGTCCGCGACGTGCCCTTCCAGCCCACCGTGCTCGAGGTGGAAGCCGGTCTCGACCGGGGCGACCGGATCGTGACGACTCAGCTCCGCCAGCTGCGCGAGGGAGCCCGCCTGGCGGTGCGCGAGTCGGGCGTGGCGCGTGCGGAGGAGCGACCGTGAGCCTGCCCAAGTTCGCCGTTCACCAGGTCGTGTTGGTGAACCTGGTGTTCGTGGTGCTGATCGTCGCGGGACTGATGGCCGTGCGACGCACGCCCGTCGATCTGTACCCCGACATCTCGTTCAACTCGGCCCTGCTGGTGACGATCTGGCCGGGGGCGTCGACCGATGAGGTCGAGCGCCTGGTCACGACCAAGCTGGAGGACGAGATCCGCGACGTCACGGGGATCAAGGAGTGGTTCAGCTTCTCGAGCCAGGGCCAGTCGGAGATCAACATCGAATGGCAGGAGACCCTGTCGGAGTCCGAACAGCAGGCGGCGCTCAACGACCTGCGCGCGGCCATCGACCGGGTGAACGACCTGCCGTCCGACGCCGAAGAGCCGATCCTCACCGAGCTCTCGGTCTCCGAGGTCTACAACATCGTCATGATCGCCGTGACGGACGTCGGGGGCGTGGGCGAGTTCGCGCTGCGCGAGGTGGCGCGCGACCTGGAGCGCAAGCTCAAGCAGCTCAAGGGCGTGCGCAAGGCGACGCCGCGCGGGATGCGCGACCGCGAGCTCCGCGTGCTGGTCGACAAGGACCGGGCGCTTCAGTACGACCTGACGCTGCCCGAGATCAGCCGCCTGATCGCCAGCAACAACCAGAACGTCGCGGGTGGCACGTTCTCCAACCGCGAGAACCAGGAAATCACCGTCCGGGGTCTCGGCAACTTTCTGTCGCCGGAGGGCCTCGCCGCCACCGTGGTGAAGAAGAACGCCGACGGCACGCACGTGCTGCTTTCCGACGTGGCCTCGGTTCGTTCGGGCTTCGAACGGAGGCGCTTCTACGCGCGCTTCAACGGCGACCCGACGGTCATCGTGGGGATCTCCAAGGACGCCGGCTCGGACGTCGTGGAGGTGGTGAGCCGCGTCGCGGCCTTCCTGGAGCAGGAACGGCTGCCCGACGGCATCGAGGCCACGATGACGTTCGACAGCGCGGTCTACGTCGAGGGCATGATCGGGATCCTGCGGAACAACCTGCTCCTGGGGGTGGCCTTCGTGGCCGTCATCCTCTGGTTCACGGTGGGCTTCCGCAACTCCATGCTGGCGATCATCGGCGTTCCATTCTCGTTCCTCACCGCGATGACCCTGTTTCCGGTCTTCGGGATCACGGTCAACACCATGACCCTCATCGGCTTCATCATGGTGTCCGGCATGTTGGTGGACGACGCGATCATCGTGATCGAGAACATCTACCGGCACGTGGAGCAGGGGAAACCGCTGCAACAGGCCGTCGTGGACGGGGCCAACGAGGTCATGTGGCCCGTCATCGCGGCGATCGCGACGACCACGGCCGCGTTCCTGCCCATGCTGCTGATCTCCGGCACCAGCGGCGAGTTCATGTCGATCCTGCCCAAGACGGTCATCGCCTGCCTGATCGCCTCGCTGTTGGAGGCGCTGGTGGTGCTGCCGGCGCACTACCTCGACTTCGGCAGCCGGCGGGGGTCCGACGGCAAGGACGCGGAGGCCGTGGGGAAGCGTTCCTGGATCGCCCGGTTGAGCCACACCGGCCGGGCCTGGGTCGACGCCCGCATCGCCGGCTTTCGCGAGCGCTACCTGGCCGCGCAGATGCGCGTTCTGGCCAACCGCGGCGTGTTTCTGGTGTTCTGCCTGGCCGCCTTCTACGGCGCTCTGGGCCTGGCGCAGCACGTTCGCGTCGATCTCTTTCCCGGCGGCTTCAACCAGATCTTCATCAGCCTGGAAGCACCGACGGACTTCGGAGTCGAACAGACCAACGAGGTGGCCAAGGGGATCGAAGCGGCGCTGGCGCCCATCGCCCACGAGCTGACCGACGTCTCCACGTCGGTGGGGCAGGGCATGAGTGCCGACGAGATCCCCATCTTCGGGCCCAACTACGCGCTGCTCTTCCTCTCCTTCCCCAACACCCTCCAGAACCTGGAGGACCCCAACCGCGTGCTCAACTTCGTGCGCGGCCGGCTGGACGCCTACCAGGAGGAAGGCGCCGCCGGGATCGAGAACCTGTTGGTGATGCCGCCGCGCAACGGCCCCCCGATCGGCAAGCCGGTGGCCGTCCGCATTCAGGCCGACCGCTACGACGTGGCCAAGCAGCTGGCGGCGGAGGTGAAGCGCGAGCTGCGGTCGATTCCGGGCACCTACAACATCGAGGACAACGTGCCGCTCGGCCCGCGCGAGCTGCGCGTGCGGCTGGACGAGCATCGCGGCTCCATCCACGGCGTCACGTTCCAGGAGGTCGGGCAGGCGCTGCGGGCGTCCAACGACGGCTGGGTGCCCTCCACGTGCAAGGACCCGCGTCGGACGAGGACGTGGACATCCGGGTCCTGCTGCAGGAAGACCAGCGCCGCAGCGTGGCGAACTTGCTGGATCTCGAGCTGCGGACGCCCGAGGGCTACCTGGTGAAGCTCGAGGACGTCACCGATCTCGAGCTGGAACGCAGCTACGGGCGCCTCTACCACTACGACGCCGAGCGGGCGGTCGTGGTCTACGCCAACGTCGACGTCGCCCAGACGTCGTCCGAGCGGGTGAACGAGACGCTGCAGGCGCGCTTCGCCGACGTCTCGGACCGCTATCCGGGCGTCAACATGATCTTCGGGGGCGAGTTCGAGGAGACGCGCGAAGCGTTCGACGACATGGGGCGGGCCTTCATCGTGGCCGTGCTGGCGATCTTCACGATTCTGGCGGCGCAGTTCCGCTCGTACTCGCAGCCGCTCGTGGTGATGAGCGTGGT
>JAKSBN010000313.1 GCA_022361175.1 Pseudomonadota bacterium | reverse complement strand
CGACGCGATAGCGTTCTGACGATTCGGGTTTCAGGTCGGGATTGCCTTGCAGGAGGTAGCCCGCGTCCTCGAAATTCTGCACGGGCGGCTGGAAGAGATCCTTGAGGGTCGGAGGCCGGTAGTGCTGGCCCCACTCGAAACGCAGCGCCAACGTCTCGTGAGGCTTGAGGCGCAGCGCCGCCTGGGGCAGCACCCGGTCGGCGAACTGGCTGTGAAACTGCCCGCGTACTCCCAACAGCACGGTCGCCCAGCTCGTGAGCTCCGTCTCGCTCTCCAGAAAGACGGCGCCCACGTCGAACTCTTCGCGCACGCCCTCCACCTGGAAGTCGACGCGCGGGTCCGAGACGTCGATCAGACTCGGAAAGCCTCGCTCCTCCAGGTCGAGGGCGGGCCGTTGGTAGACCGCTCCCAGCGTCAGCACGTGGCCCAAGGCCCCCGTCTCCAGGTAGTGCTCGAGTTCGGCCTCGCCCTTCCACTCGTGCTCGTCGAACCGAAACGAGCGCGCGTTGGTGCTGTCGGTGATGCCGCGGTAGTAGGCGAAGCGCCCGAGCGTGCGAGTGGCTTCGCCCACCTCCCAACCGAGCTCCGAGTTGGCGAGGTAGCGGTCGTTGTCCGTGCGTGAATCGCCCGAGGCATCGAACTCGTCGCGCTCGGTCCGGTAGCCGTAGCGGGTCGTCCACTCGAGGCCCGGGGCTGGATTCCAGACGGTGGAGCCATAGGCGTCGTCGGACTTGCGCTGCCCCCCATCGGTGCCGCCGCTGGTGGCCACACCCTCGTCGGAGTCGAAGCCGTCGATCTGATCGTGGCAGTAGCTGAGAGCCGTGCCGAAGCGCTCGCGGCCCCAGGCCAGGGTGCCACTGCCGATCACGGCCCCCGCGTCCCCCAGGCCCGATTGGATGTGCGCGCGTGTTCCGTTCTTGGGCGGCCGTTTGGAAACCAGGTCGATGACGCCGCCGGCCACCTCGCTGCCGTAGCGGATTCCCTGGGTGCCGCGCTTCACCTCCACCCGCTCCAGGTTCTCCAGGCAGATGTCGCGCAAATCGTCGACTTCACCGATCTGGCCGGCATAGCGCTGGCCGTTCACCAAGACGCGTGTGTACTCGGGCGGCAGTCCCTCGATGGAGACCACCTGCTCTTCTCCCTGCACCCGGCCCTGGGTGCGAATGCCGATCAGGTGCTCCACGACGTCGGCCGCGTTGGTGGCGGGGGCGGCGCGCAGCTCCGCTTCACTGACGATCTGGACTTCCAGCGCCGAGTCCTCGAACACCCGGGCGTCGGGCTCGCCGACCACTTCGATGCGACGGGTTTCTTCCACCGGCGCTTCGGCCGCCGCCGTGGGGACGAACGCCACTGCCGTCGTGCATCCCAATCCCCAAGCCCCGAGAGCCGTTGCCACGCGTGCCATGCCCAGCCTGTCCTGCACACCAAATGGAACGCTCGGGTGGCTGGCACGCGGGGGCTGGCAGCGAGCGAATCCGAATCGAGGAATCCGAATCGAGAAATGGACACTAATGAAATTGACTTTCATTTTCAACTCGCCTACGGTGCCGATCTCGCAGCCAGCCAGGCCTCCTGCCGCCAGCCGCCGAACAAGAACTTTCTCGAGCGCATTCAACCGCTTGTCCGTGTTGCGGCGGCGCGTTCGCACCCGAGGCTCGACCCCATGAACCCGGCCCCCAGCTCGACGACCGGTGCCGCGAAGCGCCATGGCACCCCGCCCCTCGAAACCGCGCGAGACTTCTTTCGGGCCCTGGCCGGGCTGGGACGGCTGCGCGTGATCTCGCCCTGCGGCCCCAGCACCTTCGAGGCCCTGTGCGAGTTCGGCCCCCACGGCTACGCCGACGGCTTCATGAACGCGATGACCGACGCGTACCACTGGCACGTGGACTTGGCGCGGTTTCGGCACGTGCGCTCGTGCGAGAAGATCCACGCGCGCTCGGGCCGGCGGGTGCTCTTCTTCGAGCTGCGCGAGGACGCCAACCAGAAGCCCTTCCTGTTCGTCTACCTGCACCGCGGCCCGCGCGAGGAGTTCGGCGTCGAACGCGAAGAAGCGTTCGCCGCGCTGCATCGCACGTGTGAAGCCGGCGTCTCGCTGCGGGCAGAGGCTTCGTCGTGAGCCGCGCCCTCCCCTGCCAGGTGCTGCTGATGGCGGCGCTCGTGGCCACCCCCGCCGCCGCGGACGTACTGCGCATCGCGGCCCTGGTTCCGGCCGCCGCCGGCGTGGCCCGCGAGATTCCCGAGCAGGCGCGGGTGGTGGCGCAGGTGCGCACCCGCCCCGGCACGCCGCCCGCCGGCGACGTGGTGGATCTCGGAAGCCCGCATTCGCCCGAGCTCGAGTCCCTGACCCTGGCGCGACCCGACGTGATCGTGATCGACGCCCACATGCACGCCGCCCTGGCCGAGAAGCTCGCGCGCACCCAGGTGGAAATTCTCGCGATCGACACCCGCAGCGTCGCCAGCACCCTCGACGGCCTCGTCGCCCTCGGCCGCCGTGCGGGCGCCGAGGCGCAGGTGCGCCGCGCCGCCGAACGCACGCGGGCCGAGCTCGACGCGCTGCGTCTCGCGGAGCCCATCGACACGCTCACGATCTTCGCCGCGCCCGGCGTGCCCATGGTGGTGACCGAGCGAACCTGGGCCGGCGATCTCCTGGCGCAGCTCGGGTTCTCGAACGCCGCCAGCGGCACCGAGGGACGCGAGAGCTTCCCCGGCTTCGTGCAGCTCTCCGACGAGGCGCTCGCCGGCCTCGAACCGGACGTGCTGCTCGTCCTGGCCCACGGCAACCCCGCTGAAACCACCGCGGGCATGCGCCGGCGGCTCGCGCGCGAAGCGGCTTGGCGGCGCATCGGTCGTGCGGTGGGCGAACGCGTCTACACCCTCGACCCCGCCCACTTCCGCACCAACCCCGGCCTCGATCTGCCGCAGGCGGCACGCGCCCTGTTGGAACAGCTGGCTGCGGTCGGAGCGCCACCTCAGTGACCGCGCACGCCCTCCAAACCGTCCGCGCCCGGGCACGCCTGCGCTGGGAGCCCTGGCGGCGATCGCCCCGGGTGTGGTTCGGCCTGCTTGCGGCCGCGCTGGTCGTCATCACGCTCGTGTCGCTGGCCCAGGGCGCGGGCACCGCGTCCGTCCGAGAGGCCGTGGCCGCGCTGGTGCAGGCCGAGCACCCGGCCCACGACGTGCTGTGGGCGATCCGGGTGCCACGCATCGCCGTCGCTGGGCTCGTCGGCGCCGCCCTGGCGGTGGCCGGAGCCCTGCTGCAGACGGTGCTGCGCAACCCGCTGGCCGACCCGGGCCTCCTGGGCGTGACGGCGGGCGCCGGGCTGGGGGCTCTCTGCGCGATTCTCTTCCTGCCCCACGAGCCGTGGTGGGTGCCGACGCTGGCCTTCGCGGGCGGCGTGCTGGGACTCGCGTGCTCGCTGCTGGCGGCGCACGCCAACGCCGGCCCGCTGAACCCACTGCGCCTGATCCTCGCCGGTGTCGGCCTGCAGGCCATCGGCATGGCGGGCGTGGCACTACTGGTCTTCTTCTTCGCCGACCGCGCGCCGGCCTTCGTCGCCTTCACCGTGGGATCGCTGAACGGCAGCGGCTGGCCCGAGTTGGTGCGCGTGGCCGTTCCGACGGCGCTGGGAGGACTCGCCGCCCTGGCGGCCGTGCGTGCGCTCGACGTGCTGCTGCTGGACGACGGCTCGGCCGGCAGCGTGGGCCTGCCCGTCGTGCGCGTGCGCCGGGCGTTGGCGGGCGCCGCGGCGCTTCTCACGGCCGGTGCCGTCAGCGTGGTGGGCTTGGTGGGGTTCGTGGGGCTGGTCGTGCCCAACGCCCTGCGTCTGGTCATCGGCCCGGCGCACGGTCCGCTCCTGGGCCTGGCCGTGCTGGGGGGCGCGGGGCTCGTGATCGGCGCCGACGCCATCGCCCGGACGGCCATCGCGCCGCTGGAGATTCCCGTGGGCGCGCTGCTGGCCCTGGTCGGGGGCCCTTTCCTGCTCTACCTGCTGTGGCGGAGCCCCGCGTGACGCCCCGGCTCAACGTGAGACGCGGCTTCTGGCGGCATCCCAGCGGCGATCGAGACGCGGTGCGCGACGCCTCCCTGTGCGCCGAGCCCGGCGAAATCCTCGCCATCGTCGGCCCGAACGGCGCCGGCAAGTCCACGCTGCTCGCCGGCATGAGCGGCGGTCTACAACCGCGCCGCGGTTGGGTGCTGCTCGACGAAAGCGACCTGTACGCCCAGCCCGTGCGGGAGCGCGCCCGCGTCGTCGCGCGGCTGCCGCAATCGCCCGCATGCCCGGAGGGCCTCTCGGTGGAGGCCCTGGTCCGCACCGGTCGCCACGCCCACCGCTCGGCCTTCGCCGGCGCCAGCGCGGACGACCGACGTGCGGTGGAGCACGCGCTCGACGCCATGGATCTCCTGGCGCTGCGCTCGCGCCCCGTTGGAAGCCTCTCCGGCGGCGAACAGCGCCGCGCGTGGTTGGCGCTGACCCTGGCCCAGGAAGCTCGCATTCTGCTCCTGGACGAGCCCACCACGGCCCTCGACCTGCGCCACGCGCTGGAGGTGTGCGAGCAGATCCGGCGCATCAACGCGCGCGGCGTCAGCGTCGTGTTGTCGCTTCACGATCTGGAGGAAGCGGCGCGCATCGCCCACCGAGTGGCGGTGCTCCACCGCGGCCGACTCTACGCCGCGGGCGCGCCCGAGGCCGTGCTCTCGGCCGAAACGCTGCGCGACGTCTTCGAAGTGGACGCACAGCTCGACAAGACCGACGGCCAGCTGGGCCTGCGCGTTCACGCCACCGCTCTCCCGGAGCGCGCCCTGTGAGAGGAGACACCCGTTGAAGTCGCTGATCCGACGCACGCGGCCCTTGCCGGCCGGCTTTCTCGAGTGGCAGGTGCGCCTCCGCGCCCACACCATGGAGCACGACCGCGGACGCCCCCACGTCGGGGTGGCTCCGATCCTGGGCGTTCGCAACAGCGCCGTGCGCACCGGCCACAGCAGCCACTCGATCATCTGCGGCCTGCTGCCGCGCGAGTCCCAGCTCGCAGAGTGCACGAAGGAGTTTCGGACGCTCTACGAGACCAGCCAGGACCAGGGGGCTCGCGTGCTCTACGACCGCGGGATCGCCTACCTGCGGGACTACTACCAGAGCAGCGACTCCTTCGAGCCCGACAGCCTGACGACCCTGCTCCACCGCGACCTGCCCGTGGTCGACGCGCTGCGGAGCGACCCGGCGTGCAGCCTGCTCTTCTACGTCTTCGACCTGGAGGACCGCAGCGAGATCGGGCGTCTGCGCTGCACCGAGCTTCACGGCGAGGCGGAGGTGCTCACGGGCGGCCCGGTCTACGACAACGTCTGGTGGCACAACACGCTCTTCCACGGGCCCGCGGACGAACACGTGGTCCTGCACTTCCGCCACCGCGAGAGCTACGACACAGGCTTCGGCCGCTTGGAGGCGCTCGCACCGTGACTTCCACTTCCACAGAGCACCGCACACAACCTTCTGGCGACAAGGACCGTGGTGCTCGGGGGCGGGGGCGACGCCGGGTCTACGATTCCCGGACCTGGCTGGCCCTCGCCCCCATTCCCCTGCTCTTGGCCGCGCCCATCGCGGCCGCCGACACCGCCCCTCGCACCTGGAGCGACTGGTACGCGATGGGTGGGTTCATCATGCACCTGCTGGTGGCCGCCTCCGTCCTGGTCGCCGCGCTGACGGCCGAGCGCGCCTGGCGCCTGCGGGCGCGGCGCGTGCTGCCTCGACCGTTGCTGCGCGCGCTGGCCGACCAGACACCCGGCGACCCGATTGCGCCGCGCTTGCTGAAGGCGCATCCGTCGAGCTTGGCGCGGCTGCTGGCACGCGACGGCGCGCGTCGCGAACGGCCGCAGGAGGAGCGGGCCGCCGCCCTCGAGCGCGACTTCGGTCTCGAGTGCGCTCGCCTGCGCGAGCACCTCCCGGCCCTGGGCGCCGTGGCCCAGCTCGCCACCATGCTGGGGCTCTTGGGCACGGTGCTGGGCATGATCGAGGCCTTCGACCTGATCGCCGGCTCGGGCACCAGCGACGCCCGGGTCGTGGCCGGTGGGATCTTCCGCGCTCTGGTGACGACGGCGGCGGGTCTCGGCGTGGCCGTGGTGGCGACCGCGGCCCAGGCGCTGACGCGGCGCCGCGCCGAACGCCTGGAACGCCGCCTGGGCGAGTGGGCGGTGGCGTGGCTCCGCCAGGACGCCGAGGAAGCGCGACCCGAACCGGCCTCCGCCGCCCCGCTCGCCGCCGCGAAGGCCTCCTGATGCGCCCGCCGCCCCTCGAGGACACGAACGGCCCCGGCCTTTCGCCGCTGATCGACGTGGTACTGCTGCTCCTCATCTTCTTCCTGGTGACGAGTCGCTTCACGGAGCCCGTGCTCGAAGTCGAACTCCCGGAAGCCGAGACCGCCGCCGCGGG
>JAKSBN010000278.1 GCA_022361175.1 Pseudomonadota bacterium | reverse complement strand
GGTGGCGTCGGGCTTCAGGATCTCCACGCCCGGCTCCTCGACGAACACCGTCGTCACGATGAAGAAGATCAGCAGGATGAAGATGCAGTCGATCATCGGAGACAGGTTGATCTCGGTCTCTTCCTGGCTGTCGTCGAGGATGCTGCGCTTGGCCATGGTCCCGGTACCGCTCTCAGTCGAACTTCAGGTGGTTGAGGGTCAAGCTCTCCAGCCGCGCGATCTTGGCTTCGAGCCCGTGGCGCTGCCGCTGGATCACCATCACGATGAAAAGGCCGGGCAGCGCGATGGTGAGGCCGGTCTGGGTGGTCACCAGCGCCTCGGAGATGCCGGCGGCCACGACGCCTGCCGTCTCGGCACCGCCGCTGGTAGAGATGCCGAAGAAGGTCTGCAGCATGCCCAGCACCGTCCCCAGGAGCCCGAGCAGCGGCGCCGCCGCCACCAGCGTGCCCACGAACTTGGTGCGGCGCTCCACGGCGGACACGAGGGCCAGGCGGACCTCGTCGAAGCGGTTGCGCACCTGCTTCGCCGACGAGACGTCGGACTGGGTGTAGCGGATGATCTCGCCCACGCGTCCTTCGGCCGTCTCGGGAGACCGCACCCAACCGAACCAGTCGAGTTCGCGCTTCTCGTTCAGATCAGTGCGCCGCACGTAGAGCACGAGATGGAAGGCCTGGGTGTAGAGCAGCACGGCGAGCGCGAAGAGCGGCAGCATCACCCAGCCGCCGCTCAACCAGATCTCGAGGATCCGCGACATCGCGGGTCAGCCGTCGTGCGCCGGTTCGCGCCGCTCGGAACCGGGTGCGTGACGAATCGCGGCGACGCCGTTCACGAAGGCCACCGAGAGCTGCTCCAAGAGCCCCAGCTTGCGCTTGGCCATGCGCGAGAGCGCGCCGTGGAGGATCAGCGTCGGGATCGCCACGATCAGCCCGAGGGCGGTCGTGACGAGCGCTTCCGAGATGCCCGACGACAGGCTCTTGGCGTCTCCCGTGCCGAAGATGGTGATCAGCTGGAAGGTCTTGATCATGCCGATGACGGTGCCCAGCAGCCCCAGGAGCGGGGCGGCCGCCGCGGTGATCGCCAGGAACGGGAGGAAGCGCTCGAGAGAGGGCCGCACCCTCAGGATGGTCTCGAACAGGAGCTCTTCCAGCACGCCTCGCTTCTCGTCGGCGTGCGCCACGCCCGTCGCCAGCATCTCGCCGGCCGCGCCCTCGACCTGCTGCGCCTGCCAGCCCGCCGCCTCCTGGTTGCCCTTGGAGAGCTCGCCCAGCACGACGTCCACCTGATCGGGCTCGGCCACCGGGAAGCCCAGGATCTCGTAGCTCTTGAAGGCGGTCAGCAGCAGCGCGGCCATGCCCAAGCCGAGAATCACGTATCCGACGACGCCGCCGTCGGCCACGTACTGGGCCAGCGTCTTGCGCGCCTTCTCCACCTTGAGCGCCTTGCCGAGCGTGGCGTCGAAGGGCAGCGCACCGGAGCCGGCCGTGGCGAGCTTCCGGATCCCGTCGTTCAGGCGTCCCGGAAGCGGCACGACGACGGGGTCGGCGGCGTTCAGTTGGGTTTCCACCAACCCGGTGACCTTGCCGTCCTTGCTGGAGTAGAAGATGGTCGGCCCGAGGGCGACGAAGCGGCCTTCGGTCAGGACGCCCTCCGGACTGAGCGCGGCGCCCGCGAAGACGTCGCCGCCCAGCTGGCCGCGCAGCCGCGCGAGCGCCGCTTCCACCACCGCGATTTGGGTGCCGCGCTTCCCCGCTTCGTCGAGGTTCACGTTCTTCTCGGCCAGCTTGGCCGCGGCGGTCAGCGCCTCGTAGCGAGGCAGCTCGCTGATGTCCAGCCGGCTCTCGAAGTCGCGCACGAACTCGTTCAGGCGGCTGTTGACGAAGTCCTCCTGGCTGGACAGCGACTCCACCTGGCGGCGCAGCGTGGTGAGGTCGATGGTGCCGCTGTCGCGGACCTTGATCAGGCGGTCGTGCTCCCGGCGCAGCGCGAGGACCTGGTCCTCCAGGCGCGACACCGAGCGCGAAAGGGGGATCTTCTCCACGGCGATCTGGTCGCGGGCCTGGGCCAGCTCGCGCAGCGACTGTTCGAGCCGGCGATCGACGTCGCCCCGTGCGGCGTCGAACGACTGCGCCGCCGCGACCGTGGAGAAGATCAAGCCCGCGGCGCAGGTCGAGACGACCGCCGCCAGGACGCCGAGCCGGGAGGTCTTCATGATTCGCTCTCGCCGCCCTCGATGACAACAGGAAACGGAACGAACTCGATGACGTCCACGTTGCCCTCGTAGATGTCCAGCAGCCGCTTCGCGTCGTCGGCCAGCTCCGGTTCGTCGCTGAACGTCCACCCGTCGGGGCCGGGACGGCCGACGCCGGCGGCCTCGGCCTGGGCGTCCACGTAGATGGCCTGGCCGAGCCCCCAGTAGAGCGTGCGGACCTGAACTTTCTGATCCCCGCGAACCGCGCGCGTCTCACCGACGAAGGTGGCCGTTCCGTTCCACTTCTCGGCCTGCGCCAGCACGCCCAGCACGTTCATCAGGCGTTGGCCGAGCGGCAGCCGCGTCGTCGTCGGATCCTCCGGGATCTGCACCAGCAGCGGTTCGAGCTTCTTCTGCAGCGGCGACGGCAGCTGCGGCCGGAGCGCCAGCACCTCTTCTTCCATCGATCGGATCTGGGCTTCCAGGCTCGCCGCAGCGCGCTGGTACTCGCCCCGCTCGAGCACGAGCGCGCGGCGTTCTTCGTCGGCGCCGGTGTTGGTCTCCTCGAGCTCTTGAATCTCCGCTTCGAGGGCGGTCTTCTCCTGCCGCAGGAGCTTGCGCGTCGCGCGCAGCGTCTCGCGCTCCACTTCCCAGTCCGACCGCTCCTCGGAGACGATCTGACGGGTCTCGACCCACTTCTCCAGCTTGGAGCGGAAGTCGTCGACGCGGTTCTGTGCCTGTGCGGAGATCGCCAGGCCCACGAGGAGCGCCGTCAGCGCCCCGAGGGTGGTGCAGTTGCCAGTCATCGCGGGTGTTCTCGGTCTGTGAGCCGCAGCATGGAACCCAAGATGAACAGGGCTGGCTAGGCGTGAGCGGTGACGATTCCGTGTCGCACCGAATCGTCACATGCGTGCGAAATCGGGCCCTTGGCGGACTCCCATCCTTTTGTCGTTCGCCCTCCGCGCCCATCGCGTACCCTGGCGAAACAAGGGAGGTTTCCCCATGTCGTACGCCAACGGACGCCTGCTCCTGGACGCGGACAGCCACATCATGGAGCTACCGAACTTCCTGTCGGCGAACGCCGACCCCGAGATCCGCGACCGCCTGCCGGAGATCGACTACGGCGCCTCCTCGGTCTCGCGGGAAGAAGTGGAGGCCATCCTGGCCGACGGCGGCCGGCACGACCGCGAGTACGCGGCCGAGCTGGCGGCGCTCGGCGACGAGCTGATCCGCGGTCCGAAGGAGGCCAAGGCGCTGGGGGCGTTCGACCCGGAGGACCGCACCTGCGCGCTGGACCTGCTCGGGTTCGAGCGGCAGCTGGTGTTCTCGACCTTGAGTGCCACGGTGGTCTTCGATCACCGGCTCGACCCCGACGTCCAATACGGCGCTGCGCGCGCCCACAACCGCGGCATGGCCGCCTTCTGCGCCGAGGACCCGCGGCTCTTGGGCGTGGCGAGCGTGCCGCTTCGCGATCCGGAGCACGCCGAGCGGGAGCTGGCTCAGGCCCTCGAGAGCGGGCTTCGCGCCGTCTGGGTGCCTCACACGCACTGCGGCGGCCGCTCTCCCGGCCACGTGGACTTCGACCGCTTCTGGGCGCGGTTGCAGGAGGCGCAGGTTCCGTGGGTGCTGCACGTCGGCGGCTATCCGCTGCAGCTGCCCTCCGAGTGGATGAACACGGGCCGACCCGCCCCCCGCGATTGGATGGGCGGCGGCGAGAACGTCCGCGGCAAGGACATGACGGTGCTGCATCACGCGCCCGAACGCTTCATCAGCGCCATGGTGTTGGACGGCGTGCTCGAGCGCTTCCCGAAGCTGCAGGGGGCGAGCGTCGAGCTGGGCGCCCGCTGGGCCGGCCCGTTGCTCGAGCGCCTGGACGATTTGATCGAGGTCTTCGGCCGCTCGGAACCGGCCCTGCGCGAGCTCAAGCGCAAGCCCTCGGAGCAGCTGACGGAGCAGTTCGCGTTCACGCCCTTCGTGTTCGAAGACGTGGGCCAGATGCTCCGCCACTCGAGCCCCGAGCTGTATCTCTTCTCCAGCGACTACCCGCACATGGAGGGAGGGCGCGATCCGTTGGGCCGTTTCGAGACGAGCCTCCAGGGCATCGGAGACGCCGACCAGACGCGCTTCTACTCCGGCAACTTCGAGCGGGTCTTCGGCGTCTAGCGGGCGCCGGCGCTACTTCGCGGGCTTCTCTTCGGGAATCAGAACGCCGTCGCCCACGAGCTGGGCGATCGCCTGGTAGATGGTGGCGTCGCTCTCCGGCAGCATGTCGAGAACCGCGCCCAGCGGAAAGCCCATCCGGGCGTGCTCGACGAGTTCGGTCTGGAGCTTGTCGAGCGACCCCTCCGCGTCACCCAGACGCGAGTCGTCGACCTTGAAGCCGGCGTCCAGGAGCAGGCGGCCCACCTCCAGGCGAGCCATCTCGTCGCGGTGCACCGCGGCCGTCAGCACGGACGACTCGAGCGGCAGGGGCGCGTCGTCGTAGTTGCCGGGCTTGACCGAGGGCTCGAAATCGAAGCGGGCGTCCGTCCACGTGAACATGCGATTGAGCGCCTTGGTCCCGGACACCATCCCGGTTTCGACGCGCACGATCTCACGGTCGACGTAGATCAGGGTGCCCGTGTCGTCGCCGCGCTGCAGGAGCAACGTTCCCTCTCGCGCGGCACCGGAGAACGTCTCGAGGACATCCTCCAACGTGGTTCCGACGAGCGACCCCGAGAGCGTCCCGAGCTGCTCGGCGTGCAGAAAGCTGCGGACGTCGTCGACGAACTGCGCAACCTCGTCCACGCGGTTCATCTCGTACTGGAACTGGAGGCCGATGGCCATCATGCCGCGGTCGCAGGGCGTCCGGTTCATGACGCGGGCCGGAAGCGCGATCTGGGTGTCGTGCTTCGGATGAAAGAGAATGGCCGTCAACTGGGTGCCCAGCGACAGGTCGAGACCGGGCAGAACGACGAGCGTACCGTTGTAGCTGACGTTCGCCGTCTCGGCGGCGAAGTGGCGGTTCATGAGCTCCAGCACCACGGGCGTGCGGGCCGGAAAACGCGGCGATCGGCGTCGCTCGTCGTCCTGCGTCGGCGGCTCCAGGGCCAGCCCGCTCGCCTCCTCGAGCTGCGCCCGCAGCGCTTCGCCGATCAGATCCAGTTGAATCGACGCCCCGGGCACGGCACCCGTACTGGCCATCGCCGGGGGAACCGTGGCCACCACGGCGCCGGTCAGCTCCACGCTCGCGTCGCAGAAGGCCAGTTCGAGCCGCAGCCGGACGCGGTCCCCGGGCGCGAACTCCTTGTCCCCCTGACAGAAGAGCGCCCCGTTCGAGAGGTCCTGGGTCCAGGCGTCCGACAGCGCCACGGGGGTGGCGTAACGAACGTCCGTCGCCACAACCTCGCTCGGCGTATCTCCCCGCTCCGGCAATCCGCTCCCTCCGCTCCCGCCTTGAAAGGGCCTATCGGCACGAGCTCCCCGACGATGGAGCCTGGGCAGAGTGGTCCGTATCCCTGAGGGGGTCTCGTAGACCCCTCCCAGAACCACTCAGGAGACTCCCCCGGGGAGATCGTATCGGACCAACGCGGCTCTGGGCTGAAGGGCTTCTCGGCGAGCCGGCGCGCTTCGGCTCGCGTGATAGGATTGACTCTCGTGTCAATCTCGCCGAGCCCCTGGGCCGGCCCTCGCTCGAAGGAGTCCCCCCATGCACGATCTCGTGATTCGCGGCGGCACCGTCGTCGATGGAACCGGCAGCGAGCCGCGCCGGGCGGACGTCGCCATCGCAGGCGATCGCATCGTGGCGGTGGAGCCGGACGCCGAGCCCGGCCGGCGCGAGATCGACGCCACCGGCCATCTGGTGACACCGGGATGGGTCGACATCCACACCCACTACGACGGACAGGTCACCTGGGACCCGCACCTCTCGCCCTCGGGTTGGCACGGAGTCACGACGCTTGTGATGGGCAACTGCGGAGTCGGCTTCGCGCCGGTGCGGCCGGGCCAGCAGGAGTTCCTGATCCAGCTCATGGAGGGTGTGGAAGACATTCCCGGGACGGCGCTCTCCGAGGGGATCCAGTGGGACTGGGAAACCTTCCCGCAGTACCTGGACGCGCTCGACGGCATGCCGCGCGCCCTCGACGTCGCGGCGCAGATCCCGCACGGGCCCATCCGCGTCTACGTGATGGGAGAGCGCGGCGCCAAGAACGAAAAGCCCACTCCCGACGAAATCGCCGCCATGGCGGAGCTGGTGCGCGAGGGGCTCGAGGCGGGCGCGCTGGGCTTCTCGACCTCGCGAACCATTCTGCACCGCGACGTGGAAGGCGAGCTGGTTCCCGGCACCACCGCGGACGACGACGAGCTGTTGGGCCTCGGGCGCATGCTGGGCGTCGTGGGCCACGGCGTGTTCGAAGTCGCCAGCGACCTCGCCCCCGAAACCCGCGAACTGGATTGGATGCGCCGGCTGGCGAAGGAGACGGGACGGCCCGTCACTTTCGCGTGTCTCCAGCAACCGCTCGATTCAGTGCAGTGGCGACGCCTCTTGGAGGCCTGTGAGCAGGACGCCGCCGAAGGC